>CAIVAR010000081.1 GCA_903904005.1 uncultured Anaeromyxobacter sp.
AGATCGATCACTTGCGCGGTCGCAGGTTTCCGCCTCGTCTGCGATACCGGACAGGTTTGGGTCCGCACCCTGCAACCGGAAAGCTGATCAATATCGATCACTTGGCTGCTTCGTCGTGATTCCTATGTCCGGAGTTCTGGAATCAGGGCGAACTGGGCGGTGCGATGGGGGCGGGAGTACGCACGGTCGAAGACCGCGCGGGCGCGTGACCCCTCTTCGCGGCACAGGACGGGGTCGGCGGCGCGTTGGGTGATGGCATCCACCAGTCCCGCGACGTCGCCGTTCTCGAGGCAGGCTCCGATTCGCTCGTCGACGATGGTTCGCCCCACCTCGGAGCGGCCAGGCCCCACGTAGAGGGCTGGTCTCCCCGCCGCCATGACGCCGTAGAGCTTCGAGGGCTCGAGGAGCTCCACTAGAGGACAACGAATCGTGCGCCGCGGGCGAGGTCATCGCGGAGCGGGTTCGATTCGTTCGGGATCGACCGAACGATGTCACCCTCGGCCCAGTTGGGAATGATCGACACGCGGTTCCAGGGGGCACCGGCGTCGATCGCCTTCTCCTTCATCGCCTCCCCGAGCACCACGACATGGGCCGCAGCTCGCATGACGCGACGCGACACGGCAGCCATGGCCCGGGTGTGAAGGGCCGACACCCCGATGGCGCCGAAGGCGCAATCTCTGGGTAGAGATCCTGCACTCCGTAGACGAGCTTCGTGCCCTCGTGCCCTCGTGCCGCGCGTCCAGCCCGGCCGCGGCGATGAGCGGCGGGGGGGTCATGGAGACGATGACGTCGGGCGGCGGGAGGCGGCGGAGCATCCAGCCGGCTGTGGCGTAGAAGCTCGCGTAGTCGAGGGCACGGTGGGCGAGGGTTCGCTTGCCGAGGGAACTCGCAGCGACACGGACGACGTTGCCGCCGCGCCAGGTGGCACGCGAAGGATGCCTTTCGCCGCACAGGTAGTTGCCCCGACTCGCGACGACGGTGACCTCGTGACCCATCCCGACCAGGTCTTCCGCCAGGCTGGCCGCCATCTGCCCGGTGGGGGCCAGGTCGGGCGGTAAGAACTGGTTGAGGAGGAGGATCTTCATCTGGAGGAATGAACTTCGTACCGTATGATGCATATGCGCATGATCATCCTGGGACTCAACGCCTACCACGCCGACGCGTCGGTTGCCCTCGTGAAGGACGGCCTGCTCGTCTCCGCCATCGAGGAGGAGCGGCTCAATCGGCAGAAGCACTGCGCCGGCTTTCCCAGTCTCGCCGTACACGCAGCCCTCGACCAGGCCGGGGTCCGGCCCGACGAGATCGACCACGTCGCCCTCTCCCGCGACCCGAACGCCCATCTGCTCAAGAAGATCTGGAGCGCGCTGCAGCGCCCCGGCTTCCTCGGCAGGGCTCTCGACAGAGCGGCCAACCTGGCCAAGGCGAGCGGCGCGGCCGATGACCTTTCGAAGGCACTGGGCGGCTCCGTGAAGGCCACGGTCCACAACGTTGGGCACCACCGATCGCACATCGCGAGCGCCTTCTACCCATCGGGCTTCGAGGAGGCGGCCGTCCTCTCCATGGACGGGTTCGGCGACTTCCTGTCGGCCATGCGCGCCGTGGGACGCGGCATCGACCTCGAACCAATCGACGAGGGCACCTTCCCCCACTCGGCCGGCCTCTTCTTCACCGCCGTCACCCAGTTCCTCGGGTTCCACAAGTTTGGCGAGGAGTGGAAGATGATGGGGCTCGCCCCGTACGGGAAGCCCACGTACGTGGAGAAGATGCGGAACCTCATCCGTCCGGCTCCGGGCGGGAAGTACGAGCTCGACACGAGCTACTTCGTCCACGCCTCCGACGGCATCGACATGTCCTGGCGCGAGGGCAGCCCGCATCTGGGCCGCGTGTGGTCGGACAAGATGATCGAGCTGCTCGGCCCTGCGCGGGACCCGGATGATCCGGACTTCTACGGCAAGTGGGCCGACATCGCGGCGAGCGCCCAGGTGGTGTACGAGGAGATCTTCTTCCACGTCCTCTCGGACCTCTGGGAGCGCACGAAGGTTCCTCGGCTCTGCCTGGCGGGCGGCTGCGCGTTGAACTCGGTCGCGAACGGTAAGATCTTCGAGCGGACGCCCTTCAGGGAGGTCTTCGTCCAGCCGGCTTCTGGGGACGATGGGACCGCGATCGGCGCGGCCCTCTGGGTGGAGCATGCGGTGCTGAAGCGGCCTCGTCGCTTCGTGATGGAGCACGCCTACACGGGACCCGCTTACGATGACGCCGCGGTGAAGACGGCCATCGACGAGGCACGGGGCGGCGGCCTCTGGGACGCAGGCATCGAGGTGATGCACCTTGACAACGCAGCGCTCTTCACGCACGTCGCGAAGGCCATAGCCCAGGGGAACGTGGTGGGTTGGTTCCAGGGAGCGATGGAGTTCGGCCCTCGAGCCCTCGGCAACCGCTCCATCGTCGCCGATCCCCGTCGGGCCGACATGAAGGACGTGCTCAACACCCGCATCAAGCACCGGGAGACCTACCGGCCGTTCGCGCCCAGCGTGCTCGAGGAACGGGTGGGCAAGTACTTCGAGCGGACCGAGCCGTCACCGTTCATGCTGATGGTGTACCAGGTGCGGAAGGAAGAGCGCGGGAACGTGCCGGCCATCACGCACGTGGACGGGTCGGGAAGGTTGCAGACGGTGAGTGCCAAGGCCAGTCCGCGGTACCACGCGCTCATCTCGGAATTCGAGCGGCAGACTGGCGTGGGGATGGTACTCAACACGAGTTTCAACGAGCACGAACCGGTGGTCGCGAGCCCGAAGGATGCGATCAACTGCTACTTGAGGACGCGGATGGACGTGCTCGCGATGGGCAACTGGGTCTTGCATCGGAGGTGAGCGTTGGTCAACCCTCCCTCCGCCCCGGATCCCGTCCAAGGATTATCGGGGCTGTTTCTCTGGCCCAGGCGCCGACCGTGGCCAACGATATCGCCAACATACAAGTTGGCGAGCCTTGGTCGCATGATCCCGACTCCGTCAGTCAGTTCTGACACAGCTAGGTGGATGACCTCCGGACAGAAGCCATTCGTAGACTTCCGCCATTCCTGCGGCCACCTTAGGCCAAGAGTACCGGTTCGAGATCCAGATTTGACCGCGCATTCCCATCAGGGACCGCTCCTTCTCCCCTAGAGACATCGCTTGCCGAAGTGCGGACTCGATGCTCTCGGCACTTAGCGGCACGCACCATCCGCACCCCACGCTCGGCAGATCCTCCCAGGGGGTCTGATCCGTCGTGATGACCGGGGTACCGACGGACAGGCTCTCAGCCACGGTGATCCCGAAGTTCTCTGACCGTGATGGAAGGACCATGATCGAGGCACCGCGGTATTCCCTCCACTTCTCCGCGCCTGTCACGGCCCCCCGGAACTCGACGCCAGGAACGGACTCCTCGTGTATATGGCGATCGAGCAAGCGCCTGTACCCAGTCGAACCCTCCGGTCCAACGATCCGGAGCGTCCAGTCACCAAAGCCCGACCTCTTCAAGCGGCTCCACGCTGCCAGCAAGACGTCCAACCCCTTGATCGGGTGGATACGCCCCAGGTAAAGGACCGTCTTCCCGCGAGGGGAGCGTACATCTTCATTCGCCGGGGCCTCGACGCCAACTGGCAGAATCGCCACTGGCTGCATGATTCCATGCGAACGAATGGCCTGGAACTCTTGGCACGAAGTGGCGTGGACCACTGATGCCGCCCGGCACGCCTCTGCCTGGATGAGGTTCCAGAACGCCTTCTTCGTGAGCGGAGAAATCCTCAGGGCCTCCCTGGTCAACATGCCATGAACCGAGAGCACGAGCGGAGTGCGACTAGACCTCGCGACCCGAGCGGCTTCGATTCCGGGGAATCTCCAGAGGCCGTGAACGTGGACGACGTCGTGACTCGGGACGGCAGAGTGGAGCGCCCGGTTGAACTCAGGCGAACGAGCCCCAACCCGCAGTATTCGAGCTACCCGCTTGGGGTCGTGCTGGAACCCAATCGAGTCCGGGAGGCGAACCGGATCCACGGACATGAGTCGGACCTGGTGGCCTATCGCGCCCAACGCGCGGGAGAGCCCAAGCACAGCAATGCTCAGCCCATCCGATTCCGAGACGACCGTCGTGGCAATTGCTAGACAGCGCAAGTCATCTCATTCCTGGCTCGGCAGCTCTCAGGGAAGGCTGCGAGGCCCCAGCGCTCGCCGAACCGACTCCACGTAGAGACTGTCCGCGATCTTTCCGAGTGGCGGAACGACCTTCGCAACTCGACGTAGTAGGTCCGAAGCCCTGATGACGATACCGAGACTCGACGGCATCAGGTCGAGATCGGTCGCCTGCGCATTCAGAGAGAAGAACCCGTCGACCATGACTCGGGTAGGCCCCACCAGGTCGTTCCCAGCTTTCTTTAGTTCACCTGGGGTCCAGTAACGAACTCGGAACGGATCTGCAGCCGTTGCCGCGCTCCGGAAAAGCCGGTTCTGGGCTTGACGGATTCCGAAGATGTTCGCCATCTGAACAAGGATGGTGCCGGACTCCTTTGTCACCCGAGCCATCTCGGACCAAGCCGTCCTGGCATCCGCCTTCGAAAAGTGCTGCAGCACCGAGTAGGAGTAGGCAACGTCGAACGCCTCGTTCCGGAACGGCAACTGCCGCGCATCGCCCACTACGAATTGCACGTCGAGCCCGAGTTGCCGGGCGACTCTCTGACCTGCCCGTGCGCCCTCGATCCATGGATCGATTCCGACTGCTCGATATCCGGCGCGCGACGCCGCGAAGGTCCACCGCCCCCAGTTGCAACCGACGTCCAGCAGCGTCGCTCCCCTTCCTGGGGGAAGGCGGATCTCGGGAATGGGGTACCGTGGCAGGGAACCGAGAAGGTGGCGGTAGAGTTGGCCATTCGTCTTGAGGATCTCGTTCTGTACGTAGGGATCGACCTGATTGCCCGCGACGACCGTATCGCACGGCTTACCCCCACCTTTCTCGGTGATGGCTATCGTCTCGTCGAGGCAGGGATGCGTGGCCGGGAGTTCGTTGGCCAAAAGCACGGGGATCCCATCTACGATCCGATACTGATGGCCGCGAGAACAGGTGATCCGCTCGGGACCGGACACCACGAGTGACTGCTGGTCACGGGGACACGCCAGTCGATCGAGGACCCACGGGGCGCTCATGCGGGCCTTCCTCCAGCAAGAAATGACCACCGAGGCCCGTCGCTTGCCGATCCGGAAACCCTCAACCGGGCATCGGTCGCTACCCCTACGGCCATACCGGCCATGACCCAATAGTAGACGCATTCCATGGAGCCCGGAGCGTTGTACCAGGCTTCGAAAATCGAGTGCGCGGTCATGCCAGCAAGCGTTCCCAGGAGCAGTTTCACCAAGGCGGCGCCCCTGGTGTCGAGGGACGCCCGCCCGGCTCTTTGAAGGAGCCCGAAGAGCGCCAGAGTGCCCGCCAGGTAGAGGATGAGACCGAACAATCCCAGTTCTTCCACGATTCCTAACTGGGAGTTGCCCTTCTCCCTCCCCAAGTGGACGGCCGAAGTCATGCTGGTTAGCACCATCTCGGAACCAAGGCTGACACCATAGCCGACTCCCCAGGCCCCTCCCTGAAGCGCCGCATCGTAGGACTCGCCCCAGGTTTGCTGCCGTGATGCCAGCACTCCACCATATTCTCGACTGCCCTTGTACAGAACCTCATCGGTCACGCGTTCCATGGACCGGGGCATAAGAAGGGCGACGACCATTAGCACAGCGGCAGCCGGCACGGCAAAGGGAATGCTCCTTCTCCAGCCAATTCCAGCAGCCGCCCCACCGCCGATGAACGCCACAATCATCAACGCCGCGCGCGATCGAGAGATGCCGATCACCACGACAAGCGCCACAAGACAGAGGGCCCATCCGATCCGCCGAGGAGCCGACGTCGAACTCATCACCTTCCACGTTGGAAGCGGAACCGCCATCGCGCTGAGCGCGCCCAGAAAGTTGGGGTTGTCGGTTCCGCCCTGGTAAAGTTGCGTGCTCTCCCCTATCCACGAATAGGAGCTGGGTCCTCGTCCCTTGATGGCTGCGATGAGCGCAATGACCAGCAGTGGCCCTAGTGCATCGAGTGCCGCGGGAATCGCATTGCGGCGAACCCACAGATAGCCGGCGCCCGTTGCGCCTATCACGACGGCGACGAAGGCCATCGACTTCAAGATGGTGATGGTGGTCCATTCGGACCAGATACTCGAGGTGATGGCCCATCCACAGAAGGCAAGGCTGGCCATCATGAAGGCGGATGAGTAGAGAGAGCGAGGAAGGCCGTGCGACAACACGATCAGGAGGGCCGACGCGAGTACACCCCATCGAACCGAGGTCGTGAAGATCGCATTCAGTCCGTCCACACCTACGGCCGAGAAGGCCACGAGGAGAGCTGGCGCCGACCACGCTGCCAATCCGATGCTCCTCACGGCCGGATCGCCTCCATCCATGCTCCCGAAACACGTGCTGCCTCGTTCCGGAGGGTCCACGGCTGGATGTACTTCTCGGCCTCCTTTCCCATCATTTCTCGAACCTGCAAGCTGGACTCCAGGCGCGACATCGCGTCCCTCAACTCATCCACGCTCCCGGGCCGAACAGCGACGCCGGTGCGCCCCTGCACAACAAGATCGTCAACGCATCCAACGGCACTGGTCACGATCACCGGGAGGCGAGCGGCCATCGCTTCGTTCACGACGAGCCCCCATTGATCGGCCAACGACGGGAGGACGAATACGTCGGCGGAACAGTAGGCATCCAGCAAGTCCTTCCCCGCCAAGCGCCCGGGTGCCACGACACCGCTCAGCCTTCCCGACGCTCTTGAAATCTCGTCAGACATTGAGCCAGCGCCGACGATGACGAGTGCCCGCTTGTCCTTCCCCGCCTCGTCGAGCGCCGCAAAGGCTTCGAGAAGCAGGCGAACGCCCTTGGATGGCTCCAGGCGCCCCACGTAAAGAAAGGCGATTTGCCCGTCCTGTAGACCCATGCGCTCCCGCAGCCGGCGCCGCTCGGCTTCTCCCATTGCTTTCCGGTGGGCGACGATCGCGTCGACGTCGACGGTCATCTGGGCGATCCGTATTCGCGTGCGCAGGACGCCGAAATGCTCCAGGTAGGCGGCCTGCCGGGTGCCTCCAGGGAGGAACATACGCGGGATGGAAAACAGAAGCGGATATGCAACCGCCTTGACGAGGTCGCGCCAGCCGAGCCGGTCCGGCCGAAGCTGCGTGTCTGATTCGACTGTCACCGGTACCCCGGTGACCCACCCCGTCAGGAATCCCAGCATGAGGAGCGGGTGGCCCCAGCCTGCCAGGTGAACAAGAGCGTAGCGTCCCGACGCGACTCGCCTCCAGAACTCGAGACCCGCCTGAAACAAGCCCGGGGGAAGCACGTCGTGCGCTGGCCCGGATTCGCCCCAGTCCTGTGAGAGGTTTCGGCCGACGAAGACCACGTCGAGTTCACCGTTCCATTCCAGTCGTAGCTCTCGAACCAGGCCCAGTATGTAAGGGGTCGGCTCAATCATGAGCATGAGGACTCCTCCGCTCATTGCACCCTCTCCCCTAAGCCTTGGTCGTAGACAGACGTGAGTGCCGTTGCATGGCAGTCCCAGGTCCAGTGCGTTAGCGCCTCAACCCTGCCTCGGGATGCAATCTCGCGGCATCTCTTCCGGTCCTCGACGGCCCTCTCCAGGACACACCCGAGGGCGATCTCATCATGTGGGGGCACGAGGATACCGGTACGGCCATCAATAACGAACGCCTCCGGGCCCTGGCCACGAACACCAACAGCGAGCAACCCCATCGCCATCGCCTCCAGATAGGCAATGCCGAACGCCTCCCGATAGGAGGGCAGCACAAAGACGTCGGAGCCCGCGAGCAGCGGGTAGATCTCCGCGTGCGGCCGGGCTCCAAGGAACCGAACCACATCTCCAAGGCCTAGCCGCCGCGTTTGTCTCTCGAGGGCCGCGCGTTGTTCCCCGTCCCCAACGATGCGGTAGCGCCACCGATCGCAGCCCCTCCGCCTCAGGAGGGCGAGGGCCTCCAGAGTGACATCGACGCCCTTGCCTTCGTTCAGATTGGAAACACTGATGAGTTCCATCAAACCACAGCGCGCTTGCTGGCTTTCCGAACGGTTACACAACTCCGGAGGAGGTGGCCGGAATCCATTGTGAACGATGCAAAAGTTATCCTCCCCCGGGACCAGTTCGGAGAAGTGCGACCGCAACGATTCGCCCACGAGGATGACCCGGTCCAGTGCGCGAAGGGCGTTCCGGTAGCGCCGGCGCTGTGCCGGGGATCCCATGTTGCGCCGCGCTGTGTCAATTCCGTGGATGGTGACGAACGAGGCGAGTCCGTGGGCTCGAGCCGCGCTGGCCACGGCTGTGGCCAACTCCTCGCCGTGACCGTGGATGAGATCGAAACGGCCTCTACCGATGAGCCTGACGATCGCCGACCCGACACAATGGTCGAGTGAGGCGTTGCTGGCGAGTTTCAGAAAGTGGCGTGGGAAGCTCAGGTATCGAACGGACTCCACGGCCTCGAAGGCTCCAAACGCTCCGGCTGGAATGCCTCCGACTTTCCTGCCAAGCCACCGTCCCACGGGCCCGGGCATAAACGGCCTACACACGATCACCGAAACCCTGACGCCCGCCCGAACGAGCGCCTCAAGCGAATCGTGCACGTAGTTGCCGTCACGTTCCCCCGGAAAGTCGGGGAACGCGGACGTGACGCAGAGGATCGACTTGACCTTTGACAAGGATTCCTCAGCGCCCGGTGATACGGCGACCTCGATCGAGCAGAACTCCTCGCCAGGAGAGAGGTGTCGATCGCTTGCCCTCGAGTGTCACAATCGCCCCTCCCAACTTCTTCTTGAAATTGAACACTCCAGGGTTTCCCGTGGGGTCGATCCCCTCCAGATCGTAGAGCCAGCACCCTTTCGCAACCCCCCATTCCATGATCGCCCACTGGAGGGCTTCCCCAGCCCCCCTTGAAAACTTCCGGTCGGTTACACCCCAGAAATAGTGCAGGGTTTTTCCACACCTGAGGATCAAGGCCCCTGCCGCCCTGCTATTCCCCACCCGAGCAACGAAGAGTGACCCCAGGGCGTGCTCCCCCCCGCTTTTCAGCAGCTCCGCCATGAGGTCAAGCGAGCCCGGGCCCCGGAATCCCTTCGCCTCCTCGGTTTCCTCGCAGAGCGAACAGAACCATTCGAGATCGTGGCGGTCACCAGATGGCTCGCTGACGATGCCGTCCCTTCTCGCTCGCGCGACCCCGTGGCGCGCCTTAGACTCCAGCGCCTTCCACAGGGCATCGGACCCGCGGGTGAGGTCGACCCAGATCGTCTGGGCCGGGGTGGGTCCCTCGGGGAAACTCGTGGCCTCGGTCGGAACCCACCGGTCCGTCACGACCAGGCAATATCCAGCGTCCTTGAGCATGGCGTGGAACACCCTCTCGACCTCCGGGGACCTGCCCCCCCCCCAGGTCGGACCCTTGGGTATCCACGCCACCCGACCGAGGCCAGGGATCCCCCGTTCCTCGATACGCGCCATGAGGATCAAGCGATCACCGTCGAACGCGCGCCAGCGATGCTCAGCTATCCGGTCCACCTTCCGACGAGCGCTTCCCCACAGTGCCGACTGGAGGGGATGCCCTCCCAACTTCGAAAGCGATTCGTCCCACGAATCGCTTCCGGCATCTACCTCCCAGCGCATCATATTGCCTCGCCAATGGAAGGACGGAGGCTTCTCACCACCCCACGGAGCCGTTGAATCGGTCCGAGATAGTCCCAGTCCCCAAGCAGGGCGGCCTCGAAGTCCCCAAGACCGTAGCGGAACGATACGTCCACGCGGGGAAGCGTGAACGGGTCCGACAGTCTGGGCACAGGACCATGAATCGTCGTCGCTGCGGTCTGGTATCCGGCCTCGGCAACCGCCCGCCGAACCCGAGGATTGCTCCGTCCCCAAGTGTACGCGAAGTGCACGCAGGAAGACCCAAGATTGTCTTCTATCGACAGGCGAGAGTTCCTTAGTTCGGAGGCCACCTTCTTCGGAGGCATTCGGGTCAGGTCGTCGTGCTCAACTCCGTGTGACCCGACCGTCCAGTCGACCCTCCTCAGGCGCTCGAGGTCGCTCCAGGTCATGAATCGTTCGTCCGGGTAGTGGCCTCGAGTCGAATCCGATTCAATTCTCTCCTCCCTCCCCATCCAACCTGTGTTTACGTATACGGTCCCTGGGAACCCGAGCGCGGTCATGACGGATTCTGCACACTCCACAACACTCGAGTATCCGTCATCGAAGGTGATGGCGACCTGCAGGGGATCGACACTGAACCGCCGGAGCAGATCGTCCAAGGTCAGGACGCTTGCCCTTCGGGCGAGCCATTCCATCTGGGCCTGGAATCTTTCCCGAGGAATCGCGAACGGCCCCTGCCCCACCGCGTGATAGGTGAGGATGACTCGGCGAATAGGGTCTCTCTTTCGAGGACCAAGGATGCGGGCCAGCGCCCTCTTCGCAAGAGTTGTATCCATCCTGAACACTTGGCCGTGGGCTTCCCCCGAACGGTCTTTAGTCGCGTGCGGCACCCCGGGTTGGGTCGCCGGCACCGGTGAGTGAAACGAACTCCTCGTGATCTCGGATGTAGTCCGACTCCGAATAGCGATTGGAGGCGAGCACCATGCAGACGGAGCCCGACGAGAAGTTATCGAGTTCCCGCCAGATCATCGGGCAGACGTAGAGCCCGTAGTAGGAGCGCGCGAGGTGGAAGCGCTTCTTCTCCTTCCCATCGTCGAGCGCGATGTCGAAGCTCCCGGACATGGCGATGATGAACTGGTGAAGGTCTCGGTGCGCGTGCCCCCCACGCTCGGAACCGCCGGGGACATCATAAAGGTAGTACACCCGCTGGACGTCGAAGGGCACGTGGACACTGCCCTCGATGAAGGTGAGGTTTCCCCGGGGATCAGCGATCTTCGGGAGTTGGATGATTCGGCAGTCGGAGAGCGGCATGGCGAGCCACCAGCAGCCTACCGGAAGACGTTGACCGACTCGATGACGAACTCCACCTGTTCATCGGTCATGTGGGGGCCCATCGGCAAGCTCAGGACCTCGTCGCACCAGCGGTTCGCGACCGGGAAAGCATCCCAGGGGATGCCGAGGTCCGCATAGGCCGCCTGCCGGTGGGGAGGGACGGGGTAGTGGATCATGGTGTCCACGCCCCTTTCCCGAAGGAATCGCTGAAGCTCCGTGCGCCGCTCGGTCTTCACCACGAAGACGTACCAGGATGGTAGCGCCCACGAACCGGGGCGCGGCAGCATCACGAGCGGATTCCTCATGCCCTGAAGGTAGCTCGCCGCGACGAAGCGCCTGCGCGCGTTCCAGGCATCCAGATGGCGGAGCTTCACGCTCAGGAACGCCGCTTGGAGCTCATCGAGCCGGCTGTTCGTCCCCTTGACATCGTGGACGTACTTCTCGTTCGACCCGTAATTTCGGAGGAGGCGGATCTTCCGGGCGAGCTCCGGATCGCTCGTCGTGACGGCTCCACCGTCACCGAGCGCCCCCAGGTTCTTCGTGGGGTAGAAGGACCAGGCAGCCGCATGGCCCAGGGATCCCGAGCGCCTCCCTTTGTACTCGGCGCCATGCGCCTGCGCTGCGTCCTCCAAGACGAAGAGGGAGCGGCTGTGGGCGAGTGCCATGATGGGGGACATGTCCACTGGAACCCCGTACAGGTGAACGGGGATGACGGCGCGAGACCGGGGGGTGAGAGCGGCCTCGATGGAGGTCGCCGTGACGTTCCCGGTATCCGGGTCGGGATCGACCGGAACGGGCCGTGCCCCGACCTCGGACACCGCCAGCCAGGTCGCGATGAATGTGTTCGCCGGCACGAGGACGTCATCGCCGCGCCCAATTCCTGCGGCGGCAAGCCCTATCTGCAGCGCCGAGAGGCCGGACCCTACGCCCACGCCGTGGGTGCATCCGACATATCTCGCGAAGGATTCCTCAAAGGCCTCGACTTCGTGCCCCAGGATGAGTTGGCCCCCGTCCATGACCCGCGACAAGGCGTCTCCGAGTTCGGACCGGAGTTGCAGGTATGCTGCCTTCAAGTCGATGAAGGGTACCTTCACCTTGATTCCCGGATCATCTGGCAGGGTCACCGTCTCCCCGCTCCAACGCTCCCGTTTATCATGGCGGCGAGCTGCCCGAGGTGCCGATCCAGCGTGAAATGGGTCGCTGCGCGAGCCCTGCCCGCGCGGCCCATCTTGCCCGCCAGCAAGGGATCGAGCGCAAGCCGCACCATTCGAACACCCATTGCACCTGCATCACCCTCGTCGACAAGGAATCCCGTTTCTCCGTCGACGACCACGTCAGGTATGCCGGCATGTCGCGTCGAAACGACGGGCAGACCGGTCATCTGTGCCTCTATCACAGCCACGGGGGTACCCTCACTGTCACCGCTTTCGGCCTCGAGGGAGTGTTGCACGAATGCCCGTGCCTCTCGCATCAGTTGCCCCACGCGCTCGCCGGGCTGAGAGCCCACGAATTCGACTGCACCATCCAGGCCCAGCGCAGTTGCGAGCCGCCTGCACGGTCCGAGCAGAGGGCCTTCTCCCACGAACGTGAGCACAGCATCAGGCACGACCGTCAGGACTTCCTTGAAAGCCAGCAACGTGAGTTGCGGAGCCTTCTTCTCGACGAACCGCCCCACCGCAACGAACTTTGCTCTCGCAGCCTCGGGAGCACCTCCGGAGAATCGGCTCGGGTCGACCCCATAGACATTCAGATGAACCCGCTCCGGCTTCGCCCCCAAAGATATCAATCGGGTCTTCATCGTGCTCGACACCGCCACGATGCCGTCCGCGTAGTCGAACATCGCCTGGTAACCCGTCCTCTGTTCTTCCAGAACCTCCCGCATCGAGGCATCGAATCCATGAAAATGTACGAACAGCGGAACGCCCGCCTTCCTGCATCCCGCCGTGAGGTAGGAGCCGGTGATCCCGTATTCCGCCAGCACGGCGTCGGCTCCGACGCTCCGAAGGTGCTGGCTCACCATGATGTCGAGAACCGACTTGTCGAGCGAGGCACCCATTCTCCGGAGCACACCGGAAAGCCCACTGCCCCAAGGCCATATCTCCCGGTCGCTCGGGTCACTCAGGCGCCAGTGAGAACCGTAGCGAGGGATGACCTCGAACGGAAGCCCATCCACGTGGGCCCGGATGAATGTCTCCGATACGGCACCCTTCAAGGGCGAAACGATGACAACTCGCAATGTACTGCCATCGGACATGCTGTCAGTCCCTTTGACGTCGGGCCGCTCGCACGACGTACACGCATGCATCGACGTTTCGACGTTCAGCGTCCCCCGCGGTGTCTGCAAGGGCCATGATCCGGTTCATCAACCAGAAGAATGCAGGTCTCGCTGGCGCAGGAACTCCTCCGGCCACTCCGTCCTGGAAGAGTTGAACCCCTGAAGCGGCCAGGTTCATGACTCCACGCATGTGCTCGACGAAGAAGCCAGCCCGCTCCACCTCCGTTCGCAATCCGGCCGCCGTCCACCGCCAGTAGTCGGTCGGGTCTGGGTGGAACATCCAGTACCCGTGGGTCGAAAGGAACAGGAGCCCATCGGGCTTGAGAATGCGGTGCGCCTCTTCGAGGTAGGCTTGGGGAGAGGGAACGTGCTCGAGCACCTGTGAACTCAGGACCACGTCGACCGACCCGTCCTCGATCGGTGCCCGCCCGAACTGGTCGAAGTGAAGGGCCGCTCGCTCGTTTCCGGCCAGATCGATTCCAACGTACCTGCCCACCAGTGGCTCAAAGATTTCCCGGTACGGCATTGAACCGCACCCCAGGTCCACGAGAATCCCCCCTCGCGCCCGTTCCCCAACGGCCCCACGGAACTCCTCCTCGAGGGCAGCCCTCAGGGCCTTGAGGTGGTACCAGCGACTATGAAACACGGATGGCTCGAGTCGTGGGTCACTCATCTGCCCCTCCCCGTCACAAAGTCACGAAGTCGACGCGCTCTCCCACGCACGGCACGCGCAATCGAGAATCGTACATCTTCCCGCCCCAGAGCCCCGACCACCGGCGGCACTCGGATGCGCCGCGGGACCACGAAAGGCCGTCTCGAGCGCCCCTCCTTCATGGACAATTCCTGAAACAATCCCAACCACCCAGCGGTACCGGCTGCGTCAGAGTAGCGTTCGATTATCGTTTTCCTGGCATTTTGACCCAATCGCCTGCGGAGGTCTTGATCTTGCTGCAGTCTGCCAACCGCCTCCAAGAAGGACGGGCCACGGTCCGAGACGACCATTCCATTCTGTCCGTCCTTGACCAGCTCTGGGATTCCAGAGCGCATGTCCGTGACGATCGGAACCAAACCACAGGCCATGCCCTCCATCAGGGCGATCGGCAGGCCTTCATAGTCCGACAACAGTACGATGGCCCCTGACCGAAGCATCAAGTCCTGTACTTCGGCCAGGCCCAGCGGGCCGACGACCTGAACCCTATTCCCTGCGGTGGACTTCTTCACCAGGTCGAGCATCGCGGTTCGTTCCGTCCCGTCACCGCACAGCACCGCGCGAACTGACGGATAAGTCTCCGCGCAAGTGATCAGCGCTCGCGTGACCTGAAGGATCTGCTTTTGCTCCACGACGAAGCGCCCCGCATACAGGAGGGTCAGATCCGTTTGGTTTGGAGTGCACCGATCCGGCACCGGAACTCCGTACGGAATCCGGGACACTCCCGCATCGCACCCGAGCGTGGTGACCACCAGGTCGGCCAGTTGCCGGGATACCGCGACAAACCGTGAAGGAAGGAAAGCTGGATGCCGCTTCGCCATTTCGAGGATGCTGTGGTGGAACGGGTCATCGGAGTGGAGAACGATGATGGACGGCCTATCCTGCTCTCTCAAGTATCGCCCTGCATAGAATGCAGAAACGACACAGTTTGCGATGAAGATATCCGGCTGGCATTGCGATGCCACCCTCAAGAGCCAACGGGCTGCGTCGATGGCATGCTGTGTGTAGGGCATGGCATGCACTTTGATCCCATGGCCCTTTAGGTGCCTGACAATCTGGGTGCTATACTCCGCGCCCGGCTCGCAGTGACAAAGGGCCGCAACTTCTACCTCCCATCCGCTTCGGGCCAACTCAGGTAGAAGGCGCATCGCCCAGATGTTCGGGCCCCCTACCTTGTTCGGCCAATCGTAGAGACAGAAAAGGGCTTTGGCGCCCGCGAACTTTCCGACGGTATCGGAGAAATCGCTCATGAACATTGCTCTTCACCGCTTACAATTCTTGCAAGGCCGCCGAACCGACTAGCCGCCTCGCTACGGACGGCGCCTGGGCAGCGATTCAGCCTCGAGCCTCGATTTCGAGGCACGGCCCAGCCAGTTACAACCACGCGCCGTCGCTCTAGCGCAGGTATCGCCTCGCCAGTACTCACCTTGTTGCCCCCCCGCCCACCCTGCCAGCATCCCTAGAGAAAACTCCCCGCACCTTTGGAATAGGCGAGACTGCGCTCCCAAGGTGTATGATTCGCAACAGGCCCTTAACCTTTCAGACACTATTCGACAATCTCCGCACGGGTAATGGCTATGATGTCACAGCAATGAGCATGCGATGTCTTCCAGGCGGCGGGCGCAGTCCGCGGGCGTGTAACTATTCACGTGCAAATTCTTATTTGCCCTGACTGCGTCGTAGTTATCTTCCCTCTTTCGGAGGTTTGGATCCAAGAATAGTCGCTGCAATTCCAACCCATACGGATTCAATATCTCTTGGATGCCGGACGATTGCCTTCTAAATATTTCATGCCCTGCATTCATCGTCATCATTATGGGCGTTCCTACCGACAGAGCCTCCAGAATAACCATGTCGACGTAACTTTGCCTGTTCGCGCTCACAAGATAGTCACAGGACGCCAACCAATCATGCACTCGGACCGAGAAGCCCACGTCATATACTCCTTCGCCCGTGACCGGAAACCCGTCTGGCTTTCCAACCACCACTAGACTGATGTCGTCACGCCGCTTTCTAGCCTCACGAAACGCCTCCATCACGATGTCGAAGCCCTTGATATGGCATCTGCGTCCCACATACATGAAGTTAATCGTCGAACGATCCAATGGGTACCGACAGGCATCGGCTACCGGCAACGCCCCGTAAGGGACATATTGCGCCCTCTTGCCTCCCATTAACCCCGAATAAATTGACCCAACTCCAGAATTCGGTTGGATTACAACGTTCGCTCGGTCGAATGCCTCGGCTTCGGCCGCAATGCTCCACTGGACATCCTGCTCAGCCATCCCCTGTGCTGCGCACTCCTGGGATGGCAATTCAGGGCAATACGATTGCAGCAGCACTACTTGAGCGTGCGGGATCAACGAGAGACAAGCCTTGAGACGCCATACGTCGTGGAAATACACAAGTCGATAATTTCGCGCACGCGAAAGTACGTAGTGCTCGCGGGCCTCCAATACAAATTGTCGCCATCGACCTGCCTTTCCGGCGCCTGCCAGTCGATCAAGCCAACGATGCCGCGCCATCGCCTGAAGGGTCGTCCTTCGGACTCTGCTCCCCAGTGATTGATATACCAGATTGTGCGAAAAGCAATACTTGTCGGACAGAAAGGGGAGATAATTATGAGCAATATTCCCGCTTGGTCCACCGTCGGTAGTCCGCAACGGGTACAAGGAGAAGTGCAGCAACCTGTCAATCACCGATGACTCCACATATCCTGTCGACGGGCTCGGGTTGGACGTGACAGTCGGCGGTAGCCGCTAATTACCCGGAAGGCGAAAACATCAGTTCCAGCGCTCGAACGGCCATGGATGCTTCTTCGCATTCACATAGTTTGGGTCGAACGCGGTGATTTCCTGTCTTCCATTGTGCACGCGCTCCACTGCTTCAACGCCCTGCATGAACGAATGATCTTGGTTGCTCACCTCGTACTTCCACATTCCGAAGCGACCCCGAGAATATACATCGTACTTCTCGAACAATGGGATAATCTCGGCTAGTGCCTCGTCCCTGTGCAGGCTGGGGATGGGATATCCGAAGTTCGAGTGATGATGCCAGATGGACACGATGTCTGAGCGATCTTCGATCAGGCGCGTCTTCAATGCGCCCGCTATCACGTCCTCCTGTAGGCTCTGATGATCGACGAACTTGTAGGGCGACTCGGATACTTCGAACATGAGCGACCAATACCGCGAAATGTCGGGCACATTGAAGGGCGAGTAGTTGCTGAATACCGTTGCCCGGTAGAACGGGCAATCGTCCTCCGGGAAATACATCCAGCATTTCGTCGCCAGGTCGCTCCTGGGTCTACCACGCAGTCCAAGGCCGACTACGTTGGTTTTCGAGTAGAGCAGGCCTCGATCAGCGAGGGGCTGCAGGTCCGTCCGGCCAGATAGCGAGATCAGTTCGAGGAGGGGCAAGGTCGAGACGAGATGGCAGTAGGAATACTCGTACCCGTCGGCCGTGAATACTCGCCTCCCCTCGAGATCGACGCGGGTAACCTTCTTGCCGAAGTGCAGACGCCCCGGGTCCAACTGAGAGGCACACGCCTGCCAGATCGCCCCGGTGCCGCCTCGCTTCGGGAACTGAAAGGTACTGTTCGGCCCCCAGGACACGTCGTCCTGCTGAAGCACCAGGTTCCTTAGGACGCGATTCAGGTCCGTGGTCGCAACACGGTCCCCGACCCAACCGCTATTCATCATGGCGGGTGGACACGCCCACACCTTGCGGTTGTACGGCTCCATGAAGATCTCGGCCAGGCCTCGGCCAAAAGTTTGGTCGATCCAGTCCTGGAAGTTTTGAGGTGAACCGCGAGGCCGTCGGCAGATCTCGACCAACCCTTCCAGGCAGCGAATCAGGTCACCTGCGGGAAGTCGATGGATGTTGTTCTGGAGTGGGTAGGGAATGAAGCGATCCCTCATCCAAATCCATGACTCACGTTGGTGGTGCAACCAGCCTTCGGGCCCGAGGATATCCCTCATGGCACGATCGAAATACTCGTAGTGAGAAAACTGAACATGGCCGCCGATGTCCCAGACGAACCCCTCGGAGTCGACAAAGGACGACGCAAGCCCGCCCGGTGCGGAACTCGCCTCCAGAAGCGCCCAGTTGCAGTGACCGAGCGTGGAGAGATGGCGCGCACTCCCGAGTCCAGTCGGGCCGGCGCCAAGAATCAGAATCTCTATCTCACCCAACACCGCCTCCCGAACTTGTGTCCCGGGTCCTAACTGACCTACGTGCCAGTGGGTAAACCCGGAATAGCAGTCGGGTTAGTGACATTCCCGACTGCACGACCCGCTTGGCCCCAAGAGGATCCGCCCCTACTCGCGGCCTCACTTTGTCCGGCAAGCGAAAGGATTGGCTCCCGCATTGAACCACGGCTCTTGGATTCCACGTCACAGCATCTTCACCGCAACCTGCTCATGGAATCGGTTGTAGCAAATGTATTCGCATTGTCGCCTTGCTTGGATCAGGTACTCGTTAAACGCAAGGTGCTCGTGACTCTGCCATCCAGGGTAATTGAAATATTCGTCGAACACGATAACAGCTCCACGCGGCAATCGTTGCCCCAGGAGAGTGAGCACCGTTCTTGTCGATGAGTAGAGATCGCAGTCGACATGCAGAAACGTCACGTCGCCGGGATGCTCTGCCAGAAACTTGGGGAGCGTATCGTCGAACAACCCGACCACCAGGGAAACGTTCGGCTCGCATGCCGGCAGGCCATTGGAGCCCAGACTGAATTTCCCGCGGTCGTAGCCTGCCCGCCATGTCTCCGGGAGTCCCTGAAATGAGTCGAATCCAAACACGGCCTGCCTGGTACGTGTCGCGATATAGTTGATCGTCCGGCCCTCGTAGACCCCGAACTCGCAGACAAGTCCACCGTCGTGGGTCGACATTTGCGAAAGCGCATAATCAAGGACCTCGCTCTGACTCTCGAGCGGTTTCGCAACTGACATATGCGCTTCGACGAATTCGGCGGACGATAGAGTGGCCGCGACCTTAGTCGCTTCCGCGAGGTCACCGGTGCGCGCCAGTAACCGATCTAGCTTGGATTGGGTCTGGTCGTAACCGACCAGTCTCCTGATCTTGTCCCTGATGTATGCGCGAACGGTCATCTATTAGAATTCCCAGCCCTGCGAAATGCGAAGCATGCCCCTTGCTTTGCCCGAACCGATGTCGAACTGGTTTGACCGCTGCACCTCGAAGGTACAGTAGCATTCGCTTTGATCCACCACCACGCCGTCATCTGCCAGCGCACCTTCGATCCGATAGGTCCCCGGATTCATGAGTTCGATGGGAAGGTTGATGCTCAACTTCTGGGCTTCCAGCGGGATGTAGTCCACGACGTCAGAAGTGATGCCAGAAAACAATCCAACGCCCTCTGCGTTGAAGACCGTGAAGCCAAACACGAGCTTTGGCCTCGCTCCCGTCGAGATGCGGATCGATACCCGCGCCGCCTCATCTGTCGATAGACGCGACACGGGTTCATTCCCAGACGCAAGAAGAACAACCCTTTCGATATATGGCTTTCCTACGTCCGTTGGTTGTCTTTCGCCCACCCGCTGCTGGGAGATGACCATGTACCTTTCGGCCATTGCTGGTGCCGTTCCGGTGGCGACAAGTTCACCCGCGTCTAGCAGGATCGCCTTCTGGCACAGGGCAAGGATAGCCGACATGTTGTGGCTGACGAACAGAACGGTCCTTCCGCCTGCGGCGACACTATCCATCTTGCTCATGCACTTCTTCTGAAAACGCGCATCCCCGACGGCAAGGACCTCATCGACGATCAAGATTTCTGGCTCCAGGTGCGCCGCAATCGCGAACGCCAGACGCACGTACATGCCGCTGCTATACCTCTTCACAGGAGTGTCCAGGAATCGCTCGATCTCGGCAAAGGCCACGATCTCGTCGAATTTGCCCTGGATCTCAAGACGCCTCATACCGAGGATTGCGCCATTGAGAAATATGTTCTCACGTCCAGTCAATTCAGGATGAAATCCAGTACCGACCTCTAGGAGGCTTGCCACTCTGCCTGAAATGGTGACACGCCCCCTCGTGGGTTCGGTGATCCGGCTTAGCACCTTCAACAGGGTAGACTTTCCGGCCCCGTTCCGCCCAATGATACCAATCCTGTCGCCTTGCGCGACCTCGAAGCTGACGTCCTTGAGCGCCCAGAACTCCTCGACCTCGTCTCCCTGCACGATCGCTCTTCCGTGCATCATGTCGCGCGTCTTTCGAACGAGGTTGCGGGCCCCTTGCGCGATCACGTCCCGTAGCGCCGAGTACCGATGGGCTCGGGCCGACTCATGCCCCACCATGTAACTCTTGGAAAGGCCCTCGGCCCTGATGGCGAAATCTGTCGCCTGGGATGGAGTCATACGAGGTCGGCAAAGCTCCTCTCTGTCTTCCGAAAGGTTCGAACTCCCTTCCAGAGGAAGAGCCCGATGACGATCCAGCTGAAAGCGAGGGCCTGCCACTGGAAGGCAACCGGTCCGCCGAGAATGGCCCACCGGAATCCGTCGATGACGCCGACCATCGGATTCAGCGAATAGAGCATACGCCATCTCTCCGGTACTGCAGACGAACTGAACCCGATCGGCGAAACATAGAGCCCGAGCTGGACGATGAACGGGACGACGTAGCGAAAGTCCCGATACTTCACGTTCAGGGACGTGATCCAGAGGCCGGGCCCGATGCTGACGAGTACCGCCATGAGGACGAAGAGCGGCAGGGCAGCAAATCGCCAGGTCGGCAGAAATCGGTACCAGAACATGAGGCCTACGAGGATGCCGAAGCTGATGAGAAGGTCGGCCAACGAAACTACGATCGCGGCGAGCGGGATGATGAGCCTCGGGAAATAGACCTTGCTGATGAGGTTGGCGCTGCCGATGAGGCTGTTGGAGGAGTCCGAGATCGCCGACGAGAAGAACTGCCAAGGCAGTAGCCCAGCAAATACCATCAGGGCGTACGGGGTCGTTCCGTCCGGTGGCATCTTCGCAACGCGACCGAAGACGAAAGTGAAGACGATCATCGTCGCGAGGGGACGAACAAGGGCCCACGCCAGCCCGATGATGGTCTGCTTGTACCGCACCGCGAGGTCGCGCCATGCAAGTACGTAGAAAAGTTCACGGTAGCGCCAGATGTCCCGCCAGTAGTGACGCTCGGCGCGACCGGCTTCGAGTACGAGGAGTTCAGTATCGCGCATTGGTAGGTCGACTATAGGAGTCCAGGCACGTGCCATGCGGCCTGACCCCGCTTCCGTGCCTCGCTGAGCGCAACCGGGAAGTGACGCGGAACAATCTCTGTTGACGTTCGGGTTTCGTGTCCAGAGCGCAGACGTCCCTCATCGTAACTCGGAATATTCAAGAGGGTTGATGAAGTGAACGGGCCGTGCGAGGAGGAACTCTGTGATCCTATCGAACTCGTCGAAGTCGACCGACTCCCAGTTCGCGGGGTGAACCTGCAGGGCCAGCATCGGCAGCGTTTCGTCGTAGTTCTCGACGAATTTCCCGAAACTGGGGCGAAACAGGGGACGCTCGATCTCTGCCACACGATCAATGATCATCTTGGTAGAACCAGCGGGACCAAAGTACCAGACCTTGATCTCCTCTATCCGATCTAGTGCAATGATCGTCGCGCCGTCGGTTGCGTTCTCGGGGGCTCCGAAGGAGCGCATCACAGTCCCCAAGTGGTGCTTCGCCAGGAATTGCGCCTTGACGATATGCTCCAGTTGGTATTCGAGAGTGGTGCCCCTGAATTCACAGATCGGCTGCCCATCCTTCGTTGTTCCGATGCGTAGATGATCGTATCCATGGTTCCAGATCTCAAATGCCTTGTTCGCAGCGAGCATCCTTACAAGGGCAAGAAACTCGGATCCGCCATCCTCAAGGTGCTTGGCGATCAATCCCAGGCTCGCCTTTATCTTCATCCTTTCGACATAATCCAGGAAGTGCTTCCACCGGCGCTCCCTCAGGCGGGGTTCGACCGGCTTTCCAATGATGCGCTTCACGGCGATCCTGGCGAGCGACGCGATGTCACGCCTCTCCCTTGGGTAACCGAGGTCGTCGGCCTTTAACATGACGAATTGGCGACTCATGAAATCCCACCCGGGTCCGTTGTGTCGTCGTCAGATATCTATCACCGAACAGGAGCGAAAGTGGGAGGTCCCTCGCTCCAGAAACTGGGACCGAGCGTCTCCCAATGGTGACACGCACGCCCCAAAAAGGGCTGCTCCGGGTGACCTGTCCCCCGGTCCCTGGGCCTGTCTTCCCAGAAAGTGGCTAGTCCGGCGCTGCTCGCTGGGCCACCGGGACGGGAGCAACCGTGACCCTGGTGACGCGCGAAAGGAAGGCCCCCATCGTGTCGGGCGCCAGGATCTTCCTGCGGAGGTAGGCGAGTACGAGGGGGCCGTCGCCCCAGGCCTCCGCTCCGTCCTCGATGGTCATCAGCGCCTGCGGTCCCTCCGGGTCGAGACCAGCCAGTCCGTAACGCGCGGAGAAGTACCGGGAGTTGTCGCGCAACGGCTGATCTCCGCTGAGCCGCCGATCGAAACCGACCCGGCCCTCCGACCGCCAGGCCCGTTTGAACAGGGAGGCCCATTCGTAGAAGCGGTATTCCTCCCGCACCCCCACCGTGGTCTGGTCGTCGATCCAGTAAACGGAAAAGCGGCTGGCCTCCGGGCTCGCAGACAGCTGCTCAACGACGGAGCGGTCCTTGACCCACCGGGCCTGCCAGGCCACGTACCCGTGGATGTCGAGCATGCAGAATCCCAGGAGGAGGAGGCCGAGCAGGATCCGCCCGGTTCCGGACGGGGAGCCACCGGGCCCAGGGAAGCGGAGCTGGATTCCGCCCACGAGCATCAGGGACACGGGCAAGCCGAGAAGCGCAGCATGCCGGACGGTCCATCCCGAGGAGCCCGGCGCGACGCCGACGGCAACGTAGGGGAAGATCGCCGCGCCGAGCAAGAAACCGCCCCACGCCACGAGCTCACATCTACTCCTGGCCGCTTCAGACGGGTCGACGGAGGATCGCGATCCTCGTTCGAGCAGGGCGAACGACAGGGCCAGAGCTGCGGCCAAGGTCAGCACCGGATACGCGAGGAGAAGCCGGAGCGATTCGTTCACCGGTCCGTAGACACCGTTCCAGAGGAAAGACCCCGTGGAGACGACCACGGAGCCAGGACGAAGAGTGAACCTATTGTACTCGCTGTACAGGCCGGACCGCGGCGCCAGGGCTTCCTTGAGCAACCAGAATGCCACGGGAAGCGCCAGGTAGTCCGCTCGCCTCCGGACCTGGCGCCACAGCCCCTCGGTAACGGAAAGGGACTCCCGCTTCCGCTCCGCCATCGCGAAGATCAGGAAGAGCCCGTAGTAGAAGACGAGAAGCGAGTTCATGTGAAAGCTGGCGAGGAAGAGGGTCAGCGATGCGGCCCGCTGGAGGAGATGGGCCGAGCCCGAGGTGCGCTCGGAGCGCAGGGCGAGAAGTGCCGCCAGCGCGAAGAGGGCCATGCATGCCGAGTACTGGAGCACGGACAGTTCGAAGGCCACCCGGTTGGCTGGGTAGGCGGCGGCGATGGACGCGATCCAGAATGACTGGGTCTTTCCGATCGCGGCCGTGAGCATGAGGATCCGGTAGGTGCAGACGGCGGTAAGCGCCATCGAGGCAACCACCAGGATCCGGTGTACGTGGAGGGGCTCGGGGAACCGCCCTACGAGCCAGTACAGGTAGGCCACGGCAGGAAATCCCGCCTCCCGGCAAGCCGCCAAGACCAGGTCCCACCTGCCTTCCCGGAGGTGGTCGTGCCAGACCAGGCCGTCCCAGTACTCACCGTCCATCAGCAGCATGAAGCCATGCGCCGCGACGACGATCAGGAGCAGCCAGAGCAACGGGCGCCTGCCCCACCATGGGGCATGGTCCGTGGGGGCACCACCGGGGTCCGTCGGAGAATCTTCGAAGTCGTTCATTCGCCGCTACCCGGTACCGGGCAAATGGGAATCGCCCACGTCCGGTTCGAAATTGACCCGCTCCTTCTCGACGACGAGCGGCCGCCCCTGAACGTAGGTGAAGATCGCTCCCACGTATTCCCCGATGAGCCCCATGAAGAACAACTGTACCGACCCGAAGAAGAAGAAGCCGATCACGAGCGGTGCGATCCCGGCCGTGAATGTGTTCCAGAAGACCAGCTTCGCGATCAGGTAGCCGATGCCTACGAGCAGCGACAGGCCGGAGGCCAGGAATCCGAGCGTCGTGGCCAGGCGAAGGGGAACCTTGGTGTGGTTGGTCACCCCAAGCAGCGCCATGTCGAGAAGCGTCAGGAAGTTGTTCTTGGTCAGCCCGCGCTGCCGCTGTGGCTGAGTGAACTCGACTCGCGCGATGTCGAAGCCGATGTCGGACACCAGGCCGCGGAAGTATGGGTAGGGCTCGCGGAGGCCGCGCAACACGTCCATCACCGAACGGTCGTAGAGACCGAAGCCCGTGAAGTGCTCGAGGAGGTCGACCGTGGCAACGCGGCGCAGCAGTCGGTAATAGACGCCCCGCAGGCGGTACATCAGCCGGTTCTCCCGGCTCGCGGTCTTCACGCCAACGACGACCCTGAAGCCCTGCTCCCACTTCCGGACGAAGTCCCGGATCAACTCGGGTGGGTCCTGGAGGTCCGAGACCAGGGAAATGACCGCGTCCCCGTGCGCCTGGAGCATCCCATGGTAGGGCGATCGGATGTGACCGAAGTTCCGGGCGTTGACGATGATCTTGATCCGCTTGTCCTTCGCGGCGAGTTCCCGGAGGATCTCCACAGTCCGGTCCTCGGACCGGTTGTCGATGAAGATGTGCTCATACCGGTACGCGGGCAGGCCTTCCATCACCACTCGCACCCGCCGGACAACATCGGTCACGTTCTCTTCTTCGTTGAAGCAGGGAGTGACGATGCTGATGGTCTTCACGTGTCGTGCTCTCGCTCACCCTCGAGTGTCGTCGTCACCGCGGAGAATGCTGGATCCTACCATGCGTTTCATCGATGCGACGCGAACTCGGCCATGCGGCAGATCGAGGTTTCGAGATCGAAGGTATCCATGAGACCCAGCTCCGTCCGCGCCCGCTTGGTGGAGGGGACGTAGCGCTCGACCGGCGAGCCGTCACGCGCTGGCTTGGCAATCTCCACTCGCCCCCCGCTGCCCAGGGCACGGACCACGAGGTGCGCGAGGCCGGAAATGGAGATGGAGTGCTCCGATCCCACGTTGTAAGCGCGGCCGGCGCGCCCATCGGCAAGCAGGGTCCACAGCCACGTTGCCAGGTCCGCACCGTACATGAAGGAACGTACCGAGGTCCCGTCGCCCTTGACCTCGATGGGCCCGTGCCGCAGCGCATCTCGAACGAAGTTACCGATCGCATAGGGACCGTCAAGCGGCAGGTAGGGCCCGGCGAAGGCAAAGCAGCGGGCGATGACGACCTCGAGGTGATGGTCGCCGCCAGCTCGAATCGCCAGTTCCTCGGCACCTTTCTTCCCCTGTCCATATTCCGTGAGGGCCAAGCCTCCGGGACGGGCGCCCGCATCGTCCTCGGAGACCATCGGAGCGCCGTTCGACGGCGATCCGTAGACGGCCCCGGAACTGGCAAGGAGAACTCGCTGCGCACCGCAACCGCGCGCAAAGTCCATGACCTTGCGAGTTCCCTCCACCAACTCGCGCGCCAGGCTCCCTTGCGCCCGCCCTCCCAGTCGATCGCCAACCGGCGCGGCGCAGTGAATCACGTGGGTGAAGGGTTCCGCTGGCGGGACCAAGGAAAGGACGTCTCCCTGGAGAACGGTCACTCCCGCGCCTCTCGCGTGCCTGGGGCGTCTCTCCTCGAAGGCTGAGGGGTCACGAGTCAGGACCGTGATCTCAGCGTCGAGGTTCCCGTTCTCCTTGGCCCACAGGAACGACTCGAGCAGCCATCCCCCGAAGAATCCGGTCCCGCCCGTCATGAAGATCCGAGCCCCGTGGAATGGCTCCCAGAGCTTCGGATATGACCGGTCCTGGCCGGCGAGATCGGAGACGAGCGGGTTGGTCATCAACGGGCAATAGGATACTGTTTCCGAGGTGCCAAGGTTCAAGGTCTCCGACTATTTGGTGCGCTACCTCGCCGCCCAGGGCGTCACGCACGCTTACGAGCTTGCGGGGGGGATGCTGGCCCACATCCTCGACTCCTTCGCGAAGCAGTCCTCGGTGAAGCTCGTCTCGATGCACCACGAGCAGGGGGCTGGGTTCGCTGCGGAAGGCAGCGCCCGGATCGACGGAGCTCCTGGCGTTGCGTTCGCCACGAGCGGTCCCGGGGCGACCAACCTCCTGACTCCGATGGGCAGCTGCTACTTCGACAGCACCCCGGCAGTGTTCATCACGGGCCAGGTCAACCGACACGAACTCCGGGGGGAGCGCCCCGTCCGGCAGCTCGGATTCCAGGAGACCGACATCGTGGCGATGGCTCGCCCGATTACCAAGGCCGCGATCCAGGTGATGGCGCCGGAGGACGTACCGGGTGCACTCGACCGGGCCTTCGATCTTGCGGTGGGCGGACGCCCAGGCCCGGTGCTTATCGACCTTCCCATGGACGTGCAGCGCATCGAGATGGAATTTCCCGAGCCCGGTCGGCGCGGTCGTCCGGTCCCGAATGGCAGGAGCATCGCCGGAAGGGACATCGAGGCAGTCCTTGCGGCGCTGGGCACGGCACGGCGCCCTCTCGTGCTCGTGGGGGGCGGTGTTCGCAGCGGGCTGGCTGCGGACTCCTTCCGTCGCGCCGTGGCGCGGATCGGGGTTCCCGTCGTCCACTCCCTCCTCGGGGTCGACGCCCTGGGCGCCGACGATCCCCTTCGGGTGGGCCTCATCGGCTCCTACGGAAATCGCTGGGCGAACCATGCTCTCGCGGAGTGCGACTTCCTCCTGGTCGTGGGCAGCCGCCTCGACATTCGTCAGACCGGTACCGACACCGATGGGTTCGCCAGCCGGCAGATCATCCAGGTGGACATCGATGGCGGCGAGATGAACAACCGAGTCCGGGGCGTCCACCCGGTGGTCGCCCAGGCAGCGGACTTCTGCGAGGCGCTTGCCAGCACGCCGCGCCCGTCGGGCGACTACGGGGACTGGAAGCGACACATCGCTTCGCTCCGGGAACGGTGGCCGGATACCCAGGAGTTGAAGGGGTTGCCGGGCTTCAATCCGAACGTCGTGCTCCGCCAACTGGGCCGGGAAAGCCTTCTGGCTTCGGCGTTCGTGATCGACGTGGGCCAGCACCAGATGTGGGCGGCCCAGAGCCTTTGCGTCGGGGCGGAGCAGCGATTCCTCACCAGCGGCGGAATGGGGTCGATGGGCTTTGCCCTACCGGCAGCCATCGGGGCAGCCTTCGCCGCGCCATCGAAGCCGGTGGTCGTGGTCGCCGGTGACGGCGGTTTCCAGCTCAACATCCAGGAACTGCAGACGATCGTGCGCAACCGGCTGCCCATCAAGATGGTCGTCCTGAATAACCATGCCCACGGGATGGTCCGGCAGTTCCAGGAGAGCTACTTCGAGAGCCGATACCAGTCGACGGTTGACGGCTACGATACGCCCGACTTCTCGAAGGTCGCATCCGCCTACGGCATCGAGGCCTGGCGCATCGATGGAGCGGGGCAGGACGCAACGGCCCAGGCCCGAGCGCTCGCTGGAGCCATCGATCGTCTCTGGCGGGATCCAGCGTCTCCGTCGCTGCTGGAGGTGGAGATCCCGATGTCCGCGAACGCGTACCCGAAGCTGGCGTTCGGGCGGGGCATCGCCGAGATGGAGCCCGAGGCGCGGCCGCTGGACATGGAAGGGACGTAGCGCCCCAGGTCTACGCCGCCTTCCCGAAGGCCTTCCGGAAGGTCACGGCGACGTGCGATCGCATCGCCTCCGTGAGCCCCGGGTAGACCCCTACCCAGAGTGAGTTGTTCATGACGACGTCCGTACGCTCGAGACTCCCGAGCGCACGGTACGGTAGGGCCCGCCCCGCTGCCTTGGCCTGCTTCGCGAGCTCGGTCATTGTCGGCTGCCGGACGAGGTTCCCCGCGAAGACCATTCGGGTCTGGATCTTCTGCCCTTCAAGCTCGCGAACCAGGTCGTCGCGCGTGATGGGCGCGCCGGGGCGCACTGAGACCAGAAAGCCGAACCAGCTCGGGTCGGAACCGGGGGTCGGCTCGGGGAGCACGAGCACATCCTTCAGGTCTTCGAGCGCCTCCCGATAGTAGGCCCAGTTCTTCCGCCGGTCCGCGGCGAACCCGTCGAGCCGAGCAAGCTGGGCCACACCTACCGCAGCCTGCAGGTCCGTCATCTTCAGGTTGTAGCCGAGATGGCTGTACACGTACTTGTGGTCGTAGCCGCTCGGAAGCTCGCCGAGCTGCCACCCGAAGCGCTTGCCGCAGGTGTTGTCCACCCCCGACTGGCACCAGCAGTCGCGCCCCCAGTCGCGCAGGCTCTCCACCACGCGCAGGAGCTGGCCGTCGCTCGTCAGGACTGCCCCACCCTCCCCCGTCGTCATGTGGTGAGGCGGGTAGAACGAAAGCGTGGCAAGGTGGCCGAAAGTTCCGGTCTTCGGGCCCCGGAAAGTGGAGCCGGCTGCGTCGCAGTTGTCCTCGACGAGCCAGAGGTCGTGCCGGTCGCAGAAGGCCTTCACGGCGGCCAGGTCGAAGGGGTTGCCGAGCGTGTGCGCCATCATCACCGCGCGTGTGCGCGGCGAGCGGGCTGCCTCGAGCTGCGAGACGTCGGCGTTGCAGGTGGCGATGTCCACGTCGATGAACACCGGAACCAGCCCGTGCTGGATCATCGGCGCCACCGTCGTCGGGAAGCCCGCCGCGACGGTGATCACCTCGTCGCCGGGAACCAGCTTGCGATCCCCGAGCAGGTGGCTCGTCAGCGCCGCCACTGCGAGCAGGTTCGCGGACGACCCCGAGTTCACGAGCCGAGCGTGCTTCACGCCGTACCAGTCGGCAAGCTCCGTCTCCAGGCGGCGGTGCCAGCGACCGGCCGTGAGCCAGAACTCGGCCGAGGCCTCGGCCAGGTTCGCCATCTCCGCCTCGCCGTAGACCCGTCCGGCGTAGCGCACCGGCGTCTTTCCGGGCACGAAGGGCTCCTGGGCGTCCTCGGCGCGAAGCCGCGCGAGGGCCCGCATCCGCTCCACGATCTCGCCGGTGAGCCGGCGCTCCTCCTCCTTTCGATCGGTCACGCTGCCGCTCCCTCGTAGTCGTGGATCTGGGCCAGGGTGAGCGCCTTCATCGCGCCAGGCCCCGCGCCGGAATGGAACGTGCGGTACCACTCGGCCGTGCGCTGGACGGTCTCGTCGATTCGCCACCGGGGAGACCAGCCCATCCGTGCCCGAGCCTTGGCGATGTCGAGGCTCAGGAATGCGGCCTCGTGCGGGGCACCGGGTTCGCTCCGGTCCTCCCAGGCGCCGCTACCCCAGGCGGCGATGAGCTTCTCGACGAGGTCGCGCACGGGCACCGCATCCTCGTCGGCCGGACCGAAGTTCCAGGCCTCCGCGAAGCCGGCCGCGTCCTTGCCCGCGAGCCGGGCGCCCAAGAGCAGGTAGCCTCCGAGCGGCTCGAGGACGTGCTGCCAGGGCCGGACGGCGTGGGGGTTCCTCACCGGGATCGGCCTTCCCGCGGCGAAAGCGCTGACGGCGTCGGGGACGATCCGGTCCTTCGCCCAGTCGCCTCCGCCCACCACGTTACCCGCCCGCGCGGTGGCGAGGGCGACGCGGTGTTCCGAGATTCTTGCGGGTGGGAAGAAGCTTCGGCGGTAGGCCGAGGTCACCACCTCGGTTGCGCCCTTCGAGGCCGAGTAGAGGTCGTGGCCCCCCATGGCCTCGTCCTCCCTGTACCCCTCCGCGCGCTCCCGGTTCTCGTAGGCCTTGTCGCTGGTCACGACGACGACCGAGCACTGACGCCGGGACAAACGGATGGCTTCGAGAACGTGAGCCGTCCCCAGGACGTTCGTCTCGACGGTCGCCAGCGGGGTGAGGTAGCTCTCCCGGACGAGTGGCTGTGCGGCGAGGTGGAACACGAAATCGGGGCGGGCGTCCTCGAACGCGGCCTGGACCGCCTTGAATTGGCGAATGTCCCCGATCCGGTGGTGAACCGCCTCCTCGACGCAAGCCACGCGAAATAGCACGGGATCGGGATCCGGCGCGAGCGCGTACCCGTGGACCTCGGCGCCCAGATCGCGGAGCCAGAGCGCAAGCCAGCCGCCTTTGAAGCCGGTGTGACCGGTCAGGAAGACACGCTTCCCCGAGTAGACACGCGAGAGCTCGCTGTGGGCGGAGGCCGGCGTCACCAGGTTTTCCAGGGAGCCTTGCCGGTCGCCCAGAGTTCGTTCAGGAGGTTGTACTCCCGCAGCGTGTCCATGGGCTGCCAGAAACCGGTGTGCTCGTGGGCGACGAGCTGGCCGTCCGCCGCGAGCCGGCGCAGTGGCTCTCGCTCCAGTACGCTCGTCGGCTCCGGACCGATGTAGTCCCAGATCCGGCGACCATCCAGCACGAAGAACCCGCCGTTGATGAACCCCTCGCTCGCCTGCGGCTTCTCGTTGAACTCGGACACACGTCCGCCGTCGATGCGCATCTCCCCGAAGCGCCCCGGGGGGCGGACTGCGGTCACGGTGGCGATCCGCCCGTGGGAGCGGTGCCTGGCGATCGTCTCGCCAATGTCGACGTCGGAGACCCCGTCGCCATAGGTGAGCAGAAACGGCTCGTCCCCCTCGACGTAGCGGCGCACCGCAGCGACGCGGCCGCCGGTCTGCGTTTCCTCGCCCGTTTCCGCGAGCGTGACCCGCCAGTCCTCCTCGTCGTGCCTTCCGTGGAACTCGAGCCCGTCGTGACGGCCGAGCGTGACCGTGACGTCGGTCGTCATTGGGCGGTAGTTGAGGAAGAACTCCTTGATGAGCCAGCTCTTGTAGCCCAGGCAGAACACGAACTCCTTCACGCCGTGCCGGGCGTAAGACTTCATGATGTGCCAGACGATGGGCTTCCCGCCGATGGGGAGCATGGGCTTGGGGATGAGCTCGCTGGCGTCGCGGATGCGGGTGCCCTGCCCTCCGCAGAGGATCACGGCTTTCAAGGGTAGCTCCCGCCTTTCGCCTTCCCGCGGACTTGTCACGCGGAGACTGCTTTTGTACGTTGTTTTCGAGGAAGGAGTAAAGGATTTGCTGGCTGATGAGCGCGTTCCGAAACAGCAAACTCCGGGCCTGCGGACTCGTCGCGCTGGGTCGCTCGACGCACTGGATATGCCCACCTGCAAGCGGTCGAAGGTGCTAAGCTTTTCCGCTAACAGGACAGGTATGCTTCGGGACGCTCCACTGACCGCGGCGGCGTAGCATGTCTGAAGACAACCGGCAACTCAACCGCACCCGCCCGCAGCGCCCCCTGGTAAGCCTTGCCCTCTTTGCCTACAACCAGGAGAAGTTCATCCGCGAGGCAATGGTCGGGGCTCTTGCGCAATCCTATTCTCCGCTCGAGGTCATCGTTTCAGACGATGCGTCCACGGACCGCACTTTCGAGATCATCAAGAGCATTGAGGAACAATACTCGGGCCCTCACGAGCTCATCATCAACAGGAACGAGAAGAACCTGGGGATGGGGGGGCATGCTGCGAGGGTCTATGGCATGTGCCGCGGAGAGTTCATCTTCAATGCCGCCGGAGACGATGTTTCCATCCCGCATCGAGTAGAGGTGATGGTTCGCGAGGCATTTTCTGGCCGCCATGCGCCGAGTCTGGCCTTCTCGAACGCAGTCAGGATGAGCGAAAGTGGGGTGGAGCAGGGTCCATTCCTGCCGCCCACGATGCCACGACAATACACTGGACAGCGGAATCCATTGGCCGGCGGAATGGATGTCTTGGGCTGCGCCGTAGCCTTCAGAAGCGAACTGGTCGCCAGATTTCCCCTGATGAGGGCAGGGATCAGGGCCGAAGACATCGTATTGATCCGGCGGGCCTATCTACTCGGTGGTGTGTGCTACATCCCTGAGGTCTTGGTGAAATACCGTTGCCACAGGGGAGGGATCTCCCAGACACTTGCATTTCGTCACTCTCACGAGGAGTTTTTGAAGCGGTCGCTCGAATGGAGTCGTGACCGTTCGTTCCGCTATGAGCAACTGCGCGCTGATGTCCGGTGCATGTATCCCGACGGCAATTCGAGCATCGAGAAGGCCATTGAACGAGGAGAGCAGACTGAACACCGAGCGATTAGCGTTTTGAGCGGCGGGATTGCAAAGAGCGCCCAGGCGGCTATTGCCGAAGCTCTCGTCGCCAAGGATATGCGATTGCATCTAGTCAAGGTATTCTTGAAGCGATGGGTTCCGCTCCTCGGCAGGTTCGAGGACCGTTGACGGCAGCGTGCCCGCCACCCGCGCACATGAATCTCCGCTACAGCCCGTGCCAGAAACCGGCGCTAGGAAGTGAGGAACCGAGAAATGAAGGTGTACCAGTGCATTCACAAGTACGGTCCGCACATTCCACAGTTCGAGCAGCGGCACGGCATCGATGACCGCACGGAATTGACCTTCAAGGAACTCAGACGTCTCGTCATCGAGGACGGATATGCGGCGAGTTACGTGCTTCTGCCGGCGATGGAGGACCCCGATGGAAGCGTGTTCTACACGATCTGGAACTACGAACGACTCCAGCGTCTGTGGGCGCGGGAGCATGGATGGAAGGCGAAGGACCTGGCTGCGATTCGCAGGGCCCAGATCGAAGAATTCCAGCCGGACGTTGTCTACAACATGTCGGCGTACTACGACCGATCCTTCGCTGTAACTCTGCCGAGGCCTCGATCAACCACCAAGGTTGTGTGCTGGAACGCCATCATCGAGGAAAGGCCTACGGCACTGCAGGGTTACGATTGTCACTTTTCATTGCACGCTCCATACGTGAAAGAGTGGAATAGCCAGGGGATTCGGGCATGCGAGTTGCAGCCAGGAATCCCCAGGACATGGGTGGAGTCCTCCCGAAATGCTGAACGTCCCATCGATGTGCTCTTCTATGGCCAGTACACGGAGGCGATGTTCACCGCTCGCAATCGTCTCGTAGATGAGCTTGCTCGGATCAGGGACGAGACAGAACTCAACGTCGAACTCGCCGTCCAGTTTGGCTTTCGATGGCGCACGTACTTCAAGGTTCCAGGTCTCCCGCGTCTCACCGTTCGCCGCTTGATCTTCCCGGACGAGTGGATCAGGAAGCGGACATCCCATCCACGCTATGGAAGCGATCTGTATCGCCTCATCACGCAGTCGAAGATCGTAGTGAACGCCTGTACCGACCACAATCGGGATTACAAGAGCAACATGCGGCTCTTTGAGGGGATCGGGCACGGAGCCCTGCTCCTCGCTGAGGCGGGGGCTTACCCACCCGGCTTCGAGGCTGGCAGAGATTTTGTTCCCTACAAAAGTATTGAATCGTTGAGAGGACTTCTGCAGGGCGTGCTCTCAGACTGGCCACAGAAGCGGCAGGTGGCCGAGAGCGCCCAAGAAAGAATCGCCTCGATTTACAGCAAGGAGAACCAATGGGCGACCTTTGTCCGCTGCATTGCGTCGCTGTAAATGGTACCGACGCGGAAGAGACGGCGCCCGTTGGAGTCGTGTGTCATGGTCTACTTTCGGGGCTCTTCTCGGGCGTGCGGGGATGGGTGGATCAGATCGCAGAAAAGTCAATATCGGTTACCTTGTCGAACAGGTGATCCGGGAGATGCACTTCCAGCGACTCGCGGTTTCGAAATCCAGAAAGAACGGCGATGGTGGTTAGCCCCAGCGAGGCTCCGCACTCAATGTCCTTCTCCGTGTCGCCGACAACGATGTCCCGACGGGACGTTTCGGGGACCGCCAGGCGAATCGTGAACGCCTTGTCATCCCGCTGGCGGGTGACCAGCACTGCTGTGAACAGGTTCGGCCACCCGAGGCGTTGTATTTGCTGGACAGTCTCCTCTCGAAATTGCCGCGAAGTGGCGAGATAAAGGGACAGACCGTTGCCCCTGAGTTTTCGGAGCATCTGGTCGACCCCTTCGAAGGGGCTGTCGAGCGCGAGGTACTTGGGGGTTTCGATGAGCGCAAGCCATTCAAGGCGGAAGCGCGCCCATCGCTGCAAGGGCAGTCCAAGCGTCTCGACGACGATGGTCTCGTGACTGACCTTCGCACGCTTGAGGTTCCAATACTCCTCCATAGAAAGTCCATGGCCCGGAAGCAGATCAGAGAATAAAGTGAAAAGGCGACACCTCGAATCGAGGAGGGTTCCGTCGAGGTCGAAAAATACACGCCTCATTGATTCATCAGCCTTCGAATATGCTCAACCTCGGCAGCCAATCCAGCGTCGAGAGGGGTGAGCGTAGAAAGCAAATGCCTCTTCGTCTTGCGGTTATCAAAGACAAGGTCCCGGACGGGTGCGTCGGAGGGAAGAAATGTTGCTGCGAGCGATGACCGAGTCGCACCCCGAATCTTTGCCACGAGATCCAGGACACTGATGGGGTCGTCCCCGACGAGATTTATCACTCCCGCGGATTCCGTCAGTTCGGCTGCGGCGAGAATGGCCTTGACGCAGTCGCGAACGTACAGAAAGGTACGTTTGTCTCGGCCGTTGCCGAAGATCGCCGGACTCGCTCCGGAGAGGCATGCCCTGATAGTGGATGGGATCAACTTCTGGTAGGCGTCTTCCCCTGGGCCATAAACATGTCCCAAGCGTAACACCTGTACGGCATTCCGACGGTTGTGGCTCCAGGTCGAGATCATCTCTTCGCAATAGTGCTTGGAATGACCGTACAGGCTTCGCGGGCAAACTTCAGTGCGCTCGGTTATCTCCTCGTTCGAAGTTCCGTAGACATCTATCGTGCTTAGGAAAACGAAGGAGGAAACTGTCGCGGGCAACCGCCTGAGCAGCAGTGATGTGGTCTCGATGTTACGCGATGCGGAGATCCAATCATTCTCTTCCCCGCAACTCTTCGGCGCGAAGGCGCCGGCGTGGATGACGGTCGTTATTGGGAGAGATGGGATATTGGCCAGGTCGATGCTGGATCCACCTAGGAAAGCCCTTGGATGATTACCCTGGCCGGAGAAGGACAAGACGACAACCTGGGTCCTCGGATAGGAAACTTCCACGGCCCGAAGCAAGTGCTGGCCGATGAACCCGCCCGTTCCGGTCAGGAGGATCATGTCGGAAAAATGATCCTCCCCTCCAATTCCTGCTTGGTCATGAGTCGAGGCGATCGATCCATGCCTCTCAGCCACAGGAGGCCATCCGGCAGAGGATTCAATCGGCGGTGCAGCGCTGGGAACTCTTCATGGAGCACTAGGTTCTTGAAGATCGCTGGCATGTTCAGGCCGGCAACAGTGAAGAAGAGCACGGTGGTGAAAAACCGTGAGATGTTGACCTCAGTAGGGTTCGGAATGCCTTGCCAATCGTAAGTCATGTCAACGCCGTAGATGCCGTGTGGGCACCCGTCGACTGCCTTGACTGTGGCAACGGCAACTTCGTCAACATGGGGAGACGATGAGGTTTCACCGACCTTGGTAACGCCGGTGACCCCCGATACGGTTCGATTCCCGTGCACCCACCCCTTTCTCGTCCGTCCCTGCGCGACCACCAATTCCCCGTGGAACCAGATGGACAGCCATGTCACCGTGCGGGCCGTCAGCATTTCTGCAGCGACAAATTGTCCCCACCCAGAGAATCGATTCACCCACGCCCTTGCGAACTCGAAATCATTGGTCGGCAGGGCTCCCTTCCCCCCCCCTCCGATGGTACTGGACCGGATCCAGATTTGCCCGTCTTTGTCGCCGAGAGTTTGGAAGGCGTGGCGAAGGTCGTCCTCCGAGTTCAGCGGCAGGTTGGTGGGAACGGTAATCCCAGCGTTTCTTAACTTCAAGTACGTCTTGTACTTGTGGACGCATGTGTCGATGACCTCATGGGCTGGCATGAAGGTCTTCACGCCCAGCGAATGTATCTCTTCTCGGAGTTTCGAGGCTTCGAAGACCTCGAGGTCGTTCTGAAAGTGAACCAGGTCGGGCTTTTCTCGGCGCAGGATCTCCATCAGCGAAGAGTGATAGGTCGGCGAGTCTGCCGAGGGCACGAAATACCGACGCCCAGCGCTCGACAGCGCCAGATCGGATGCATCACTTCCCATCCCAATGACCTCGTCTCCCTTCGGGCAGGCGAGGAGGGAATTGATCACACCCTCGGAAGGAGCGCCGCCCGCCCCACCAATGAGAATCGTCTTCATTCCGCCTCCTCTTCCTTGGCGAGCCACTGGCCACACGACCGATCGCGAATCCCGAGAAGGGACCTCGGGCCACGGTGACGGGGCTAACTCACTTTCGACATTATCCGTCGCATCTCGACGATATCCATCCCGGCGTACTTCGTCTTCCACGTGAAGAAGGTCTGCACGCCGACGCCCATCTTCCGGCACAACTCCGCCGAACGAAGCGGCATCCTCAAACTGCTTTCTGTCCAGTTTTCCGGGGGAACGTCATGTCACCCACGGTCCTCGCTCTGACATCCATGAGCGCCAAGTCTGTCGGAACGGCCGAACTCCGAACGCATGGGTTTGGCTGCCCGGTTCGTCAAGGTCGGCCGCTTCTCAAGGTCTCGACCACGTCGCCATATCCAAGCTTTCCGTCCAGGATGGCTTCCAACTCTTGCCGGTCGTCGGGCCACCTGAGGCAATGATCCATCAGAGGATACACCAGGTCCTGAATATCCGGGCTGGATCGAGGAGAGACGGTCACGGGAATCACCTCCCGGTTCAGCGCGTCCACCAGTGCCGTCGAGAACCACGACAAGACGAAGGTTGGCCGGAGCCTGGTCAGTGCGTCGTCAAACGTGGGGTCGCCGTCGTCCAGTTGAAACTGGAAGGGGAAAGCCGGCGCGCTCCAGAATCGGCGGTCCTCCCGGGGATGGGGCCGGACCACGACACGCATCCCTCGCGCCGCGAGAAACTCGAGTGCGGGCACGACAGGCCTCAAGGCTTCCTCGGATCCGTAGACCGATGCAACGAGTACGAGGTTGGGGTCACGTGCTGCAGGGGCCCGACTGGCTTCCATGGCCGGGAGGATGACCTCCGTGGTCGGGATTCGCCGGCGGAAATGATCTGCTTCCTGGTGCGTGAGGGCTTCGACCGCGTCGAACTCGGGTAGAACGATGCTATCCCGAATGAGCCCGTGCTGAAGGTACCGTGTGCGAAATCCTGCTGAGACGGCTGCAAACGCCGGAGTATCTGCGGCGACGAAGCAGACCTCCTTCACGTTTGGCGCCCGACGGCGCACGTCGGCGAACCATGCGTACATAAAACTGAATGTGCCGAGACGTATGGCCATGTGGGTCAGGAAGTCCACCCTCCAAGGACGGCACCCATCCGGAAGTGTTTCCATCGACTGGCGGGCACTCGTCAGAGCCCATTTCAACGTAGCCACCGCGGTGCTTGCCTCGATCCGCATGCAGCGCCCGAAGGTGGAGACATCGGTCTGATCGACGCGAGCAACCCTTCCGCCCCGGCGAGCGCTGTACCTGTCAAAGATCTCGTCTTCGCGGCCTGCGCCGAAACCCACAAAGATGAATTCGGACCTTTCCAGTGGCTCTGAATACCCCCGTGGGGACTTCCCCTGCTGGCGAATGAGCCTGGCCAGTTCCACTGCACCAACCAGGAGCACGAGAACATACTCGAGCCTTGGCACCCGGAAGCCACCGAGGAGTCGCTTCATGAACCGGCCGCGGGGGCCGCGTCTCACCGGGCGGTTGGACTTGATGGCCTGGAGCAAGTCCGAATCGGCGAGCGCCCAGCGTTGTGAGCTTGGCGCCGCCTGAAAGGTCTGCAAGGTGGACTGGTACACCGCCTCAGGCAGCATTAGGCGACCCACGCCAGATCACCCGCACCCAGCACCCCCCGGGAGCCGTCCTGGATCATGGAGCCACTGCTCTGGGTGACGCCCGGTCCCTCGCGCCCCGGATTGCATCGATGACCCGAAGTTGGTCGCTCTCCGTCAGCCCTACCGAGCAGGGAATGCTCAGGCACTCGCGGTTCAACCTCTCGGCCACTTCCCCACCTACCGAGGGGCTCCCCCGATGAGCAGGGCTCTGGTGTAGTGGCTGCCATAGGGGGCGCGCCTGGATTCCGTCCCTCGAAAGCGATCGAAGCAGATCCCTGCTTCCCAGGCCGAATCGACCTTGGTCTATTCTCAACGTGTAGAGCCACTCGTTCGGCTGCGCCCATGAGGCGGCCATCTGCCGCGAGAGTCCGTCGACTCCGGAGAGCTCGTGGTCATACCTCCTCGCGATGTCTTGCTTTCGAGACACATACGCGTCGAGGTTCTCGAGTTGTGCGCAGCCCAGCGCGGCGAGGACGTTCGTGAGCCGATAGTTGTACCCAGTCTCGCCGTGCACGTACTCCACCGGGTCGTCCTTCGCCTGGGTGGACAGGTACTTCGCCTTCCGGGCGAGTTCCTCGTCGTCGGTCGTGATCATCCCACCGCCGCCCGTGGTGAGGATCTTGTTTCCGTTGAAGCTGAAGCATCCAATCCTGCCGATCGAGCCGGTGTGGCGCCCTTTGTAACGTGAGCCAAGGCTCTCCGTGGCGTCCTCGATCATCGGCAGCCCAAACCGGCGCCCCAGTTCGATGAAACGGTCCATGTCGGCGGGGAAGCCGAGAACGTGGACGGGAAGGATGGCCGACACCCGGCGCCCGGTACGGCGGTTCCGCAGGCCCCCGCTGACTGGGGAGCATTCCTTCTCCAGGAATTCCCGTGTCGCCTCGGGATCCATCTGCCAGTGGTTGGGCTCGGAGTCGATGAACACGGGCCACGCCCCGACATACCGAACCGCGTTCGCGGGAGCGATGAAGGTCAGGGAGGGAACCAGAACCTCATCATCGGCCCGGACCCCCTCCACTAGCAACGCCAGGTGCAGGGCAGCGGTCCCGTTGACGGTAGCCACCGCGAACCGGGTACCGGCCACCTCCGCCATCATCGTTTCGAAGCGATCGACAAACGGCCCCACCGAGGAGACGAAGTTCGTGTCCAGGCACTCCTTGACGTACCGCCACTCGTTCCCGCGAAGTTCGGGAACGCACAGAGGTATGCCCGGCGCCCGGGCGTCGGCGTCCGCGCCGAGCATCAAAGGGAATTCCACCGGACGACCTGCGCTGCGGTCACTGCGACGTAGCCCCCTGACTTGGGTGCGACACCAAGAATCGAAGCCAACTCGCTTCGAAGCCGCGATTGAACCCCCCACCGGACTCCGGGCGGCCTCAAAGCCATCGGATTGCCTAACGTGCGCAGACCCCCATCGGGTCCCCTTACTTCTACGGTGCCAAACCACTCCTCTCCGCCATGAAGGGCAGCCCGCACCACTTGGTTGGCACCGCGCCAAACTCTCAGAGGCAGCCCTTGCCTGCCGTGGAATACCAGGTGACGGAGTTGCTCGACCTCTGCGAGCGCTCGCCAAGCCTTGATTGAATCACCTCCGAATTGCTGCGACACCCCGAACCCGGTGAGCTTCTTGAGAGTTCGCTCGAAGGCGATGTTCGACGAAATCCGAGCCTCCGCGATGGCTGCGGATGCATCTGCTATCCGCCACCCCGCCTTTGCGGCTGCGATGATAAGAATCCTTTCTCGGAGCCCCTCCCAGGCGATCCACCGCACCGCGAAAACTGCCTCCCGCGTCTCGCTGCAGTCGTCAAGCGCTTCGGCCTGCTTGATCAACCGCACGATGGTTCCCGGGGTCATGAGCGAGCTCCTTGCAAACGGGTACAGTGACTGCGCCCTCTGATTGCCCCGGCGTGGGGTTGCAAAATATGGGCAGACGATTTCAGGTGCGACACTGGCCGTAGGCGGGTTCGGCCCCGCCCTAGATTGTCGTGGCCTGCCGACCAGAAAATACCTCTTTATCATACCACTTGGGGGTCGGCGCTACCCCTCGCTCCGTATTGACCAGGGGCCGATAGCCAGTAAGTCGCTCGGTCTTCGCCATGTCCGGACATCGTCGAGAGGGCGAGCCAAGGGCGGCGGGCAAGCCGCGACGCGACGTGCTCCAGAGCCGCCGCCAGCAGCGCCGATGAGCCCAGATCTCCTGACACAGGTGCGGACCCAAACCTGTCCGTTTTCCAGAATTTCTGATCAAGATCGATCACTTGCGCGGTCGCAGGTTTCCGCCTCGTCTGCGATACCGGACAGGTTTGGGTCCGCACCCTGCAACCGGAAA
>CAIVAR010000082.1 GCA_903904005.1 uncultured Anaeromyxobacter sp.
CGACGTCGACCTCTTCGTGCCCGACCAGCCCTTCGTGTTCGGCGAGGCCGACCGTGCCGCGAAGAGCGCGCTGGTGAGCGTCTTCCGGCTGAAGGGGAACGACGGCCGGCCCGTCTCCGCCGACCGGCTGACCCACCGCGCGCGCGTCGAGGCGGCCCACGCGGTGGGGCACCTGCTCGGGCTCTCCCACTGCAACGACTTCCGGTGCGCCATGTTCCTGGCGCACACCGCGGCCGACTCCGACCGCAAGGGCGACGGGCTTTGCCCGGCCTGCCGGTCCGCCATCGGGCGGCCCTGAAGCGCCCCGAGGCGCGCCCCCGACGGCCCCGTGAAACCCCTCTGCCAGCGCGCCCGCTCGAGCTGCGGCGCCTGCTGCGGCCTCTACAACCGCGCCGGGCATGGCGAGGACGCCATCCGCGACCGGCTCGACGCCCGCACCGACGCGCTCTCCGGCGTGGCGCGCACGCGCGAGGCCTTCCGCGCCGCGGCGGCCCGCATCGCCGCCTCCGAGCCCCCGCCGATCTTCCCCTCGGTGCGGGTCTGCCCGCTGCTCGGCTGGCTCGACCCGGAGCGGATGCGGGTGGGGTGCCTGGCCCACCCGGCCGTCACCGGCGGCGCCGACCTGCGCGACGAGGGGGTCTACGACACGTCGATCTGCGAGAGCTTCCTCTGCCCCAGCCATTCCTGGCTCACCGAGGAGGAGGCGGAGATCGTCGACGTCACCTGCGCCGACGCCCACCTCTACGGGCTCGTGGTGACCGACGTCCCGTTCGTCCGGGCGGTGCTCGAGGCGGTGGGGCGGTTGGTCGGGGGGCGCATCGAGCGGCGCCACCTCGACCGGGAACCGGTCCGTGCCGCGCTGCGCCGGCTCCTCGCCCTCAAGGAGGAGCTCGAGCCGGGCTCGGAGGGGCTCTTCGGCGCCTTCCGGCCCGGTCCGGACGGGGAACCGGTGCCCCGCAGCATCGACTACGCGGCCATCGAGCGGGAGGGATCGCCCTGGGACGCCATCCTGCTCTGCGTGGGCGCGGACCCGCGGTCGGGCAACGACCTCGACCGGATCGAGGCGGAGGTGCGGGAGCGGCTGGACGCAACGGCGAGGGCGATCCGGGTGTAGCGGGCCACGGTCGTCGCGGTTATACTTCCGGTATGAAGACGGCGATCTCCCTTCCGGACGAGCTGTTCGCGGAGGCCGACCGGCTTGCCCGCCGGCTCGACAAGTCCCGAAGCCAGCTCTACCGGGAGGCTGTGGCCGAGTACGTCGCGAGGCACGACCCGGAGGAGATCACGCGCCTCATCGACCGTGTCGCCGAGCGGCTCGACCCGCGTGACGATGGATTCGCGCGCGCCGCGGCCCGGCATGTCCTCGGGCGGACCGAATGGTGATCTCCCAGGGCGAGATCTGGTGGGCCGACCTGCCCGAGCCGGTCGGTTCCGGTCCCGGCTACCGGCGCCCCGTGGTGGTCGTCCAGGGCGAGGCGTTCAACCGGAGCCGCATCGCCACCGCGGTCTGCGTCCCGCTCACGAGCAACCTCGACTGGGCCGACGCACCGGGAAACGTCCTCCTCCCGGCGCGCGCCACCGGCCTCCCCAAGGACTCGGTCGCCAACGTTGCACAGCTGGTGACGCTCGACCGGAACACGCTCGTCGAGCAAGTCGGGCGCCTCTCCCGGAAGCAGCTCGACCTGGTCCTCCTCGGGATCGACCTGGTCCTGGGCCGGTAGCGCCCCCTCAGGCCTCGACCTTTTCCGCCGGCAACCCGTCCGCCACGATCTCGGCGAGGTCGACCACCTTCATGGTCTCCTCCTTGCCCAGCTCGGCCACGCCGTCCTTCAGCATGGTGAGGCAGAACGGGCAGCCCACCGCCACCACGCCGCCCTTCGCGCCCAGCACCCGCGAGGCCTCCTCGACCCGGTCCTGGTTGATCCGGGTGCCGAGCTTCTCCTCGAGCCACATGCGCCCGCCGCCGGCGCCGCAGCAGAATCCCTGCTCGCGGTTGCGCTCCATCTCCGTCACCCGGAGTCCGGGCACCGACGCGAGCGCCGCCCGGGGCGCATCGGTGACGCCGTTCCAGCGGGCCAGGTAGCAGGGGTCGTGGAAGGTGACGAGCTGCCCCTCGTAGGCCTTCGCCGCCGTCGGGGCGAGCTTCCCCTCCGAGACCAGCCGGGCGATGAGCTCGGAGTGGTGCACCACCTCG
>CAIVAR010000083.1 GCA_903904005.1 uncultured Anaeromyxobacter sp.
ACCACAGTGGCGGTGGCCGACTTCGCGAACGACACGCGCGATCCCGACCTGGACAGCCTCTCCGGCCTTCTCATCACCTCGCTCGAGCAGTCGAAGAAGCTCCACGTGCTCACCCGCAGTCGCATGCTCGACCACATGCGGGCGAGCGGGAAGGGCGCCACCGACCGGATCGACGAGGCCATGGCCCGGGACGTGGGGCGGCGCGCCGACGTCCACGCGCTGCTCCTCGCCTCGGTGCGCAAGCTCGGCGACACCTACGTGGTTGAGATGCGGGCCCTCGACCCGGAGAAGGACGAGTACCTGTTCACGCTCCAGGAGAAGGCCACCGGGAAGGACGGGATCATCCCGCTCATCGAGCGGCTGGCCGACCGGGCGCGGCTCGCCCTCCGGGAGTCGAGCGGAGATCTGGCCACCGCCGACGTGAAGGTCGGCCAGGGAGTGACGAGCAGCCTGGAGGCCTACCGCCACTACTTCCTTTCCCAGCAGGCCATGGAGGACCACGACTTCGAGCGCTCGGTCGCCGAGGCGAAGAGGGCGCTCGAGATCGACCCGAACATGGCGCTCGCCCACGCCTGGATCGCCTGGCTCGCCAGCATCGGCGTGGCCGGTGCCGAGGACCCGAATGCGCACATGCAGGCCGCCCTGGCCCGGGCGGCCGACCTGCCCCCGAAGGAGCGCCGCTTCGTCGAGGCGCTCGCCTCCGGGTCCGCCGAGGGGTTCGCCAGCCTGGCCGCCGACTTCCCCCAGGACAAGTACTTCGCGCTCTTCGCCGGCAATTTCGCCAGGGATCCGGCGGCGAGGAAGGAGTTCCTCGACAAGGCGCTCGCCATCGACCCGACCTTCGTCTGGCCGGTCTACTTCATCGCGAGCGACCTGCCGGGGACGATGCTGCCGCTCGCGCAGCGAGCCGCGGAGCTCCGGCCGGGCGTGTCCACGCTCTTCAACCTCGGGCTCGCGCTGGGGACGGAGGGGCGGTCGGCGGAGGCGCTCGAGACGGCCCGCCGGGCCCAGGCCCTGGCGCGGCCGCCCAGGGCCGAGGTCGACATCCTCGTCACCGCCGGGCTCGCCGCGCAAGGTCGGCTCACCGAGGCTGCCGCCGAGCTCGAGGTCTGGCAAGGGCCGGAGGTCGCCGCCGGCAACCGTCGGATGGCGCTCCTGCAGGCGACCCGGCTCGCGACGCTCCGGGGCAGGCGGGAGGAAGCGCTCCGGACCTTCGCCGAGCTGGACCGCTTCTCCGTTCCCGGAAATCTCAAGGGGCAGGCATGGCTCTACGCCGGGACGGGCGGCGACGACGAGGCCCGAAGGCAGGCGCTCCTCGCGCTGAAAACCCCACCGGGGACGCTCGCCGCCACCTTCGCCGAGGCCGGGCTCCCGGAGCAGGCGAAGGCGCTCGCCGAGAAGCTTCCCGAGGGGAACCCGGGGCGGATGATCTGGAGCGCCGTGGCCGACTGGAAGGCCGGCCGCGCGGCGGACGGGGCGACCGCGCTCGCGGGCGTGCTGGACAAGGCGAAGCGGCGCGACTCCCCTGCCGCGTACCTCCTGGGAAGGATGCTCGCCGACGCCGGTCGCTGCGAGGAGGCCATCGTCGAGTTCGACCGGATGCCAGCCCAGTTTCCTTGGCCGTGGAGCGTGTACGCCGAGTGGAGCGTCCGCATGCCACTCTCGCTCCTGGAGGGCGCCCGCTGCCAGGTGAAGCTCGGCCGGCCCGCCGAGGCGCGGGCCCGGCTCGATCGCCTGCTCGAGATGTGGAAGGACGCCGACCCGGACCTTCCCGCGCTCGCCGACGCGAAGGCGCTGCGGGCGAAGGTGGCGGGGCCGTAGCCCGCCCTCGTCAGAGCAGCCGCTCGTAGAGGGCGCGGGCCTGCCGCATCTTTCCCTCCCGCTCGTACTGCTCGCAGACCGCCATCAGGTGTTCCCGGGCCTGGAGCCCCTCCTGCGTCTCGCCGTGGTCGTCGACGAGCTCGAAGTACATCTCGATCGCCTGGTAGGGCTGGCCGCTGCGGCGGTAGCCGTCGGCCATCCGGAGCAGCCGGGCCAGCACGGGGTTGCGCGGTTCCGGTGGCGGCGGCGCAGGTGGGGGCGTGATCGTGACCTGCACCACGTCGATCTCCTCCTCCTCCACGATGTCGTCTTCGCGAATCTTGCTCATGGGTCCCTCCTCGAGACGGGAACGGCGAGGAACGCCGAGCCGGACGCTGCCGGGGTGGGCGCGTGCTCCAGCTGCGCGATGCGATCGCGCAGCTCTCGGATCTCCTTGGTCTGATCCGTCATGGCCTTGGAGCTGAAGTCCGGGTTCCGGATCCACCAGTCCATGCCCATCTCCTTGGCCTTGTCGACCGAGGCGATCATGAGCCGGATCTGGATGGTGAGCAGCTCGATGTCGACGAGCTTCACCTTGATGTCCCCGGCGATGACGATGCCCTTGTCGAGCACCCGCTCGAGGATGTCGGCCAGGTTGGAGGTCTGGGTCGAATGGGTCAACCGTGTTCGTTGCTGTTCCATCAGCTTCTCCCCTGCGGGCCGCGGTCGTCGAAGAGATTTCCGAGCGGGCCGAGATCGATGTCGAGGCTCTCGATGTGGAAGTGGTCCTTCAGCATCTCCATCTGCTCCTCGAGCTTCATGAGCGTGGTGCCCAGGCGCTCCACCTCGTCGGCGGAGAGGCTGCCGCCCTCCACCCGGCGGATGGCCTGCTTCTCGAGGAGGCGGCGCAGCAGCTCGACGACGGAGAGGACGAGCTGGGTGAGCCCCTGCTCCACCTTCTCCGGCTCCAGCGAGATGCGCTTCGGGAGCGCCTGCGGCGCCCGGGGCAGCTCCGCCGAGTCGGCGAAGGCTTCCAGGTCCTCGGGGCTTCCGCGGATCTCTCCGTGGCGAACGGTCATGGGTGTACCTCCGGAGGGGGAGGGGCGGGCAGGCTCGCCTGCGGTCTCGCCGGATCCCAGTTGCGCATGGTCTCGACCGAGGTGACGACCAGGTTCAGTCCCACGTAGAGGAGGTCGACGCCGGCCACCGAGATGACGATGTCGCCGGCGACCACGGCCCCCTTGTTGAGGACGCGGTCGAGCGTCTCGCACAGGCTGACCCGGCGCTGGCTCGCCAGCGAGGGGACGCGGGGACGCGATGCGGCGCGGTGGGCGAGGTCAGGCAGCGCCACGGGACCTTTTTCCCTTCCGGTGCCGGTCGATCTCGTCGAGCCGCTCCACCAGCTCGGCCTCACGCTCGGCGAAGGCCTCCTCGGTGATCGAGCCCTCCTCGAGCTGCCGGTAGGCGGCCATGAGCTCGGCCTTCACGGCGTCCTCGTCGTACATCTCCGCCTCGGCGCGGTCCGCCACCTCCCGGAAGATCCGGAAGAGTCCCCTCATCGGTGACGAGATGATCCCCAAGGGTCCCCTCAGTTTTCTGCGTCCATGCCCAGATCGAGGTCGACGAAGTGGAAGGGCGCCCAGGGACCACTATAGTCGAAGACGTACTCGGCCGGGAAGGCGCCTGCGACCTGGTAGATCCGCTCCTCGAAGGCCTTCTGCGCGCCCCGGTCCACCAGGAAGGCGACGTCCATCACCATCTTCTCGCCCTTGGGGACGTTCGCCTTGGCCTCGCGGACGTTGCCCTTGAACATCTCCAGCACGCGCTCGGTCTGGGTGTCCCGCTCCCGGTTCAGGCGGTCCTCGAAGAGCTTGCCCAGCTCCATCTTCTCGTTCGCGCTGGGTGCCGAGGAGCGGCCGAAGATCTGGTCGCGCAGCGCCGCCAGCTCCCGATCCACGCCGACGATGTAGTCGTAGATGCTGTCGACGTCCCACTTCACCTTGAGTCCCATCTCGACCGCGCCGTCGACCCGGTCGAGCTGGGCGGCGATGGCGACCGAGTGGCGCCGCAGGGTCTTGCGGATCTCCTCGTCGCTCCGGGCCACGTGGCCGAAGGTCATGGGGACCACCGTGACCGACCGCATGACCTCCTTCAGGACCTGGTTGTGCGGCTCGAGGTTCTTGCGGAGCGGCAGGAGCCGTTCACGGGGCGAGAAATCGCTCACCACGGCACCCAGGGAGTCGACGAGCACGGTGTAAACGCGTCCCGGGCTGCCGTCGTGCTCGAGCCCGATGGCGCCGTAGTCGACGTCCTTCTTCGTCCGGATGAGCCCGTACAGGTAGCGTCCCTTCGTGGTGGCCATCGCCGTTCCCTTCCTCAGCCGTACCGGATCGTCTGGCGCTTCCGGGAGGGCGGTGGCGGCTCCTCCACGACCTCGACCGAGACAACGCCCAGGTCGGCCTGGTGCTTCCGGATGGTCGCGTCGACCTCCCGGAGCCGCTCCATGAGCGCGCCCATGCGCGCGCGCGCGCCCTCGAGTTCCCGCAACTTCCGGGTCCGCTCCAGCTCCAGCGCCGCGATCTGGAAGGCCTTGACGTGCCGGTCCTTGGAGTGGACGCCGCTGCCACGGACCGCGGCGAGGGTCCTCGTCCCCGAGACGCTCTTCACGCGGATGGTCATGTTCCGGTCTCCTCGGCCACGACGGTCCGGGCCATGACCGGCACCGGACGGACCTTCGCCTCGGCGCGCAGCCGCTTCCCGTTGCGTGCCACCACGTCGTCCACCGTGCTGCGCGACGAGCCGTCCCCGT
>CAIVAR010000084.1 GCA_903904005.1 uncultured Anaeromyxobacter sp.
CCGGAGTGAAGTGGGGTACGGGTGGGGTATGACTACCGGATGCCGGCGACGCGTTCAAGGAGGGTGGCGTAACTGCCTGATTTTATAGGGCCGCCCGGGGTCGAACCGGGACGCCGCCTTCGCGGCAGCGGATTTTAAGTCCGCCGCGTCTGCCATTTCGCCACGGCCCCGTGGCCCAATCTATCAGGCGCTGCCGGCCCTGCCTCTAGCGCACGAACTTCGCCTCGAAATGGGCCCGCAGCTTCGGGTTCCTGCGCAGCAGCCCGAGCGCCAGGTCGGCGTGGCCGGGGACGTAGCCGTTCCCGATGAGGAGGGTGGCGTCCTTTCCCACCCCCTCGGCGCCGAGGGCGGCGGCGGTGAAGCTCGTCGCCATCGAGAAGAAGATCACCGTCCCCCCGTCGCGGACGAGGAGCAACGTGGAGAGCTCGGTGTTGGGGACGTTGGCGCAGTTCACCACGAGGTCGAAGAGACCGCCGGCCGACTCGACCCGCTGCAGCGCCTCGACGCCGCGGGTGGCGTCGAGCGGCAGCGTCCGGTCCACCACGCCGATGGCGCGCAGCCCGGCGAGCGCGGTCTCCGAGACGTCGGCGGCCACCACCTCGCCCGAACCGGCCAGGGTTTCCTTCGCCTGGGCGCAGACGAGCGCGCCCGACTTGCCGGCCCCGATGACGAGGACCCGCGCCCCGTGCCGGGCGTGCCGGGCCACCAGCGCCGGCGCCCCGCAGACATCGAGGGCGGCCAGCGCCAGCGCATCGGGAAGGTCGCCAGGCAGCCGCGCCCAGAGCCCGGTGGCGAAGAGGACGGCGGTCCCGCGAACGTCGATGCGCTCGGTGGCCGGGTGGACGGCGAGGAGCTCGTCGATGCGCAGGGGGGTGAGGGTGAGCGACACCAGCGTGGCGATGCGGTCGCCCACCGCGATGTCGTCGGCGGCGGGGTGGCGCGGGCCGACTTCCCGGACCCGGCCGATGAGCATGCCGCCCGACCCCGTGACCGGGTTTTGCATCTTGCCCCGCTCCCGGACGATGCGGGCCACCTCCTCGCCGATGCGGACGGGGTCGTGCCCCACGGCGTCGGAGATCTGCTTGAAGCTGGCCGAGTCGACGTTGAGGGCTTCGACGTCGATGCGGAGCTCGTCATCGCCGAGCGGAAGGTCGGGGTCGAGCCGGTCGGCGCGCTGGGGGAGCACGCCCGGGGGGGAAACGACGCGTCTCAGTCCGTAGGGGTCCACGAGGGGCGGAGATTAGCAGCCCCCCGGCCTCTTCGCCCGGTGATCGGGGGAGCCTTTCCGGTTAGCATCCCGACCCCATGCGCTACCGGGTCTCCATGCCGCAGCCCCATTCCCACCTCTTCGAGGTCGAGGCGGTCCTCGACGCGCCCGGGGCCGCCCCGGTGTTCTCCTTCCCGGTCTGGACGCCGGGCAGCTACCTGGTCCGCGAGTTCGCCCGCCACCTGGAGGGGGTGGAGGCCGACGACGGCGCCGGCGCGCGGCTCCCGGTGACCCGGCTCGACAAGCACCGATTCCGCGTCGACGCCGGCGGTGCACCCCGGGTGAGGCTCCGCTACCGGGTCTACGCCAACGACCCCACCGTCCGCACCTCCCACCTCGACGGCTCCCACGGGTACTGGAACGGCGCCAACCTGTTCCCGCACGCGGAGGGGAGGGTGGACGAGCCGGTCGAGCTCGTGGTCGATCCGCCCCAGGGCTGGAAGGTTTCCACCGCCCTGGACGGCGGTCCGGTTCGCTTCACCGCACGTGACTTCCACGAGCTGTGCGACTCGCCGGTGGAGGTGGGGACCCACGCGCTCGCCACCTTCGAGGCGCTCGGCAAGAGGCACGAGGTGGCGGTGGCCGGCCGCGGGCACCTCGACCTGGACGCCTTCGTCGCCGACCTCCGGGTCATCGTGGAGAACCTGGGGCGGCTCATGGGGGGGCTCCCCTACGACCGCTACCTCTTCATCGTGCACCTCGCCGACCGGCGGCGGGGCGGGCTCGAGCACGAGCGGAGCACCACCCTCGACGTGGCCCGGACCGCCTTCTTCCCGCGCGCGGCCTACGAGGAGACCCTGGCGCTCGCCGCCCACGAGTTCTTCCACCTCTGGAACGTGAAGCGGCTGCGCCCCGCGGCGCTCCGTCCCTACGACTACGCCCGGGAGCAGTACACGCGCCTCCTCTGGTGGTTCGAGGGGGTGACGAGCTACTACGACCAGCTCACCCTCCTGCGCACCGGGCTGGGGAGCCCGTGGGGCTGGATGAAGCACCTCGGCGAGCAGTGGACTGCGCTGGCGCGGCAACCCGGGGCCGGGAAGATGAGCCTCGAGGAGGCGAGCCTCACCGCCTGGATCAAGTACTACCGCCCCGACGAGAACAGCCCCAACAGCTCGGTCTCCTACTACCTGAAGGGCGAGCTCGTGGCCCTGTGCCTCGACCTCGAGCTGCGGCGGGTAGGCGGATCGCTCGACGACCTCCTGCGCGGGCTTCACGCGCGGTACGCGGAGACCGGGCTCCCCGAGGACGGGGTGGAGCGCGCGGCGGCCGCGGTGATGGGGGAGGCGGCGGCCCGGGACTTCTTCGACCGGTTCGTCCGGGGGACGGCGCCGGTGGAGCCCGGGCTCGACCCGATGGGGCTCGTGCTCCGGTGGCGGACCGCCCAGTCGCTGGACGACCGGGGCGGCACGGCGGCGCGCCGGGACGGGGACGAGCCGTTTCCGGGCTGGCTGGGGGCCGACATCGCGGCCGGCCCGAAGCTCCTGGTCCGGACGGTCCGGGAGGGGAGCCCGGCGTGGCGGGACGGGCTCTACGCCGACGACGAGATCCTGGCCGAGTCGGGCTTCCGGGTCGACCGGGCCGCGCTGCAGGACCGGATGCGTGCGCTCGGGCCGGGGGGCGTGTTGAAGCTCACCGTCTTCCGGCGGGACGAGCTCCTCCCGGTCGACGTGACGCTCTCCGAACCGCCCGCCGACGTGGCCTGGCTCGAGCCGGTGCCCGATCCCACGCCGGCACAGCGAGCGGCCTTCCAGGCGTGGACCGGCGCGGCGCTGCCTTGACCGCGAGGCTATAAGGACACCTCATGTTCGACATCCAGATCCACGCCGCCCGGCGTGCCGCCGTGCAGGACGCCATGCGGCACGAGGGCGGGGGCGCCATGCTGCTGCCCGCCGCCGACGAGAAGGTCCGCAACGCCGGCAACCACCACCCGTTCCGGCAGGACTCCGACTTCGCCTGGGTGACCGGCTTCGACGAGCCGGAGGGTGCCGCGCTGCTCTTCGCCGACCCCGCCCCCGGGAAGTCGGGGCTGGTGATGTTCGTCCGCCCCAAGGACCGCGAGCGGGAGATCTGGGACGGCTTCCGCGCCGGCGTGGAGGGGGCCGTCTCGGCGTACGGAGCCGACGCCGCCCACCCCGTGGCCGAGATGGAGGCGAAGCTCGAGGAGTACCTGGCCCGCGGCGGCGCGCTCTGGTACCGGCTCGGCTTCTCGCCCGAGTGGGACGAGCGGGTGGTTCGGATCATCCAGAAGCTGCGCGCCCGCATCCGCACCGGCGTCCGGGCGCCCGACCCCGTCCGCGACCCCGGGGCGGTCCTGCACGAGCTCCGGCTCGTGAAGTCGCCGGAGGAGGTGGAGCGGCTGCGCCGCGCGGCGGAGATCACCGCCGAGGCCCACCTCGCCGCCATGCGCGACGGGCGCCCCGGCGCGCGCGAGTACCAGGTGCAGTCGGAGATCGAGTACGCCTTCCGGCGTCGCGGCGGGAGCGGGCCGGGCTACGGCACCATCGTGGCCACCGGGCAGAACGCCACCGTCCTCCACTACCGGGCCGGCAACGCCGAACTGCAGGCGGGGGAGCTCTGCCTCGTCGACGCGGGCGGCGAGTTCGGCCTCTACACCGCCGACGTGACCCGGACCTTCCCGGTCTCGGGCGAGTTCACGAAGGCGCAGCGCAAGGCCTACGACGTGGTGCTCGCCGCCCAGGAAGCCGGGATCGCCGCCGTCCGGCCCGGCATCACCATCGACGCGCTCCACGACCTCGTGGTCCGGAAGCTCGTCGAGGGGATGATCGCGCTCGGGCTCCTGCACGGCATTCCCGGTGAGCGCATCGCCGACGGGTCGTACAAGAAGTACTACATGCACCGCACCAGCCACTGGCTGGGCATGGACGTCCACGACGTGGGCGTGTATCACCTCGATGGAGACTCCCGTCCCCTCGCCGCCGGAAACGTCATCACCGTCGAGCCCGGGCTGTACGTGGCGGCCGACGACACGGCCGCGCCCGCCGAGCTCCGCGGGGTCGGCATCCGCATCGAGGACGACATCCTGGTCACACCGGAGGGCCACGAGAACCTCACCGCGGCCGTCCCGAAGTCCCCCGACGAGGTAGAACTGTGTTGTACCCGATGAAGGGCGACTCGCAGGCGCAGCGCATTGCACTGTTCGTGGATTTCGAGAACCTGGTCACCCGCACCGGCATCACGCCGGAAGCCTTCGACCTCCAGCCGGCCATCGACACCCTCCTCGAGAAGGGGAAGGTGGTCTTCCGCCGGGCCTACGCCGACTGGGCCCGCTTCGCCGACGCGGCCGCCCACCTCCACGACCTGGGCGTGGAACTCGTGGACGTGCCGCCTTCCACCCGCGCCGGGAAGAACGGCGCCGACGTGCGGCTCGTCATCGACGCGCTCGAGCTCTGCTACCTGCGCGAGCACATCGACACCTTCGTGATCGCCTCGGGCGACTCCGACTTCTGCCCGCTCGCCCACAAGCTGCGCGAGAACGACCGGACCGTGGTGGGCATGGCGGTGAAGGAGTCGACCAGCCCGCTCTTCGTGAAGGCCTGCGACGAGTTCATGTACCTGCGCGGCCCCGGCCAGCGCCGGCGCGACGTGGCGCGCGAGAAGGAGAAGCCGCGCGAGAAGGTGATCCCCGAGGTGGCCCGCGAGGCGGCCTCGGCGCTGCTCGCCAAGGCCACCGCGCCGCTCAACCCCTCGGCCATCAAGGCGGCCATCGTCCGCAAGGAGCCCGACTTCGACGAGCGGGACCACGGCTTCTCCTCCTTCAACCGGCTGCTCGAGGCCATGGAGAAGGAGAAGCTGCTGCGCCGCGAGCAGGGGGCGAAGGGGCAGTGGTACGTGCACCCGGTGTAGGCGCACGCTGCGGAGCCGAGGCGGGGGTGATGGGTCTTGACTCCCCCCGGGGAGTCCAGTAGATCCGCCCGGTTCCACCGACGCGCCTCCCGGGCGCGACCATCAAAAAAGCTTTCGTCGGGGAGTGGCTCAGCTTGGTAGAGCACTTGGTTCGGGACCAAGGGGTCGCAGGTTCAAATCCTGTCTCCCCGACCATCTAACGCCTCGGAGTTCCTAGCGAAAGCGGGAAGTCCGGGGCGTCTTTGTTTTCGGTCGGAATGCACTCCGCACCACAAATGCACCAAACCATTGCGGGATCGCCCGCCGTTGCCGCGCCGAGCTCGTGCTGAAACCCGCATGAACATTGTGTCTCGGCAACGGCCACCAACCACGGGACCTATGACCACTTGGGCCGGAGCCAAGGGACCTGAGGTTCTCGGAAGCGTAGATGTGTCGGGGGCTTCGCCTGCAGTTCATCGGTCCACTCCATGCCCAAGGCCCTACCGCTCATGCCTGGCATGACGACATCGGTCAGGAGGTCCGCGACCTTCACCGCGAGACCGGGACGAGCCGAACGGTTCCCAGGTCCAGGCGCTGACCCGGTGAGACGTCGACCTCCTTGACGATCTCCTTGTGCTGTCGGGCACCCACCCGGATGGTTTGACGTCCCGGGGGGACCTGCTCGACGACCACCGTCCCCGGAGCAATTCCGCGGCCGTCTGGTCCTCCTCCTCCCGACCCGCCACCTCCCGGAAAGGGGATGCCCTCCCCGGCAATGTCGCCCGTCCGGGAGCCCAGGATGAACGCCCCGTCGATCGGCTGACCATCGGCGCCGAACATCCGGGAGCCCAGCATGACGTACGCCCGGTCGATCGGCTGACCATCTGCGCCGACAGGCCGGACCTGGATGACGCCTGCAACCTGCAACGGGATGTCGCGCTCCACCGACTCTCCGGGGGACAGGGAGAGCGAGATCTCCCCCACCCTGCCGTCCGGCGTCGTCGCGACGAGCCGCACCGGCCCCGACGGGAGCTCCGAGACGGCGAACCGCTCTCCGCTGAAGTGGCGCCGGTTACTTTCGGAGAGCGGACCTTCGCTCGCTCCCGGGATCTCGACGTCGAGGGAGAAGGCGGTCACCCGTGGAGCGTCGGGCGCGAGCAGCCGTCCCTCGACCGAGGCCGCCGGCCGGAGATCCAACACGACCTCCCGCGACGCTTCCCCGACCTCGACCGGCAGCGACGTGCGCCCTCCCTTCCTCGCCGTCACCCGCACCGCACCGGGGCGTCGCTTCACAGAGGTGCGCCCATCCTCGTCGGCCACCGACGCGAACATGAACCCCGGGCTCTCCACCGCCACGAAGGCGGTGCCCGCGGGGGCGCCACCCGGCTCGCGCACCTCGATGGCCAGCGTCTCCGGCGTGTCCTCTGGGGACACGGCCACGAGGTCCAGGCGGGTCGTCTCCCCCGTGGCGACCTTCACCTTCACCCAGTTGCCGGGAGCCGAGCGGCCCTCCTTGCCGGCCATCGCCTTCCAGGAACCTGCCGGCAGCTCGACGCGATACCTTCCGCCTCCGGCTACTTCCACGCGAGCGACGTCGTTCACGTTGACGAACTGCACGTCGGGTGCCACGCGCACCGGCAGGCCCGCCTCGCCGGGGCGACCGTCGACGGTTCGCACCTCGCCTTCGAGGGTCCCGGTGGCCGCGAGGACAAAGTCCGCGGTGGAGCGCTGTCCCGCCCGGACGGTCACTGTCCGGGCTTCTCCCTTTGCCGCGCCGGACCGACGCGCACGCACGCTCGCGGCTCCTACTTCCAGGCCCGGCAGGACGTAGCGACCGTCCGCTCCCGTCGCGGCCTCGGCGGGTACCGACCCCGCGGCGCCACCCCACATCTTGCCGCCGCTGACACGGGCTCCCTCCAGCGGTACTCCGTCGCGGTCCCGGACCACGCCTTCGACCACCCCGACGCCGTCCAGCCGGAAGTCGATCTCGAAGCGCTGGCCCGGGAGGACGACGAGCCCTCTCCGGGAATCCGAGGAATGCCCATCGGCGATGACATCCAGGTCGTACTCCCCCCTCCCGAGCGGACCGAGCTCGAACGTGCCGTCGGGCCTCGTGACCGCTCGGCCCATCTCACCCACCGTTCCGGCTGGAGTGAGCACAGCCTCCGCGCCGGCGATGGGTGCTCCGGCACCGTCGGTTACCCGGCCTGCGATGGCGGCTGCGGTGCCGAGCTGGATGTCGGCCCTGGCGGTCGCGCCGGCCGCGATCGGGACTGCGCTCGGGTAGGTTCCGGTAGCCCCGCCGAGAATGGCCACGACCCGGTAGCTACCCGGGACCACCTCGGCCGAGTACCCGCCACCCGGCCCCGAGGTGACGGTGAGCACCTCGGGACCCCCGATGAACGACACCTCGGCGCCGGCAGCTGGACCTCCGCCGGCGAGCCGGACCGTTCCTTCGATGACCCCGGCGGCCCCGAGCTCCACGACGAGCGGTGACGTTCGCGGCACCACCACCTGCCGAAGGGCGGTGCGTGCGTGTCCCGCAGCCTCCACCACGAGCCGGTAGCGGCCAGGGGAGAGCCCGCCTACCGTGAAGTCCCCGCGCGGACTGGACGTCGCTCCGAAGCGCTCTTCCACCGGGAGGTTGGAAGGGGCCATCCCGAACGAGGATTCCCGCTCCAGCCAGAGGGTGGCCAAGGGTACGGCCTCTCCCGATGGCCGGGCGATGACGCGCCCGGAGAGTGCGCCCGGAGCGTGGCGAGGCAGACGGCCTCGTCCCCCCTACCGGCAGGCCGGCCCGGTCGGCGAGCAGCAGCCCCAGCACCTTCGAGCTCCTCGCGGCCGTCGTTCCGACGAAGACTTCGTCCTCCACTCGTCCCGACTTGCACGAATGACAACGTTACGTTTACATTACTGCCGTGCCGGTCAAGAGGAAGAAGACGAGCTGGGACAAGCTCTTCGCGGTGGCTGCCGGCCAGGCTGGCCTCTTCACGACCGAGCAAGCCGGCGCGGCGGGCCTCTACCGGCAACTCCTTCGCCGCTACGTCGAGCACGGCCGCGTGAGGCGAGTGCGTCGCGGAATCTACCGCATCGTCCACTACCCCGCCGCCGAGCACGAGGAACTGGCCGAGCTGTGGCTCTGGTCGGGGAGGGAAGGCGTGTTCTCGCACGAGACGGCGCTCGCGCTCCACGACCTCTCGGATGTGCTCCCGCGCCGCGTGCATCTAACAGTTCCGGCCGCCTGGCGCCGGCGACGCCTCCGCGTTCCGCGGGGCCTCGTCCTTCACCACGCAAGTGTCCCCCGACCGGATCGGAGCTGGGCGGGCCCTGTGCCGGTGACGAGCCCGGAGCGAACGCTGCTCGACTGCGTTGAAGCCCATGTCGCACCGGACCTCGTCGCCCAGGCGATCGAACAGGCTGGCGCCCGAGGCATCGTCGGTCCCGACGGCCTGGCCGAGATCGCGCGTGCCATGAACCAGGGGGAGGTCGCCAGGTGAAGCCGCGCGCCTACACCTCACCGGATGCGTTCAAGGCGGCGCTCGACCAGCGGTTGCGCAACGTCGCGGAGCCGGGTGTTGGAATCACGCGACGACGCCAGCTCCTCGTCTTCGACCGCTACCTGGCAAGGTTGAATCGAGTCCTCGGTGACGGCGCTACGCTGAAGGGCGGTCTCGTTCTCGAGGTGCGGCTCGAGCGAGCGCGGACCACCCGCGACATCGACCTGCGAGTATCCGGCTCGCCGGAAGGGCTGCTCCACCGGCTCCAGGAGGCTGGCCGGATCGATCTCGGCGACTTCATGACCTTCGAGGTCCGAGCGCATGCGCGCCATCCGGACATCGCCGGACCGGGCATCCAGTACGAGGGTCAGCGGTTCCGAGCAGAGTGCCGACTGGCTCGGATGCTCTACGGTCAGGCATTCGGGATCGACGTGGCCTTCGGAGACCCGATGCTGGGCGAGCCCGAGGTCGTGACCGGAGACGACCTCCTGTCCTTCGCGGGGATCGAACCAGCCACGCTGCGTCTCTACCCGGTCGAGACACACATCGCCGAGAAGCTCCACGCCTACACCCTGCCGCGCGCGACACCGAGCACGAGGGTGAAGGATCTCCCCGACCTGGCTCTTCTCGGTCAAGCTGGTGCACGGGAGGCGGCCACGATCCGGGAGGCGCTCGAACAGACCTTCGGGTTCCGGAAGACGCACCCCGTCCCGGAGCGCCTTCCGGAACCGCCCCTGGAATGGGAAGCGCCTTACGCCGCGATGGCGGCGGAGGACGATCTGCCGTGGCCGACCCTGTCCTCGGTTACCGCGGCTGCTCGGGAGTTTCTCGATCCGGTTCTGGCAGGCGGGAAGGGTGACCGCTGGAGTCCCGAGACCTGGACGTGGGCGCCGGGGAGGTAGGCAGGCACGACGGTGCGAGCACCGCGCCCGTGAGAGATTCGGTAGGGATGCGGATGGCGTTCGAGACCCTCAACACGGGCAAGGCCCCGGCCTGGACCAGCCGGTACACGGTGGCGCGTGACACTCTGAGACGAGCCGCCACTTCACGAACGGTCAGCAGCCGACCAAAGTTGCCCCGCACCACCAATGCACCAAACGGCGTCGCAACCGGTGGAGGCGGTGCCAACGTATGCGATCCGGTGGCACCTTCGACCCCAGCGTTGTCGAAGGGATACGACGCCAGGTGACCCGGTGCCACGCCGTGCGGATCGGCATTCGGCCCTTCGGGACCAAGGGGTCGCAGGTTCAAATCCTGTCTCCCCGACCAACATCCTGCCCCGCGATTCCCTAGGAGTCGCGGGGCTTTTCACTTGGTCCCCCGCAGTTCCGGAAGCCGTCCAGGTGGTGCTTCCGGGCGACGTTTCGGAGGATTGCAGTTCCGTGCAGTCCGCGCCCCCAGCGGACGTGGTGCCCGATGGCGTTCCGAAGGCGCCGGTGAGGCCGGCTCGGACGTCCTTCGTGTCGAGGTGGCCGTAGGTGTGAATGGTCAGGCGCACGTCGGAGTGGCGCAGGGCTTTCTGCGCGACGGCCGTCCCGGCCGCCCTCACAACCGCCGTGCCGAAGCTGTGTCGCGTGTCGTGGAACCTGACATGCCTGGGGATCGGCTTGGACCAGGCGGTGGGCTTCCCGCAGCGCGGGCAGGTCGCGGGGGCGGTCAGACCTGATTCCCGCTGACGCCTGATGTCGCGCTCCGGCCCTTGGGTCGCATGGTGATCCCGGTGCCGCTCGGACCGGGGGCAGTTGCGCCCCAGGAGCGGCCGCTGGTGCTCCGGCGCGCCGAATCCTGATCGGCATGATCGACGCCGCGATCCTCCCGGGCGATCATCCCCTCGCGCAGTGAAAGAGGGGTGGAGCTCTGCGGGCCCCACCCCCCAGAAACGGCCCGACTCGCGCAATGAAAGAGGAAGGCCGAGAGGAAGAAGATCATGACGATAACCGAAGCACAAGCCCGGCGTGCCTTGCGGCATGCCGACATTCCCTGGGACGCCGAGGTCTTCGACCCCCGCGACAGTTCCTGGGTAGTCCACGACCACCTCGGCCTGCTCGGCGGCCTGGCGGCTGCGTTCGCCGTTGGCTGCTGGAGCCTGCGTCGAGCCGAGGACTTCTTCGCCGACCTCGGCCTCGGAGCGCGACGTGCGCTCGGGCTCGGCCGGGAGGAACCTTGCGACACCGCGCTGTACCGTCTCCTCGCTGAGCAGTCCCCGGCGGGCCTGGAGGAGATGGTCTTCGCCCAGGTGAAGGACCTCATCGCCCGCAAGGTGGTGAGGAACGACCGCCTCGCTCTGGGCGTGATGAGCTTCGACGGCAAGGGGACATGGTCGCGCACGGACGGCAAGAGGGTGAAGGGAGCCCAGCAATCGGCCTACGACGCCGAGGGCTCGTCCTTGCAGACCTTTGGCGCGCTCCGCGCCACGCTCAGTTCCTCCTCGGCCTGCCCCTGCGTCGGCCAGCAGATCATCGGCTCGAAGGAGGGCGAGGCCACGGCCTTCCGCGAACTGCTCCCTCGCATCATTGACCAGCTGGGCGGGCAGTTCCGTATCGTCACGGGCGACGCCGGGCTCTGCGCCCGCGAGAACGCCGAACTCGTGACGGCGCTCGGGCGTTGGTACCTGTTTGGCCTCAAGGGCAACCAGCCCCATCTGCACGCCCTCGCCCGCGAGTACGAGCACTACACCATCGACAGGCCGTCGCTGGCTCGTACCGCCGAGAAGTACCGGGGCCACGTCATCGTTCGCGAACTGTACGCCCGCGACGTGGCCGGCGACCCCGCCGCCGACATCGAGGACGCCCATCAGCTCTGGTACGTCTGCCAGACGACGTCCCTGCCCAGCGGAGAGATCACCTCCGTCGAGCAGCGCCACTTCGTCACCTCGATCCCGGTGGGCATCCTCACCCGCGACGAGGAACTGGCACTCGTTCGCATGCACTGGGCCATCGAGAACGGCTGCCACTGGACCCTGGACGTCATGCTCGGCGAGGACGACGCCCGGCCCTGCCAGGCGAACAGGAACTCCATCGAGACCGTCAGCTGGCTCCGGATCATCGGCTACAACGCCGTCAGCGCCTGGCGGCAGTTGGCACCCCGCAAGGACAGGAAGCCCATCGCCTGGGCCCGCGCCATGGAGACGCTCCGTGACGCTCTCCTCGCCGCCCAGGTCGTAGATCATCGCAAGTTCGCCCAAGCCGTCACCTGACCCATCGGCCCGCAGGCCGCCCCTTCTTCATTGCGCCCAGACAGCATGACCCGTGCCCCGGCCAACGGCCGCCGCCGACCTACGTCCCGCCGCTCTCCAGCGCGCTCCCTGACGCCGATGGACGTCAGCCCGGGCGAGCGCGGATCGGGTCTGGCGGGGGCGGTGGGGTCCTGGCGTTGCTCGCGCCAGCCGCAGCGCCAAGCCTTGCAACGGTGCTCGTAGCCTTCGAGGAGGCCCGCTGCCGCGATGGCGCGACGCAAGAACTTTCCCAGCCGGAGTTTCCGCGGCTGCATCGAGCCGTCAGCCTTCGGGAAGACGAAGACCCCCGGCGACTTCATCGCCTCCCTCAGGAATGGGACGAGCTGGGGCACGATGGGGATGCGAGCGACCTTGTTGTCCTTGGTCCGCTCGGCGTCCCAGGACCGATGAACTCTGAGTTCCAGTGCGTCGAAGTCCACGTCGGCCTTGAGGAGGCCGAAGATCTCGCCTTCCCGCAGGCCCCCGTACATTGCGGTGGCGACGGGTCCTCGCCAGATGGAGGGCGTCTTGTCGAGGACCGGCTCGAACTCCGGGACGGTGAGGATGTTCCTGGCCGGCTCTTCTTGCTTGCGGCGGCTGACGTCGGCGACCGGGTTGGTGCGGCCCGCCCACGGGCCACCGTCCTTGCGCGCAAACTCGTAGATGTTGTGCATGAAGCCCCGGAGGTGGTTCAGGGACCTGCCCGAGAGCTCCCCCTTGGCCTCCTTCTCGGTGAGGACCCCCTCGATCTTGACGGTCGTGACCTCCCGGAGCGGGAGACGACCGAGCTTGGGGCTGAGGTGCTTCTTGAGGAAACCGCGGATTGCCGGCGACTTCAGTGCCTGGCCATGGCTCTCCCACCACCAGTCGACGAGCTGGTCGAAGAGCATGTCGAGGGAAGCGGTCGGCAGCGGCTCGAGTCCCTGACGCTGGCGCCTGGCCTTGCCCTCGTAATCGACGAGGCGGTTCCGACCCTCTCGCTCGGCGCCCTTCTCGGTGAGGGGCTTACCGTCCTTCCCGTTTCTGGGCAGCGTTTCCTGCCGCTGGCGGCCGCTCCCGTCGATCCACTGGATGACCGTCCGGCCGCTCTTCCGCTTCAACACCGAGCCCATGCGGACCTCCTACCTTCGGCCTGGATCCCCGGCCATCCCATCGTCCCGTGCGAAATCCCGGACCGCGTCGGGTCTAAACCGGAAGAGCGCCCCGACGCGGACGGCCGGGAGCGACCCCTGCCGGCGGAGCTTGTAGACCATCGACAGCGAGACCCGGAGAAAGGCGGCCACGTCCTCGGCAGTCCAGAGTGCGTCGGCGACTCGCGGCGAAGCGGTCGGTCGGTCCATGGCGACCTTGGGAAAGCTCACGGTCCCACCACCCTTCCGGGCACCTGAGTCCAGACCTCCTGACATAGGTCCTGAGAAGGCCTTTGTTTAGCTGGTTTTCCGCGGCCACCCCCCAGCCGGGGTGCGGACCCAAACGTGTCCGCTTTTTCGGGGTGCGGCACAGTCCCGGCCATGGCGGGACCCCAGGAAGAGCTGTTCAGCGGGACGGACGCGCCCGACGGAACCGTGGCGGTGAACGCCCGGTGCCTGGTGCGAACGCAGGACGGGCACCGGGTCGTGGTCGTCGCGGGGATGGTTCTCTGCCAGTACGCGGTCGGTGATCGCATGGCCGAGGCCCACGCGATGGTGAGCCTCGTCGAGCAGGGCTGGGGAGACCAGCGCGAGGTGGCCAGGGCGTTCCGTTGTTCCGCTCGAACGGTGCGGCGTCTGCAACGGCGCTTCGAGGCCGGGGGCCTACCTGGGCTCGCTCGTGAGGCAGGTTACCCGACGGGGCGCCCCCGCCTGGCGCGGTCGCGCTCGAGCAAGGTGTCGGGCCTGAAGGCCGCCGGCCATTCCAATCGCGAGATCGCGCGTCGACTTGGAGTAAACGAGAAAGCCATCCGAAAGCTCGTCGTCCGGCTGGGGTGGAACGTCCCGCGCGTGGGGCAGGAAGCCCTGCGGCTCCCGGGGACGGGTGCGGACCCAAACGTGTCCGCTTCACCCTCGGGTCGCACTGGAACGGCAGCCCAGCCGCGTGCGGCGACCGGGACGGGTGCGAACCCAAACGTGTCCGCTCCGCCTGCGGCGCCTTCGCCGGGTGCGGACCCAAACGTGTCCGCTTTCGGGGCCGAGGGCTGCCCCACGTCGTTCGACAAGGACCCCGCCGACCGCTGCCTCGACCGGCTCTTCGCCCGCCTCGGCCTGCTCGACGACGCCGCGCCGCTCTTCCGGGACGGCGGCCACGTTCCCAGGGCGGGCGTGCTCCTCGCCATCCCCGCCCTGACGAGGAGTGGCGTCCTCGACGTGGCCCAACGGGTCTACGGTTCCATCGGGCCGGCGTTCTACGGGCTGCGCAC
>CAIVAR010000085.1 GCA_903904005.1 uncultured Anaeromyxobacter sp.
ACGTCGGCACGCTGCTCGCCGCCAACGGCACCCGCCTCCAGAACTTCACCTGGGCCACCGGCCTCATCGGCTACGCCGGCAAGAACTGGCGCTTCTCCGCGGAGTACGCCCGGTCGACCAGCTTCTTCTACAACGCGACCAGCTACAACCAGGGCCAGTTCTCCATCAACTCGCAGGTCGTCTTCTAGCAGCGGCGGCAGCACGGGGACCTGCGGCCGGCCGCCGCCCGCCTTGACGGCGCGCCGGCTGCGGGACTCCACTTCTGGTCCGGGGCGATCGCCCCGCGACGGGACGCCGGGAGGCGAGCATGCCCAACGTCCTCGTGGTCGACGACGAGCGGGATCTCGTGTCCCTGCTCGACTTCAACCTGCGGCAGGCCGGCTACGAGACGACGCTCGCCTACGGTGGCGAGGAGGCGCTCTCCGCCGCGCGAAGATGTACCCCGCACCTGGTGCTTCTCGATCTGATGCTCCCCGACATCTACGGGACGGAGGTCTGCCGGCAACTCAAGGCCGACCCCCGGACCCGCTCGGTCCCCGTCGTCATGCTGACGGCCCGGGGAAGCGAGGTGGACCGCGTGGTGGGATTCGAGCTGGGCGCAGACGACTATGTGGTGAAGCCCTTCAGCATCCGCGAGTTGATCCTTCGCGTGGGTGCCGTGCTGCGTCGCGCCGGTGCCGCGGCGACCCAGGGCCGTGGCCCCGCAACCGAGGTCGGAACCATCCGGGTCGATCCCGAGGCACACCGGGCCTGGGCGAATGGAAACCTCCTCTCCCTCACCCCCGTGGAGTTCCGGCTCCTCTCGACGCTCGTTTCCAGGGCCGGCCGGGTGCAGTCCCGGGAGCGCCTCCTGGTCGACGTCTGGGGGGCAGGTGGCGAATCGGAGACCAGGACCGTCGACACGCACGTGAAGCGGATCCGCCGGAAGCTCGGAACGGAAGGCGAACGGGTCGAAACGGTCCGCGGGGTGGGGTACCGGTTTCGAGATCCGGATGAAGACGCCCCATCCGGTGCGTCGTAACTATCTGAAATAACAGAATGAAAACGTTTGCTTTCGCAACAGGAAGTCTTCACCCCGCCGTCACCGTCCCGTCACACGGCCCCGTTACACCTCCGCCACACGACAAGATCAAGACCCGAAGCTGGAAAGGAGCCTTTCCGATGAAGAAGTTCGCCCTGGCCGCCCTGCTCACCCTGGGGGCCTCCGCCGCCCTCGCCGCCGACCCGATCCTGATCACCGGGGCCGGCGCCACGTTCCCCAACCCGCTCTACTCGAAGTGGTTCTCCGACTACAACAAGCTCCACCCGGACATCCGCTTCAACTACCAGTCGATCGGCTCGGGCGGCGGCATCCAGCAGTTCACCGCAGGAACCGTCGACTTCGGCGCCACCGACGCTCCCATGAACGACGCCGAGCAGGCCAAGGCGGCCGACGCCGTGCACATCCCGACGGTCCTGGGCGCCGTCGTCGTCACCTACAACGCGTCGGTCCAGGGGCTCCGCCTGACCCCGGCCGTCCTCGCCGACATCTTCCTCGGCAAGATCACCAAGTGGAACGACGCGAAGATCGCCGCCGTGAACCCGGGCACGAAGCTCCCCGACGCGGCCATCGCGGTGGTCCGTCGCTCCGACGGCTCCGGCACGACCTACGTCTTCACCGACTACCTCTCCAAGGTCTCCCCCGAGTGGAAGGAGAAGGCGGGCACGGGCAAGAGCGTCTCCTGGCCCGTCGGGCTCGGCGGCAAGGGCAACGAGGGCGTGACCGGCCTCGTGAAGCAGACGCCCGGCTCCATCGGCTACGTCGAGCTCGCCTACGCCAACCAGAACAAGCTCCCCACCGCGATCCTGCAGAACAAGGACGGGAACTTCGTGGCGCCGTCCATCGCCGCCACCTCGGCCGCTGCCGCCGGGGTCGCCATCCCCGCCGACTACAAGGTCTCGGTGACCAACGCGTCCGGCAAGGACGCCTGGCCCATCGCCTCCTTCACCTACCTGCTCGTCCACCAGGACGCGAAGGACAAGGTGAAGGGCGAGGAGCTCGTGAAGTTCCTCTGGTGGGCGATTCACGCAGGCCAGGCCACCGCCGAGCCGCTCGAGTACGCGCCGCTCCCCGGCCCCGTCGTGAAGATGCTCGAGAAGACCATCCAGGACCTCAAGGTCCAGGGCAAGCCGGTCCCCGTTGCCGCCTCCAAGTGACATCAGCGCCCCCGCGGCGCACTCCACCCCGGCGCGGGCCGGCAATCCCGGCGACCGCGCCTGGGGGTGGGGCATCACCATCTTCGGGGGAAGCCTCCTCGTCGTGGCCGGGCTCATCCTGTACGAGCTCGGCCGGGTGGCGGCCCCGTCCTGGGGTCAACTGGGGTACTTCAAGTTCCTATTCTCGAGCGCCTGGGACCCGGTCCAGGAGAAGTTCGGCGCCCTGCCGTTCATCTACGGCACGCTGGTGACGAGCGGGGTGGCGCTGCTCATCGCGCTGCCGGTGTCGGTCGGGCTGGCCCTGTTCCTCTCGGAGATGGGGCCGCGCGCCCTGCGCGCGCCGGTCGCCTACTCCATCGAGGTGCTGGCGGCCATCCCGAGCGTCATCTACGGCCTGTGGGGGCTCTTCGTCATGGTCCCCTGGCTGCGCAGCAGCGTGGAGCCCTTCCTCCAGAAGACGCTGGGGTTCCTGCCCATCTTCCAGGGGCCGCCCATCGGCCTCGGTTACCTGGCGGCCGGGGTGATCCTGGCCCTGATGATCCTTCCCACCATCGCCTCGGTCACCATCGAGGTCCTGAAGACCGTTCCCCCGTCGCTCAAGGAGGGAGCGCTGGCGCTGGGCGCCACCCGCTGGGAGTCGATCCGCATCTCCGTCCTGCCCTACGCGCGGCCGGGGATCATCGGCGCCTCGCTCCTCGGGCTGGGACGCGCGCTCGGCGAGACCATGGCCGTCACCATGGTGATCGGAAACTCGCCGGAGATCCACGCCTCCCTCTTCGCGCCCGGCTACTCGCTGCCCGCCGTCATCGCCAACGAGTTCGCGGAGGCCACCGGCGACGTCCACGTGGGCGCGCTGGCCGCGCTCGGTCTCGTCCTCTTCGGCATCACCCTCATCCTGAACGCGATCGCCCGCATCCTCGTGGAGGCCGTTGCGCGGGGCCCCAAGGGGTCACGGGCATGAACCGCCTGCGCTGGCGAAAGGGCGTCGACCGGTTCTGGACGGTGGTGAGCGGCGTCGCCGTGCTGGCTGCCGTGATCCCGCTCGCATCCCTTCTCTGGCTCGTCATCTCGCACGGAGCGCCGGGGCTCACCGCAGGATTCTTCACCAGCCTTCCCACGCCCGTCGGCGAGCCCGGCGGCGGCGTCGGAAACGCCATCGTCGGTACCTTCTTCATGGTGGGGATCGCCAGCCTCTTCGCGCTCCCGGTGGGCATCGGCGCCGGCATCTTCCTCGCCGAGAAGGGGGACGGGAAGCTCGGGAGCATCGTCCGGTTCACCGCCGAGGTGCTCTCCGGCGTGCCCTCCATCGTCATCGGCATCGTGGCCTACGGGCTCGTGGTGTCCCACATGAAGCGCTTCTCGGCGCTGGCGGGCGGGGTGGCGCTGGCGCTGCTCATGGTGCCGTCCCTGGCCCGCTCCACCGAGGAGTTCATCCGGCTCGTCCCCTCGGCGCTGCGGGAGGCCTCGCTCGCGCTGGGCGTGCCGGCCTGGAAGACCAGCCTCCGGGTGATCCTCCGCACCGCCGTGGGCGGCATCGTCACCGCCGTGCTGCTCGCCGTGGCGCGAGCGGCCGGGGAGACGGCGCCGCTCCTCTTCACCGCGCTCAACAACCAGTACTGGAACACCGATCCGTTCCAGCCCACCGCGTCGCTCACGGTGCAGATCTACAACTACGCCATCAGCCCCTACGACGACTGGCACCAGAAGGCCTGGACGGCCGCCCTGGTGCTCCTCCTCCTCGTCGGACTGCTCAACCTCGTCGCCCGGTTCCTCTCCCGGAACCGTCTGCAGGGGGCGCCCCGATGAACGCCGCCCAGGAGATCTCCCCGGTGAACTCGTCCCCCCGTCGCCCCGTGGACTCCCTCGACACGCCGGTGCGGGTGTCTCCCGAGGGCCCCGCGCCCGTGGTGGCCGCGGAGCCTCCCAAGCTCACGGTCAAGAACCTCGACGCCTGGTACGGGTCGAACCACGCGCTCCACGGCGTGAACCTCACCGTCCCGCCCCGGTCGGTGATGGCGGCCATCGGCCCGTCGGGCTGCGGCAAGTCCACCTTCCTGCGCTGCCTGAACCGGATGCACGAGCTCATCCCCGGCGCCCGTGCCGAAGGGACCCTGCTCATCGACGGCCAAGATCTATTGTCCCGGGACGTCGATCCGGTGACGCTGCGGCGCCGGGTGGGCATGGTTTTCCAGCGCCCCAACCCATTCCCCACCATGTCGATCCGGGACAACGTCGCGGCCGGGCTCAAGCTGAACGGGATCCCGGGCAACCACCACGAGATCGTGGAGCGGACGCTGCGCCAGTCGGCGCTGTGGGACGAGGTGAAGGACCGTCTCGACGCCAGCGCGCTCTCCCTCTCCGGCGGGCAGCAGCAGCGGCTCTGCATCGCCCGGGCGCTCGCGGTGCAGCCCGAGGTGCTCCTCATGGACGAGCCGGCCAGCGCGCTCGACCCCATCGCCACGGCCAAGATCGAGGACCTGATCCACGAGCTGAAGGAGCGTTATACAATCGTCATCGTGACCCACAACATGCAGCAGGCGGGGCGCGTGTCGGACCAGACGGCCTTCTTCTACATGGGTGACCTCATCGAGGTCGGGCCCACCGAGAAGATCTTCACCAACCCCTCGGAGAAGCGCACCGAGGACTACGTCACCGGGAAGTTCGGGTAGCCCATGGCTCCGGATACGCATACCGACAAGGTCTACGAGGCGGAACTGGCGCAGCTGCGCGACCGGCTCCTGGTGATGGGAGGCAAGGTCGAGGCCGCCATGGCCGGGGGCGTCCGCGCGCTCACCGCGCGGGACCCGGCGCTCGCCGAGAAGGTCATCTCCGGCGACAAGGACGTGAATCGCACCGAGGTCGAGATCGACGACATGTGCCGCCGCCTCCTGGCCCTCCGCCAGCCGGCCGCCAGCGATCTGCGCTTCATCACCACCGCACTCAAGATCGTCACCGACCTCGAGCGCATGGGTGACCTCGCCGTGAATGTCGCCGAGCGGGCGCTCGACCTCTCCCACTCGCCGCCGTCCCGCCCCTTCCACGACCTGACCGAGCTGGCCGATCTGTCGGCCTCCCAGCTCGGGAAGGCGCTCGACGCCTTCGTGGAGCGGGACGTGAAGAAGGCCGAGGAGGTCATCGCCGACGACGACCTCCTCGACGCCCTCTACTCCCGCCTCTTCAGCGATCTCCTCGCGTACATGATGGAGGACTCGCGCGTCATCCGCCGGGCCACCAGCATCATGTTCGCGGCCAAGCAGCTGGAGCGCTTCGGCGACCACGCCACCAACGTTGCCGAGATGGTCGTTTACATGGTCCGCGGGACCGACGTCCGCCACCCCGGGAGCCGGGGTGGCGAGGGCGCGCCGGTCCCGACCGTGTAACCGTTCACTTACAGAGTAGTCCGCCACGCACTTGTTTCGTTGCCGGAACGGTGTGGGCCTTCACACCGCCATAGGTCCTCCCCCGTGGCCGCCCCTGCGGCCCGCAGGAGGGGGAGATGACGGGAAACCTCGCAGCAGTCGCGTTGGCCGTGGTCGTCGCAGCCGCCGACCCCGCGCCGCTGGCGTTCTCCGAGTACTTCCGGGCCGGCAGCGCCCGGCTCGAGCCGTCGGCGAAGCTGCTCGCGCTCGACGGCCAGCACGTGCGCCTGACCGGCTTCATGGCCCACATGGAGGACGGCCCTTCGGGCGCCTTCTACCTGGCCTCGCGCCCCGTCGCGTGCGACGAGGGGGGCGCCGGGACCGGTGACCTGCCGCCCGATGCGGTCCTGATCGTCGTCCCGTGGGCGGCCGGGGCGGAGATCCCGTTCCTCGCCGGCCCCCTCGAGGTGGTGGGCGTCCTGCATCTCGGGCCCGCCACCCGTCCCGACGGAGCGCCGGCGCGCATCCGCATCGTCCTCGATCCACCCACGGCGAAGTCAGCAGCACCCAAGGTCAACAACGAAGGAGGAGAGGTCCCATGAGCGTTCGATCCCGGTTCACACGGCCCGCCGTCGCCCTGGTGGCGGCACTGCTCTGCACGTCCGCGTTCGCGGCCCCCACCCAGGTGACGGTCGTCCCGCCCCCCGGCGCCCGCTTCCTCGAGGGGCAGCGCTTCGACATCCGGGTGGAAGGCGCCGGCACCGGCCCGTATTCCGCCACGCTGGCGGTGGACGGCAAGCCCGTCGCCTTCACCTCCGGCGCGCAGGGCACGACCACCACCGACGGGATCAGCCCGGCCGGGTGGGGCGGCTTCAACCTGCGCGGCCACGCCATCCGGAAGCCCGGGCTTCACCGGCTGACGGCCACCTTCTCCGACGCCACCGGATCGGTCTCGGTGGAGTCCACCGTGCAGGTCCTGGGCGTCTCCGGCGATCACGAGGGAGGCGAGGCGCGGAACATCATCATCCTTCTCGGCGACGGGATGGGCGTGTCGCACCGCACCGCCGCGCGCATCGTGAAGTACGGCGTCACCGCGGGCGATCCCAACGGCCGCCTGGAGATGGACGCCTTCCCCGGTCTCGGCCTGGTCTCGACCCACTCGCTCAACAGCATCATCACCGACTCCGCCCCGGGAATGGCCTGCTACTCGACCGGCAGCCACGCCAACAACAACCAGGAAGGGGTCTACCCGGCCCACGTCACGAACCCGTTCTTCCAGCCCCGCGTGGAGTACATGGGGGAGTACCTGCACCGCGTGAAGGGCACCTCGCTCGGCATCGTCACCACGGCCGACGTGGAGGACGCCACCCCGGCAGCCAACGCCGTCCACACCGGGAACCGCAATGCCGGCACCGGCATCGTCGACCAGTACCTCGACGAGAGTTCCGGGAACGGGCTCGCCGTCCTCCTCGGCGGCGGCCGCCGCTGGTTCCTCCCCGCCACCCAGTTCGGTTCGTCCCGGAGCGCCTCCACCGACTACGCCGGCCTCCCGGCGGACGTGATCGCCGGCTGGAGGCTGTCGGCAGCAGCCGCAGGCGCGTCCGACCCGAATCGCGATCTCATCGCCGACTTCAAGACCGCCGGTTTCACCTACGTCGAGGACGCCGCCGGCCTCAAGGCCGCCGCCGCGAGCCCGCCCCGCCGCCTTCTCGGCCTCTTCGGCTACGGCAACATGAACGTCGCGCTCGACAAGGTGGCCAAGCGGCGCGGCACGCCGCTGCCCGACGGCACCTACGTGGTCGACCACTACCACGCCCCCAACCAGCCCATGCTCGACGACATGGCCGAGACGGCGCTCTCGGTGCTCTCGAAGAACCGCAAGGGCTTCGTCCTCATGATCGAGGGGGCCCACATCGACAAGCAGTCGCACCTCATGGACGCCGATCGAGCCATGGGCGAGGTCCTCGAGTTCGACCGCGCCGTGGGCGTGGCGCGCCGCTTCGCCGACGTCCATGAGGGAACGGTGGTGGTGGTGCTGGCCGACCACGAGTGCTCGGGGTTCAGCCTCATCGGCGCGCTCACCGGCGGCGTGGCCGCCGCCCGTTCGCTCCCGTCCGACGCTGCGGTCCTCGACCCGGCCGTGACGCCGGCACGGCAGAAGGCGGCCGGCACCTACGACGCGGCCGGCTTCCCCCGCTACGCCATCCAGGCCGACGGCTACCCGGCCACCATGGACATCGACGGCAAGATGCTCGTCGGGTACGGCGCCAGCGGCGATCGCTACGAGACCTGGCTCTCGAAGCCGCTGCCGGTGATCGACAGCCTGCTCCCCGACGCCTTCAAGTCCGAGCTGAAGGGCAAGACCTACGGCAGCGAGCCCGTCCAGCGCGTCTCCGACGCCTCCGGCTTCTACCTGCGCGGCAACGTGATCGGCGGCCAGGCGGTCCACACCGCCGCCGACATCCCCATCTCCGCGTACAGCTCGGGCAGCGACGTCTGGCGCGAGTTCGTGGGCATCCAGACCAACACCGACGTCTTCTTCAAGCTCATGCGCGCGGCGCTTCGCTGACCGACGACACCAGCGGTGAACGGGGCGGCGCGGGGAATTCACCCCCGCGCCGCTTCCTCGTCACGCTGGCCGGGCAGGATCCCTCCCGGTGGGCACCTGGGCGGCGGCGATCCTGGCGACGTGGATGGGAGCGGGGGCGGCGCAGCCCTGCTCCACCGAGCTCTTCCGCGTCACCCGGAACACCAACGCCAACGTGGTCGTCTACGAGGCGCGCCTGGTTCCGCCGGGACGCATCGACGCGAACGACCCGCTGCACCCGGTGTGGATCATGCTCGCCGAGGACGGCCACCGGGAGGAGCTGAACCTGATCGAGAGCGCGATGGCCTATGGCGTCGAGCTCCAGCCACAGGACGCCGACGGCGTGCCGGTGGTCGCGATCCGCGCCATGCCGGAGCTCTCCATCCGGGTGGAGATGGAGGCCGGCTGCCCCGTCGCCCGGACGCGCATCGCCGGTCGCGACGCGGTGCTGAGGCGGGTCGTCGTCGAGGCCTCCGGAGGGCTCTTCCCGCAGGTGGCCCACCTGGACCTGGTCGGCCTCGTGCGGGGGGCCGGTGTCGAGGTCCGGGAGCGGATCGTCCCCTCCGATCGTTGACGGGTTGTCACCCGGCCGCCGCGTGAACTCCACGCAGGCCCACCAGGATCTCCATCGGTTGCTCCGGGTGGGTGGCGGGTCGGGGGGGAAGGAGCCTTCCTCGAGGAGATCGAAGCGATGACCAGCCACGACCTGTACGCCGTCTACGCCGCTGCCTATGCCGAGTCGTCCCACTTCGAGAGCGGGCGGCTTCACGCCGCGCCGGCTGGCCTGGCGCGGACGCTGCGCCGGTTCCTCACGGTGGAACGGACCATCGAGGAGCTGGCCCGGCACGATGCGACCGATGGCAAGCCCATGCGGACCCGCACCGAGTTCGAGCTGGCGCTGCGCGCGGGACATCGGGTGCTCCCGGAGCTCGGGGCCGTGCTCGGCGTGGAGACCTGAAGCGGGGCGTGGAGGTGCACATGGGCTGGATCCTGTTCGCGGTGGCGGCGCTCGGCGTGGTCCTCTCGCTGGTCCAGCTCGTGACCCTCCGGCTCCACCTGCGCCCGGCCCGGCGCGCCGCCGGCCCGAGGCCCCCCATCTCGATCCTGAAGCCGCTCTGCGGCGTGGACGACGACCTGGAGGCGAACCTCGCCTCCTTCGCCTCGCTCGACTACCCGGCCTACGAGGTGGTGCTCGGTGTCCGGGACCGCACCGACCGGGCCTGGCACGCCGCCGAGGCGGCCGTCCGGCGCTGGCCAGGAACCTTCCGTCTCGTCCTGCAGCAGGGAGAGCCGGGGCTCAACCCCAAGGTGAACCAGCTCATCGGCCTCACCCGGGCGGCCCGCCACGACCTCCTGCTCGTGAGCGATTCCAACGTCCGCGCCCCCGAGGGCTACCTGGACGACGTGGCCCGACACATGGCCGATCCCTCGGTCGGCCTCGTCACCCACCCGGTCGGCGGGGTGGGGGAGACGACCCTCGGGTCGGCCCTCGACAATCTCCAGGCCTCCGCCGCGGTGGGGCCGGCGACGGTCGCCGTGAAGCGCCTCGTGGGACGCGACGTCGTGGTCGGGAAGTCCATGGCCTTCCGCCGGGAGGACCTGGCCGCCCTGGGCGGCTTCCGATCCGTCCGCAACGTCCTGGCCGAGGACTTCGTACTCGGGGTGAAGGTCTCCCGGAAGCTCGGGAAGCGGGTGGTCATCGGATCCGTGGCCATCCCCGCCGTGAGCGAGCGACGGACGGTGTCCGGATTCCTGTCCCGCTACGGCCGCTGGTGCGTCATGCAGCGGAAGATTGCCGGGACCCCGCTCTTCGCGGCCCAGGCGCTTCTCTATCCCCTGCCCTTCGCCCTGATCGGGCTCGCGCTCGACCCGGGGCCCGGGGCGCTCGCCGCGGTCGGCGCCGTCTGGCTCGCCAGGGCCGCCATCGACGAGGCCACCTCGCGAGCCCTGCGCGGGTCCGGGTTCGGCCCCCGGGTCATCTGGCTCTCCCCCCTGAAGGATGTCCTGTTCCTGGTCGCCTTCGTGAGGGCCTTCGGGGAGAACACCGTGGAGTGGCGGGGGAATCGGCTGCTTGTACAGGCTGGGTCCAGGCTGGAGCGGATCCGTGACCCAGCCGCCGAAAGGGTCCTCGCCCTCGGGCGCTGACCAATCCGGGGGACCCCCAATGGGCCGCGGACCTGTCGAGACAGGACGGCTAGATCATCTCCGACACCGGGAGGATCGAATGCGCAGCAAACGGGAACGGATCTTCGACTGCAGCTACGGACCGACGGGAAGCGAGGCCCATCTCGTCTTCCGGGCGTGGACCCCCGTGGAGGCCGCTTCCGGCGTCGAGGAGGCCATGGAGCGGGCCGGGATCCCGCTCGTGGGCAGCATCACCGTCCGTGATGCACGGGGACGGGTCGTCCTTCAGGTGCCCGTCCATCCGTCGCACGCCGCGGGGATCTCCGGCGCAGCCTGATCGTCCCCGGAACGTTGCAGGGCCGCCACGGGCGCCCGGGTAGGCTTCTTTCACCCATGGCGAAGCCCGACGGCTCGTTGCAGACCCTGGTTCACATCTCCGATCTCCACGTCGGCCGCGACGACGCGACCGACCAGTCGGCCCGCCGCCTGGCGAGGATGCTCGTAGAGGCCAGGGTGGACCGCGTGCTCCTCACCGGGGACGTCACCCACCGTGGACTGGCTTCCGAGTTCTCGCGGTACGAGCGCATCTTCGCGCCCCTGCTCGAGGCGGGGCGCCTCGTCGCGGTCCCGGGCAACCACGACCGGATGGGAGACGACGCGGCCCGGGGCCTCATGCGGGGAGGGCGCGTGGCCGTCACCTCGAGCTCCGGGCTCCACGTGGTCCGGGTCGATTCGACGGCCCCGCACAACCGCTCCCTCATCGACGGTCACGGCTCCCTCTCGACGCAGGACGTCGCCGACGTCCGGCTGGCGCTCGACGAGACGCCCGCCGGCGCCCTCCCGGTGGTGATGCTCCACCACCACGTCCTTCCACTGCCGGTGGAGGACCTGGCGGAGAGGCTGGCCACCCTGGTGGGGCTCCCCTGCGCCGACGAGCTCCCGTTGGGCGAGGACCTGCTGGGACGGATCCTGGGGCGATGCCGGCTCGTCCTCCACGGCCACCGGCACGTGCCGGCCGAATTCCGCGTCGCGGCTCCGGGAACGTCGCCGCTCCGCATCCTGAACGCCGGCAGCTCGACCATCCTCGGCAAGGCCCGGATCATCGCGCACGCCGGAGGAGAGCTGGCGTGGGAAGGCTGGCTGGCGACCGAGACGGTCGCCGCCCGGTCCTGGAGCCCGGTCGCGCGGGCGCGACCGCTCGGCGCGGCCGTGGCGGCCGCGTAGCATCCCCGCCGGGGATCGGTGCCGTTCATCGTCCCGTCATGGTCGGTCGCGTAGCCTCCTGGGCGAATCGGGCGTCACGCCCGCATCCGGAGGCTGCACATGACGCGAGTGAAGGTCTGGGATCTCTTCGTCCGTACGTTCCACTGGGGGCTCGTTCTGCTGGTTCTGGCCTCCTTCCTCACCGCCGAGAAGGATGCCGTTCTCGGGGTCCACGTGGGGGTCGGGCTCGGCGTGGTGGGGCTCGTGCTGGCGCGGATCGTCTGGGGCCTGCTGGGGCCCGAGCAGGCGCGCTTCCGCGCCTTCGTCCGCGGCCCGCGCGAGATGCTCGCGTACGCCCGCGCCCTGCTGGCGCGGCGGCCGCCCCCGCACCTCACCCACAACCCGCTGGGAGGCGCGATGGTGGTGGCGCTGCTCTGCGTGCTCGCAGGGCTGGCCGCGACCGGAGCCCTGGTCTACGCCGGACCCGAGTTCCAGGGGCCGCTCTCCGGCCTCCTGACGAAGCGCGGCGCCCACGCGCTGAAGGAGGTCCACGAGGCGCTCTCCGGTGCACTCCTCGGGCTCGTGGCGCTTCACGTGGTCGGCATCGTCGCCTCCTCGCTCATCGAGGGGCAGAACCTGGTTGCCGGGATGATCACCGGCTGGAAGCGCGCCCCCGACGAGGCGGGGAGGCTCGCCCCGGCTCCGCGCTTCGCGCCGGTGCGCGTCGCCGGCGCCCTGGCGCTGGGCGCGGCGGCGGTGGTGGCCCTGGCGCTCCTCCTCGGCCTGCCGTCGCGCGCGCACGCCGCGGGTCCGGTGGCCACCGAGCTGCTCCGCGACTACGAGGCCCAGGCGCGCCGCGCCAATCCGGTCTTCCCGGGGTTCTCCGCCGCGGCCGGTCACAAGCTCTACCTGGCCACCTTCACCGTGGACGGCCAGGCCACATCGTGCTCGAGTTGCCACACGCCCGACCCCCGCAAGATCGGGCGCACGCCAGCGGGCAAGGTGGTGGAGCCGCTCTCGCCGACCGTGAACCCGGCGCGGCTCACCGACCGGCGGGAGGTGGAGAAGTGGTTCACCCGCAACTGCAAGCAGGTGATGGGGCGTGAGTGCACGGCCGAGGAGAAGGGCAACTTCGTCACCTGGATGCTCGGGACCTGAGGAGGAATGGACATGCGCGCCACCCGGATCATGCTGGCAATCACGGTCACGGCCGCGGTCGCGGTGCTCGCAACGGCCACCACCGCACACGCCACCCCGGTGAAGCCCGACCCCGCGGCCACGGCCCTCTACCGGAAGGAGTGCGGCTCCTGCCACCTCGCCTTCCCGCCCCGCATGCTCGCCGCCGAGGGGTGGACGCGCATCCTGGGCGGCCTCGAGCGCCACTTCGGCCAGAACGCGGAGCTCGATGCGCCCACCCGCGACCTCCTGGCCGCCCACCTCGTGGCCGGCGCCGGCGATCCCGGCGACGCGGGCAGCGCCTCCGCCCGCATCACCGAGACGCCCTGGTTCCGGGACGAGCACGGGAAGGCGGCGCGTGCGGTGTCCCGGCCGTCGATCCGCACCCTGGCGAACTGCGCGGCGTGTCATCCTGGGGCCGAGGCCGGGGATTTCGACGAGCACCGGGCGAAGATCCCCCGGAACTGACGAGATGCGCATCCTGGTCGTCGAGGACGCGCGGGCGCTGGCCCGCTCCATCGCCGATGGGCTCTCCGAGGAGGGCTACTCGGTGGATCTCGCCCACGACGGCGAGGAAGGACTGCACCTGGCCACGGAGATCGCCTACGACGGCATCGTCCTCGACCGGATGCTGCCCGGCCTCGACGGCCTCACCGTGCTCCGGCGGCTGCGCCAGGGAGGACGGCGAACGCCGGTGCTGCTCCTCACGGCGCTCGGGGAGCTGCACGACCGCGTCGCCGGGCTGGACGGGGGGGCCGACGACTACCTGGTGAAGCCCTTCGCCTTCGAGGAGCTGGTGTCGCGGGTCCGGGCGCTGGTTCGACGCGGCCTCGGCCAGGCGGACAACCGGGTCGTTCTCGGAACCCTGGAGCTCGACCTGGGAGCCCGCGTGGCCTCGGTCGGGGGCGTGGCCCTGGACCTGACGGCACGGGAGTTCGCCCTCGTGGAGCTGTTCGCGCTCTCGCCGGGGAAGACCTTCTCCCGGACCGCCATCGCCGAGAAGCTCTACTCGGAGGAGGCCGACCTCGACAGCAACGTCATCGACGTCTTCGTCGGGAGGGTGCGGCGCAAGCTCGACGCGGCCGGGATGCCCGGGAGCGACGTCATCTCCACGCGGCGAGGCGAGGGGTACCGCCTCGACCCGTCCGCGGCCGCTGCGAAGGGCAAGCGGTGACCCTCCGCGCCAAGATCGTCGCCCTCGTCGTCGGGCTCACCCTGGCGCTCCTCGGCGGCCTCGCCGCCTTCCTGGGCGGGTCCTGGTCCCGCTGGTCGCTCGACACCCTGGACGCGGAGCTCGCCGGCCGCGCCGCCGGCATCGCCGCCCGGGTCGAGGTGAAGCGGAACGGCAGGATCGAGATGGAGGGGGAGGAGGGCGCGCCGCGGGACACCTCCCATCCCGTTCGCGTCATCGGTCCTGGCGGGCAGATCGCGGGGTACGGCACGCTCCCCTGGCCCGAGCCGGCACCCGGCGCCGTCACGGTACGGGGCGCGCCGGACGGCCCCTGGAGGGTGGTGACACGGCGGCTCCCCGCCGGCGAGGACGAGCGAGGCGGGCGGAGCGGGCAACGGGAGGTGGTGGTCCAGGTGGCGGGCCAGGAAGCTCCCTTCGCCGCGCTGGGCGAGCGCTTCCGGGAGGGGCTCCTGGCGGCGCTCGTCGGAGCCCTGCTCCTGGGAGGGGTGGCAGCGGCGCTTCTCGCGCACCTCTCCCTTCGCCCCCTCCGTCGCCTGGCCACCGAGGTGGAGTCCATCGGCGCGACGATGCTCGATCGGCGGGTCGGGGAGGGCGGCCTCGACCCCGAGCTTCGACACGTGGCCCGCTCCTTCAACCAGCTGCTGGGTCGGCTCGAGCAGGCGATGCAGCGCCAGCGTCAGCTCGTCTCCCGGGCCAGTCACTCGCTGCGAACCCCGACGGCCACCATCCTCACCCGCGCCGAGGTGGCGCTTCGCCGGGACCGGTCGCCCGAGGAGTACCGCGCGGCGCTCTCCGACATCGCGGCCGCGGCGCGCGAGTCATCGACGCTGGTGACGCACCTCCTCACCCTGGCGCGCCTCGAGGAGCCGCGCGGCGCTGCGGTGTGGGAGCCGGTTCCGCTCGAACCCCTGGCGGCGGAGGTCGTCCGGCTCCTGGCGCCCCGCGCCGCCGAGGCTGGCCTCGCGGTCGAGGTGGACGTTCCGGGCGGTCTCGCGGTCCGGGCCGACCCCGCCACGCTTCGCGAGCTCCTGGAGGCGCTCCTCGACAACGCCCTCCTCTACACCCCGAGTGGAGGCCGGTGCGGCGTCCGTGCCGAGCCGGGCGCGGGCACCGTCTCGCTCTCGGTCTGGGACACCGGCCCGGGCATCCCCGAGGCCGAGCGCGGCCAGGTGTTCGAGCGCTTCTTCCGCGGCGCCGCCGCCCAGGCGTCCGGCCGTCCCGGGAGCGGACTGGGGCTCGCCATCGTCAAGGCCGTCGCGGACGCCCACGGCGCACGACTCTCGCTCGGGGAACGCCCGGGTGGCGGCGCGGTCTTCTCGGTGGAACTTCCCCTCGGGGAGGACGGGACGGTCAGCGGGCCGGCGCCGGTCGGAAGCAGCCGACGAGGCGCGAGACGCACGCGACCGTGATCGCCACGGCGACCAGGCCGGCCGAGAGCCATCCGATCCGGCTCCAGGCCTGTGCGGCGGTCGCTCCCGCCCCGAGGCGGGACCCGATCCAGAGCAGGAGCGGGACCTGGACGCAGGCCGCGGCCGCGTCGAGCAGGAAGAACCGGCCCACGCCGAGGCCGGAGAGGCCGGCCGCGAGGTAGACCGGGCCGCGGACGAGCGGTGTGAAGCGGGTGACGAGGACGACGATGGGACCGTGGCGGCGCAGGGCGGCCGCCGCCGCCGCCACCCGCGGGGAGGAGAGCGTGCGGCCGGGCGTCCCGCCCCGTGCCAGCCGCCTCCGGGCCAGGCCTCCGAAGAAGACCGCGGCGGAGTTGGCCGGCAGGAGCCCGGTCAGTACCGCGGCCAGGGCGAGCGGGGCGTCGATGCGACCCTGTGCCACGAGAATTCCCATCGAGACGACGACGATCTCCTCGGGAATGGAGGGCAGGATGCACCCCTGCAGGAGGATCCAGGTCGCCGCGAGCGCCAGCTGCCACTGCGGGAGGTCAGCAACCCGGGCGAGCAGTTCATTCACGCCCTGTTCCATGCCACGGGTCGGTGAGGGATCCGGGTCCGGACCGGGGCGGTCAGGTGACGATCCGGGTCATGGGCCGGCCTCGAGCTTCCGCAAGGGCTCGGCGTGCAGGAAGTACGGACAGGGATCGCAGGTCCAGCTTCTCCAGCCGCTGCGAAACGCCACCTCCAGGCACCGTTCGTAGGCCGGGCACCAGAGGCTTCGCCTCCGCCCCATCTCCTCGGGGGACAGCGCCGCCGCCAGTTCGGCCGGCCCCGCCGGGTGCGGGTTGCCAGCGACTCGAAGGCGGGTCCTCAGGTCGATGATCTTCATGGCGGGGGGCGCGTCAGGTCAGGGTGCCGGCGTCCGGGGCAGCTGCCGGCGGCTCGGGGGGCGACGACCGCTGGAGCAGATCCACCGCCGCGACGCCCGCCGACCAGGCATCGGCGGACGAGGAATGCCACCCCCGAAGCAGCACCCCGTCCACGGCGACCACCCACTTCCGGCCGCCGCCGAACACCTGGAGGACGTGCCGTCCGATCTGGAACATGCTGGCCATGGGGGCCTCTCGGGGCTTGCGGGACATGCACGCATGCTCGGGGAGGAGGGCGGCGTCGCGGCGGCGCTCGGGCGACGATTCGGGAAAGCCGGATCGTCACCGGATCGCCTTCCCGGCGCCCCGGAACCGAAACCCTGCTCGACTAGCCAGGAGGGCAATGGACCCCTCGCATGCTGATCGGCATCTTCTGCTCCTCGCCGTGCTGGTGTGGGGCTCCCTCGCCGTCATCGGCGTGATCATCTTCCGCTTCATGAGCCACCGGTCCGGGCAGGCCCCCAGGAGGCGAGGCCCATGAGCAACATCTACGTCGTCGGCACCCACGTCTTCAACGTCTTCGTCAGCGGGGCTGGCTGGGGAATGTCGGTCGACGGCGTCCTCGTCGAAGGCACCTTTCCGACGAGGAGCGATGCCTGGGAAGCCGGGCTCGCCTTGGTGGAACGAGCCGAGCGGCTCGCGGAGGAATCCCGGCGGGGCGGCTCCGCGGAAGAGCCGCAGAGTTGATCCGGATCTCGCCGGGTGAACGTGAAGCCGCCGCGGCCACCCGGGGCGAACCCGGGCGGCCGCGACCGTTCCTGCTCGCTAATCGCCCTGCCCCTCGCCGCCGCGGTGGCCGCGGGGCGGCGAACGGGGTCCCGAGAGCGTGAAGCGGTCGAAGACCGACCCCGGGATCATCGGGTAGGAGACCTTCGCCAGGTGATCCCGGCAGGCCTGGACGCGGTCCGCGCCCCAGCTGGGGTCGTAGTCGGGGCCGCTCGCGACGAACGCCTCGGCCGTCATTCCCCGCCACGGGTCGGTCGAGACCACCACGAAGGACCGGAAGCAGTTCTCCTCGAAGTCGGGGGCGATGCCCAGGTTCGGGGAGACCGGAGGATCCGCCGGCGACCAGTAGTTCGTGCCCAGGGAGGCGGCCTCGATGTAGTGGACCCCCTTCACCGTGTAACGCTCGTAGACGTGGGAGTGGCCGAAGCTCACGCCGTTCACCCCGTAGTACTGGTAGAGCGGCATGAGGTCGAGCGTCAGATCGTCGCGCGGGTAGGTCACCTTCCCCGCGAGATCGATCACCGGCTGGCTGAACGGGACGGCGACGTCGCTGCGCCGGTTCAGCATGTGCCAGTGCTGCGTGACCCAGATGTAGCGCCCGGCGCCGTGGGCACGCTGGAGGTCGCCGGCGAGCCAGTCATGCTGCGGGCTGCCGGCCTGGATGCCGTCGAGCAGCAGCCAGCCCGGGGGGTCGTAGGCGTCCCAGCCGAAGGCGCGAAAGAGCGAGAGCGACGCGACGTGCACGTCCCCGAAGTCGGCCCCGTACCAGTGCTTCCCTCCCGCGTACGGCTGCTGGTCGGGGTAGAGCGGCCGGAAGAGCTGCTCGTAGATTCCGAGCGAGACCTCCTTCATGTCGACGAGCCCCTTCTTCGACAGGCGCTCCTGGCCGTCCACCTCGTGGTTGCCGGGGGCCGGGTAGATGGGGGTGTACTGCAGGAGTCGCGTCCCGTCGGTGGTCTGCTGCATCTCCTCGAACCAGCGGAGCCCGTCGGGGTTGTTCGCGGCGCCCCGGGTCTTGAACCACTCGTCCGCCTTGTACGGGGTATTCTGGAGGTCGCCGCTGTACACGATGAAGTCGACCCCCTGCCTGCCGGCGAGCGCCAGCGTGGCCGGCCCCTGGTTCTTCAGCTGGAGGTCGGAGAGGAGCAGGAACTTCACCGGCTCGCCCCGGCGCGGGGCGGTCCGGAAGTCGTACCCGGCGCCGACGAAGCGGCCGGCCGGCGTCTCGGTCACCACCCGGTAGAAGTAGCGGGTGCCCGGCTCCAGGTCGTCGATCCGGGCCACCTGCTGGTAGGCGCGGAGCGAGACCGGGTAGGAGCCCGAGGTGGCGTCCCACTGCCGAAGGCCGGTGATCTCGTGGGTGCGCGTCTCGGCGACGCGCCCGTAGCCGGAATCGAGCCCGTACTCGACCCAGGAACGGGTTCCCGGCTCCGAGGTGAGCCAGAGGACGTTCATGGAACGCGACGGGCTCGGTGCGACCAGGTAGGGCTCGGTGTAGGTCACCGGCCAGTGCAGCGGGGTCGCCGCCAGGGTGGGTGCGGCCGCGGCAACGGCCACGGCTGCCAGGATCGTGGAGAGGATTCTTTTCATGTGGGTGCCTCCGGTGGACGGTGTTGCTACGGGTGAACACGGGATCCTCGGCACATCCCGTGGCGTCCACCGCCCGGGGCGGAAAAGAATTCGTGTCGAGACGCCGCCGGTCTGGGCGACTGTCACCCATAGTGACTATGACTGCTGGAGTCGATGAAGGAGTCCTCATCTGGTTCCGCTTCGCCTCCCGCTGGCCACACAGCGTCACCGACACTTCACCGCAGCCGGCTCCGGGCGCGCCTACGGTGGCCCTCCAACCAAACGCGGTTCCGATCCGGACGCCGCTCCAAACAGGGGGTCACAATGAGTGAAGGTCACGCAGGATTCCTCACCGCCGCTCGCTGGCAGCGGCTGGCAGCCGTCTCCGTCATCGTCCTCGCGGCCGCTGGCGCCGCCCCGGCTCGCGCCGACGGCGGTGGGAAGGGGAGGGCGAAGAACATCATCGTCATGGTTCCGGACGGCATGGGGCTCGCCGACGTGACCGCCACCCGCATCCACAGGCACGGGCTCGACGGGATGCTCTCCTTCGAGACGCTCGAGCACATCGGCTACCAGCGCACCTACTCGGCCAACAGCGTCATCACCGACTCCGCCCCGGCGGCCTCCGCCTGGGCCTGCGGCGAGAAGTTCAACAATGGCGAGATCTGCTTCCACGGCGACGGGCGCGCCTTCAAGCCCAGCATCCTCGAGCTCGCCAAGAAGCAGGGGAAGGCCACCGCGCTGGTCGCCACCTCCACCATCACCCATGCCACGCCGGCCTCCTTCGGCGCCCACGTCGTCAACCGCAACTGCGAGAACGAGATCGCCCGGCAGTTCATCCAGGTGACCGGCGTCGACCTGCTGCTCGGCAGCGGAGTGAGCAAGTTCCAGTCGACCACCGCCGACGCCTGCGGGACCAAGGGCGACTTCATCGCCGAGGCCCAGACCAAGGGTTACGCGGTGGCCTTCGACAAGGCCGGGATGGACGCCGCGGTCGCCCACGGTGGCAAGAAGATCCTGGGCCTCTTCGGCAACGGTGGTACGGTTCCCGAGTACCTCCGCACCCCCGCCACGACCGAGCCGCACCTCTCCGAGATGACCGTCGCGGCGCTGAAGGTCGTCGAGAAGAGCAAGCGCGGCTTCTTCCTCATGGTGGAGGGATCCCAGGTCGACTGGGCCAACCACGCCAAGGACTACCCGTACCAGCTGGGCGAGATGCTCGCCTTCGACGACGCCGTCAAGATCGTCCGGGACTGGATCGCCGCCGACGAGGACCGCCGGGAGAACACCCTGCTCATCGTCGTCGCCGACCACGACACCGGCGGCTTCGCCATCAACGGCCCGCAGACCGCCCTTCTCCAGAAGGGGCAGACGGTCGAGGCGGGCTGGACCACCGGCAACCACACCGGCGTCGACACGCTCATCTGGAGCCAGGGGCCGGGCAGCCAGGCCCTGACCCGCGCCATCGACAACACCGAGATCTACGGGGTGATGGTCGAGGCCCTGGGCGACCCGAAGGACGACTAGCGATTCCCTGACGGAACGTGGGGGATCGCCGGGCAGCGACCCGGCGGTCCCCCACGGCAATTCCGCCGAAGACGTCCTGTCACACGATTGGTGAACCCTGGTCGCGAGGTCGTCCCGTGGATGCAACACGGCGTTCGTAGGGTACTCCCCGCGTCCCGGTCCGGGACGCCGGCCCCGGAGGCGGATCCCAGCCGCCCGCCCCCGGGTCACCGCCCTCCCTACAGCGGCGAGATCGACGGAGAATCCCGTGAACCAGCAGAGAAGGCTCTTCATCCCCATCCTGGGCGCCATGCTGCTCGCCGCCCTGGCCCCCGCATCGCCCGCCGCCGCGCAGGAGAGGGAGGGCGGCGAGGAGGCCGGCCACCACCTCCGCTTCACCAAGGGGAAGTTCACCATCGTCCAGTTCACCGACACGCAGGACGGGCCGAACACCGATCCCCGGACGATCGCGCTCATCCGCACGGTGCTCGACGACCAGAAGCCGGACCTGGTGGTCTTCACCGGCGACCAGCTCACCGGCGCCAGCAAGACTCCCGACGACGTCCGCAGGGCCATCGACAACATCGTGCGGCCGGTGGACGAGCGGCGCATCCCCTGGCTCGTGGCCTTCGGAAACCACGACGAGGACCACACCCCGAGGACCGGCCTCGACGAGGCGGCGATGCTCAAGATCTACCGTTCCTACCCCTACAACGTGAACCGCGTCGGCCCCGTGGGCGTGACCGGCACCGGCAACGTGAACCTTCTCGTTCGCGGTTCCGGCTCCGAGGCCCCCGCCTTCGCCGTCTGGGCGCTCGACTCGGGCCGTTACGCCCCGGCGAAGATCGCCGGGCAGGTGCTCGACGAGGACGCCCTGCTCGGCTGGGGCTGGATGCCCACCTGGGACTGGATCAAGCACGACCAGGTGAGCTGGTACACGACGACCTCGGAGAAGCTGGAGCGGGAGCACGGCCGCAAGATCCCGGCGCTCATGTTCTTCCACATCCCGCTGCAGGAGTTCCGCACGATGTACGACAACGACGCCTACAAGCGCGCCCACCCGGAGCTCGGGCTCCTGCCGCAGCACGGCGTCGTCGGCGAGCGGAACGAGGACGAGTGCCCGGGACCGTTCAACAGCGGCCTCTTCGCGGCGGCGCTGGAGCGCGGTGACGTGAAGGGCATCTTCGTCGGGCACGACCACGTGAACGACTACGTCGGCAACTACTTCGGCATCCAGCTGGGGTACTCGGCCAACTCCGGCTTCGCGACCTACGGTCTCGGCGGATCCGAGAACCACCGCATGCGCGGGGCCCGCGTCTTCCAGGTCGACGAGCGAGATCCCGCGGGCTTCAAGACCCGCATGGTCCGCGCCATCGACTACGGCATCCAGTAGCGCAACCCGGGCACGCCGGCGCACGAGGAGGTGCGCCGGCGTTTCCGTCGCCCCGGCCCTGGAGCGTTCGACCGCCCCCCAATCGTCACCGAACCGGCACCCGGACGCTGTATGGATCAGCGCCCCCCGATGAATCCCCGCCTGGCACCCGTATTCGGAAGCTCCACCTCCTACCTCTTCGGGTCCGCCCGGCGGCTCTGGGTGGACCTGGCGCTCCTGGCCTCGCTGGGCGGGATCATCTTCGGCCTCACCCGGCTCGCGGCTGAGTGGACCGGGACGCTGCGGCCGGTCTTCGAGATCGACCTCTCGCCGCGGGCGCTGCCGTACTACGCGTTCCTCTCCCTCTCGCGCGGCCTGGCCGCCTACGCGCTCTCCCTGATATTCACGCTCGGTTACGGCTACTGGGCCGCGCGGGACCGCAGGGCCGAGAGGGTGCTCGTCCCTGCGCTCGACATCCTTCAGTCGATCCCGGTGCTCGGCTTCATGCCCGGCCTCGTCCTGGCGCTCGTCGCCACCTTCCCGACGAGCAACGTCGGGCTCGAGCTGGCCTCGGTGATCATGATCTTCACCGGGCAGGCCTGGAACATGACCTTCAGCTTCTACCACTCGCTCCGGAGCGTCCCCCGGGACTTCCAGGAGGTGGCGACGCTGGGGCGCTTCGGGTTCTGGAAGCGCTTCCGCTGGGTCGACCTGCCGTCGGCCGCCATCGGCCTGGTCTGGAACAGCATGATGAGCATGGCCGGGGGCTGGTTCTTCCTCATGGTGAGCGAGGCCTTCGTCCTCGGCGACCGGAGCTTCCAGCTGCCCGGCCTCGGTTCCTACATGAGCGTGGCGGTGGCCCGGGGCGACCGGACGGCGATGTTCGCGGCCGTGGTCGCCATGGTCCTCATGATCGTGCTGCTCGACCAGGTACTCTGGCGCCCGGTGGTGGTCTGGGCCCAGAAGTTCCGGATGGACGAGAGCGGCCAGGCCGACGAGGCCAGCTCCTGGTTCCTCGAGCTGCTCCGCAGCTCCCGGCTCGTGGCCTCCCTCCGGGAGGCGGCGGCCAGCGGGGGGCGGAGGATCGCCCGGGCGCTTCCGTCCCGCGCACCCGGAACGCCGTCGCGGGGGCGGTCGGCGCGGGCCATCCAGGTCGTTTCGGTGGGCGCCTTCGTCGGTCTGCTCCTCCTGCTCGCGGCGGGCTCGATCGGCCTCTTCCGGCTCTTCGGCAAGGTGGACGGCGCGAGCTGGCGCGGGATCGGCTGGGCGGCGCTCCTCACCCTGGGGCGGGTCCTGCTCGCCACCGTCGCCGGCACGCTCTGGACCGTCCCGGCGGGGCTGGCGATCGGGCTTTCGCCCCGGCTCTCCCGCATCCTCCAGCCCGTGGTGCAGGTGGTCGCGTCCTTTCCCGCGCCCATGCTCTTTCCCGCGGTGGTGGCGCTCCTCGCCGCGGCCGGGGTCGGGATCGGCTGGGGCAGCGTGCTGCTCATGCTGCTCGGGACGCAGTGGTACATCCTCTTCAACGTGGTCGCGGGGGCGATGGCCATCCCGGCCGACCTCCGCGAGGCGGCGCGCATCTACCGCGTCCCGATCTGGCAGCGGTTCCGCACCCTCTACCTCCCGGCCATCTTCCCGTACCTCGTGACCGGCTGGGTCACCGCGGCGGGCGGTGCCTGGAACGCCAGCATCGTGTCGGAGTACGTGTCGTTCGGGGGCAAGGAGCTGGCCGCCGACGGACTGGGCGCCCGCATCAGCGTGGCTGCGTCTTCCGGCGACTTCCCCACCCTGGCCGCGGCGGTGGCCGTGATGGCCGTCGTCGTGGTCCTGTTCAACCGGCTGGTGTGGCGAAAGCTGCACGGCATCGCCGAGGAACGCTTCTCCCTCACCCGGTAGCCCGTGGAGAGACCATGACGGAAGAGACGAGCGAGCCCGAGATCCTCTGCGAGGTGCGCCGGGTCGACAAGGAGTACGATCAGGGGGGCGGCGCCGTGCTGCGGGTGCTCCAGGGAATCGACCTGGCCGTCAAGGCGAACGAGGTGGTCGCGCTCCTCGGCCCCTCCGGCTGCGGCAAGTCGACCATCCTGCGCATCCTGGCCGGTCTCACGCAGCCGACGCGAGGCGAGGTCCTCGACCACGGGGTGCCGCTCCGGGGGCTCAACCCCGGCATCGGCTTCGTCTTCCAGAGCTTCGCGCTCTTCCCCTGGATGACGGTCTCCCGCAACGTCGAGGCGATGCTGGAGGCCCGGGGACTGCCCCGGGAGGAGGTCGCCGAGCGAGCCGCGCGCGCCATCAGGACCGTGGGACTCGCCGGCTTCGAGGAGGCCTACCCCCGTGAGCTCTCCGGGGGCATGAAGCAGCGGGTGGGCATGGCGCGCGCCTTCTCGCTCGAGCCGGAGATGCTCTTCATGGACGAGCCCTTCAGCCAGGTGGACGCCCTCACCGCGGAGAGCCTCCGGGCCGAGGTGCTCGACGTCTGGGCGCCGAGGGACCGGAATCCCAGGTCGATCGTCATGGTGAGCCACGACATCAAGGAGGTCGTCTACATGGCCGACCGGATCGTGGTCCTCGACGCCAATCCCGGTCGGGTCCGCACCATCGTCGAGAACACGCTGCCCCGCCCTCGCGACTACCGATCGCCTGGGCTGCTGCAACTCGTCGACCGGCTGCACGACATCATCACCGGGATGGAGATGCCCGACGTCGTCGAGGTGGACGGTGCCGCCCAGGCCTTCGAGCCGCTGCCCCAGACAGGAGGCGGGGAGATCGAGGGGCTCCTCGAGTACCTCGACGCCCGGGGCGGGCGCGAGGACGTCTTCCGGATCGCCGCCGATACGGATCGCGAGTACGGCCAGGTCATCACCGCCACCAACGCCGCCGAGCTGCTCGGCTTCGTCGATACGCCGCACCGCACCGTGGTGCTGGCCGGGGAGGGCTCACGTTACGTGAAGGCGAGCCCCGCCGAGCGAAAGGCGGTATTCCGCGAGAAGATCCTCGAGCTGCTGCTCTTCCAGCGGGTCCGGGATGCCATCCGGGAGGCCGATTCGGGCCAGGTGGACCGCGAGTACGTGCTCGAGCTCATCGCCATGAACCTGCCGAGCGAGAACTTCGAGGCCACCTTCGTCACCTTCGTGAACTGGGCCCGGTTCGGCGATCTCTTCTCGTACGACGAGACGACCGAGGTCATCGCCCCGTCGGAGGAGATGCCGGTGGCCGGATGACGTCCAGGATCAGGGCTCGATGCGCGATCCCAGGAGGACGAGGAACTGGCGCATCCACTCCGGGTGCGCAGGCCAGGCCGGAGCGGTGACCAGGTGGCCGTCGGTCACGGCGTTGGAGGCCGTGTCGTTCACCGTTCCGAAACGCGCCCCGGCCGCGGTGCACTCGGGGCCGCAGGCGGGGTAGGCGATGACGTCGCGCCCCTTCAGGACCCCGGCCGCTGCCAGGATCTGCGGTCCGTGGCAGATGGCGGCGATGGGCTTCCGCGCCTTGTCGAACTCCTGGACCAGCTCGATCACCCGGGGGTTCAGGCGCAGGTACTCGGGCGCCCGGCCCCCGGGGATGACCAGCGCGTCGTAGCCGGAGGCGCGGGCCTCCTCGAAGGACGCGTTGATCCCGAACCGGTGGCCGGTCAGCTCGACGTAGGTCTGGTCGCCGACGAAGTCGTGGACGGCCGTCTTCACGGTCTCCCCGGGCTTCTTTCCGGGGCAGACCGTGTGGACGGTGTGGCCGACCATGGTGAGGATCTGGAACGGCACCATGGCCTCGTAATCCTCGACGAAGTCTCCGACCAGCATGAGGACCTTCTTGGCGGACATGTCCTGCTCCTTTCCGGGTGGAGCCGGGACCATAGCCGCCGGAGGCCCACTCCGCTACGGAGGCGGGACGATCGAGACGGTCCGCTGCGTGCCGAAGGCGAGCGGCGCACCGGCGGCCCTGGTTCCGTTCCAGAGGACCTCGCGGGCCGTGAGCTTCCGCGCCTCGGTGTCGATGGTGACGAGCATGAAGGAGAGCTTGCTCTCGTCGCCGATGCCGTCGGCCGCGTCGATACCCGAGACGGAGCCCTTCGTCGGGGAGTCGACCCGGAAGGTGTGGAGCGTGACGTCGGCGTCGGGGCCGGTGAAGTCGTAGAACTCGCTCGAGTTGTTGTTCCCGTGGAAGTAGGCGACCACGTTCCTGTGGGCCTTCAGGAACGCCACGAGCGAGCGCTGCTCGACGAGGTTCGCGGTGGCCGTGGTGGCCGGCGCGTCGGCGAAGACGTCGGAGAGCAGGTTCTCGAACTTGAGCGACCAGTCGTAGGCCGTGCCCGTGGTGGAGGGGCTCGTGAAGTGCTTCGACTCGCTGGGCGGCTCGTCGTGCGTGAAGAGGACGACCGGGGTCGTGGCGCTCACCGAGGCGAGGTCGGTGGCCAGCCAGGTGCGGGCGGCGGAATCGGGCCACATGTTCACGAAGACGAAGTGAACGCCGCGGACGTCGCGCGAGTAGAAGACCTTGTCGGTCTTGTAGTCGTAGGTGGCGGTGGTCCTGGCGGTGGCCGGCTTGACCATCCGGTTGTAGATCTCGACGAGCACGGTGGCGTCGGTGGCGGGGCTCAGCGCCTTGGTGTAGCCGATGGCGTTGGACACGTCGTGGTTCCCGGGAACGAGGAGCAACGGCGTGGGGAGGCCGTCGCGGTCCTTGAGCGTGATCCCGTCGACGTAGTCGGCCTTGAACTGGCCCCAGGAGGTGGCGGCGCTCTGGTAGTAGGTCGTCCCCGAGACGAGCTGGGACCGGTTGGCGATGTCGCCCGTCTGGACCGCGAAGTCGATCGCGCCCACCGTCTGGCCGGGGCGTGCCCCGTCGGTGGTGGGAAGGAGGGCGGTGGAGATCGCGTTCAGCTGGCCCACCAGCGCCTGGTTCACCGCCTGGGCGGACACGCCCGTGGCGCCCCGGAACGACCGGGTGATCCCGTAGTGGGCGTCGGAGGTGTAGACGAACTGGATCTCGGTCTGCGGGTTGCTGGAGCTGCCGCAGGCCGACAGGACGACGAGAGCGAGGGAGGCCAGCGATGCGCGAAGGTGTCGGTTCAAGGAATCCTCGGGGTTCGGGGAGACGACGGCCGCACAGTAGGCGCGCGGTGTAAACGTCCGGTGACGATGTGGAAAAAAAACGCCCCCGCGCCGCCAGAGGACGGCGCGGGAGCGCCGCGCCCATCCCCGCCGGGAGATGCGGGCGCGCCGGGGCATGGATAGCCGACCGGGGGATCCCCTTCGCGACGGTTGGGCGACGATTGGCGTCGAGTCGTCGCCAGATCGTCACCCCGCCGACTCCCGTGTATCTTGAGGTCACCGCCCCCAGCCCAGGAGTAACCATGAGTGAAATGCAACGGAAGTTCCTCGCCGGAATCCGCCGGGGAGGGTCGGCGGCGATCCGGGCCGTCGCCCTCGCGGCCGCCCTCGGCGCCTCGGCCTGCGCCGTCAGCGGGAACAAGGGTCGGGCGAAGAACGTCGTCTACATGGTACCCGACGGCATGGGACTCGCCGACGTCACCGCGGCCCGCATCCAGAGGCACGGGCCGGACGGGATGCTCCACTTCGAGACCCTCGAGCACGTCGGGTACCAGCGGACCCACTCCGGAAGCAGCACCGTCACCGATTCCGCCGCGGGCGCCTCGGCCTGGGCCTGCGGCGAGAAGTTCGACAACGGGGAGGTTTGCTTCCACGGGGACGGCCGCCCCTTCCGGGCGAGCATCCTGGAGCTGGCCCGGAAGCAGGGGAAGGCCACCGGCCTGGTCGCCACCTCCACCATCACCAACGCCACGCCGGCCTCGTTCGGCGCGCACGTGCCCGACCGAAACTGCGAGAACGAGATCGCCCGCCAGTACGTCCAGCTCACCGGCGTCGAGGTGATGCTCGGCAGCGGCGTCGACAGGTTCCGGTCGACCGCGCCCGATGCATGCGGCACGGCGGGCGACTTCATCGCCGAAGCGCAGGGCAAGGGATACGCCGTTGCCTACGACAGGGCCGGGATGGACGCCGCGGTGGCCCACGGCGGCGGAAGGCTCCTCGGGCTCTTTGGCAACGGTGGGATGGTTCCCGAGTACCTCCGCACCCCCGCCGAGACCCAGCCACGTCTCCCCGAGATGACCGCCGCGGCGCTGAAGGTCGTCGAGAAGAACCCGGCCGGCTTCTTCCTCCTGGTGGAGGGATCCCAGATCGACTGGGCCAACCACGCCAACAACTACCCCTACCAGCTGGGCGAGATGCTCGCCTTCGACGACGCCGTCCGGGTCGTGCGGAACTGGATCGCCGCCGACGAGGACCGGAAGGCGCGAACCCTGCTCATCGTAGTCGCCGACCACGACACGGGCGGCTTTGCCGTGAACGGGCCGCAGTCGACCCTCCTGACCAAGGGGCAGACGGTCCAGGCGGCCTGGACGAGCGGCAAGCACACCGGCGTCGACACCCTCGTCTGGAGCCAGGGGCCTGGAAGCCAGGCGCTGGCGCGCGCCCTCGACAACACCGAGATCTACGCGGTGATGTGCGAGGCGCTGGGCATCCCGAAGGAGTGAGGGCGCCCGGGATCCGCGGGTCAGGACCTCAGCCCGCCCGACGCTCCGATGGCGCGCGCGGGACGACGGGCTGGCGCCGCAGCAGGCCATCGAGGAGCCCGAGCGTCTGGACGACGTGCGGTCCCGGGTTCAGCGCGACGCATTCGGCACGCCTTCCGGTCGTCTCGTCGGTGACCTCGGCGCGCGTGGGGAGCCCCTTGCGCGAAAGGCGGTCGAGCAACTGGGTCGACCAGATGACCGGTACGTGCGCCGCCTCGCAGAGCCCGAGCAGTTCCTCCTGGACCTCGGTGGCTCGCTCCCAGCCGCACTCGACCGCCAGGTCGCCACGCGCGATCCGGACGCCGACGGGCCTCTTCCCGATCGCCTCCAGCAGGATCCCGGGCAGGTTCTCGAACCCGCGCCGGGTCTCCACCTGGAGGACGAGCCCCTGGGACGACTCCCCCAGGCGGCGCATCTCCGCGTCGATCTCGGCGACGTCGCCGGGGCGCTCGACGAACGAGAGCCCTGCGAGGTCGGCGAAGCGGAGCACGTGGGCGAGGTCGCCGCGGTCCTTCTCGGTGAGCGCCGGCAGGTGCAGTTCGCTGTCCGGGAGGTTGATGCGCCTGTCCGGGCGAAGGACCGACCCGGCCGGCTTCGCCTGGGTGACGAGGACGCGGGCTGCGTCCACGTCCACGGCCTCGATGCGCCCACCGATCTTGCCGGCGTCGAAGAACACGCGATCGCCAGCCAGGACGTCGTCGAGCACCTCCGGCAGGGAACAGGCGATGCGGGCAGAAGAGCCCTCGTCGTCCGCTCCGGCGGGGGCGCCTGGAGCACCGTCGCGGGTCAGGAACAGGACGTCACCCGTCCGGACGACGATCTCCCGCTCGCAGGGACCGGTCCGCAGCCTGGGCCCGCCGAGATTCGCCTGGACCAGGCAACGCCGGCCGGCCGACCTGGCGGCGTCGCGCACGGTAGACGCCATCCGCGCCCAGCGGTCCGGATCGCCGTGCGCGCAGTCGATGCGTGCCACGTCCATGCCATTCGCCACCAGGGCGAGGGCCAGGGACCGGTCGACGGGGGCCTCGGCCGGCAAGGTCACCATGATCCGGACCCCGCGACCGATCGGGCGGGGCCCGAGCAGGGCGCCGGTGTGCATGGAGAGAAGCCCGGGGCCGTCGTCGAACCCGGGAGCGCCCGTCGCCTCCGGCCACGGCTCTGGACGGCCGGTCAGGGCGGCGAGCGCGTGCAGGACGGACTCGATCGAGGAGAGCGTGTGCGATTCCACCTGCCCGAGCGAGGAGAGACCGAGGCGCGCGAGGTGCGCCTGCAAGGGCCTGATGTCGTCACGCCGGAGGGAGAGATGGTGGAGGAAGTTGCGGAGGCTCGGAGCGGCGTCGGCCGAGCGCCCCCTCAGGAGCGACGGGAGACGCGCCTCGGCTGCCAGGGCGTCGGCGCGGATCGCACGGAGTTGCTCGGTGCAGCGACGCGCCAGGGCCATGGGTTCGAGATCGAAGCTCACGTGCATCCTCCTCCACGGGGCGGGCCGCTCCGGGCCGGGAGAGCATCGGTCCGGCGGGTGACGGCGGCGTGGCGCCCCGACGACGCTTCTCTCGCTCGAGGGCGCCTCACCGCCTCGAGCCGTCCCCCAATCGTCGCCCGATCGCCCCGGCAGCGTTCCGGGGTTCCTGGTAATCCCCCCCGCGCAGTTCATGGAAGGACGGGAGGACCGGGATGGGCAACATCGTCGTGATCGGTTCACACGTCTTCTGCATCTACGAGAGCGCTGGCCGGTGGCGGGTCGTCATGGACGGAACGCTCCTGGAGGGCAGGTGGTTGTCGAGGAGCGAGGCCACATGGGCGGCCTCCGGGCTCGCTCGAACGGGCGCGGCCGCGCTGTCGAAGGCCGCAGCGTAGCCGCCCCGCCCCGTCCGGGCCCCGACCCGGCTTGCCCATGCGTCGGCAACGGGCTGCGTTAGCGGAGGGGAATGGATCCGCTTCCCGCCGCGCTCGAGGCCGCGCGGACCTACCTCGACCGTGTGTGCGCGCTGCAGGCCCGGTACCGCGCCGGTGACGTTCACGTCCGGCTTCCCCCCGGGTTCCTGGAGGACGAGGAGGACCTCGCGCAGGTGGTCGCCCGCCGGTTCCCGGCCTCGCACGCGCTCCTCGAGGGTGCGTCGAACGGCCTCTTCCTCTCCCTTCCGATCGCCTTCGATCCAGGGGAAGCCGTGGGGCCCTACCTCGCCACGGTCGACCGCGACGGGAACGGGGAGCCCTACCGCTTCATGGATCTCGGCGCCCTGATCGCGTCGCAGCCCTTCGGGGAGAACGACCCGGAGATCACGGCCGGCGTGCTCCGGGACCTCCCGTACGCGGTGTCGCGCTACGCCCACTCCGAGTACCAGACGGTCCTCTCCCTGCGCTTCAAGGCGGCCCTCGACGGCATCGCCCCCGCGGGGACCCCGCGCCACTTCGTGGTCAACACGGGCGCCGAGGCGGTCGAGAACGCGATCAAGGCGGTGCTGCTCAACCGGGTGAAGACGCGGATGGCCGACACGGGCGCCACGGGCGCCGAGGCGACACCCGAGCGGATCGGCCTCTTCGTCGTCTCCTACGAGGGGGCGTACCACGGCCGGACGCTGGGAAGCCTGGCCGTGACCCACCGCAAGCGCGCGCGGCTCGGCTTCCCCACCTTCGACTGGCCGCACGTGCCTTTCCCGGCGGAAGACCCCCGGTCGGCGACGCGGACGGCACGCCGCGACGAGAAGAGCCTGGAGCAGCTGTGGGTCCTCCTCGTCACGGGGCGGACCCCCGGTGCGCCGCGGCCGAGGGAGGAGTTCCGGCGGCAACTCCAGGCCTGCGACGATTTCCTGGCCCGGCTCCCACCCGAGCGGGCCGCCTGGCCGGGGCTCGCCCAGGACTTCGTCGGCGAGCAGAGACGGAGGGTCGATCCCGCGGCGCTGGAGCGGGCCCGGCGTGTCGCCGGCGTCCTCGTCGAGCCCATCCAGGGGGAGGGCGGGCTGCGCTTCGCATCCGCGCCCTTCTTCCGTCGCCTCCGGCTCCTCACCCGGATCCACGACGTCCCGCTCATGTTCGACGAGGTGCAGACCGGCTGGGGGGCCACGGGGCGTCTCTGGGCCCACGAGCACTTCGACCTTCCCTGCCCGCCCGACATCGTGGTCTGGGCCAAGAAGGCCCAGAACGGGGTCCTCTTCGTGAGCGAGGAGCTGGCGGCATTCTTCCAGGAGGAGAAGAAGTTCAACACCACCTGGGAAGGGGACTCGGTCGGGATGCTCCGCGTGCTCGCCGGACTCGGGAAGCTCGACCTCGAGAAGGTTCGACGGACGGGCGCGCTGGCCCGGGAAGGGCTCGACGCGCTCGCGCGAGACTTCCGCGGCCTCCTGCAGAACGTGCGCGGGAGGGGATGCATGCTGGCCTTCGACGTCGTCCGGCCCGACTGGCGGGAATGGCTCCGCGACCGGGCCTTCCGACACGGCCTCATCCTGCTGCCGGCCGGCGAGCGAACCCTGCGCTTCTACCCGCGCTACGACATGGAGCCCCGGGCCCTGCAGGAGGCGCTCACCCTGCTCCGGCGTGCCGTCGAGGACCTCGCCGGCGGGAAGCGGACCGGGTCGATCCCGAGGGGGCCGGAGCTGCGGGTCGGTACACTGGAGGTGAAGCCCGGGGCGATCCAGGTCGTCGAGCTGACGGAGGAGGGGGCCGGAGCGCTGCTCCCCCAGGTCATGGCCGTGGAGGCCGAGCGCTACGGCAACGCCGGGCTCTACCCTCCCGGCGTCCTCAAGTCGGGGCCGCGGCCGCTGCTCCAGTATCCGGAGGAGACCCTGCGTGCCACGCTCGCCGGGCCACGCGCCTGCGGCGTCGCCCTGCGGGACCGCTCGTCGGGGCGGCTCGTGGCCTATGCCCTGGGCAGCGCGCTCGAGAATCACGACGAGGTCGGGGTCCGGGACGATCCGGGCTACGGGGAGCACGACACCTTGTACCTGCAGGCCATGGCGATCTCGCCGCAGTTGCGGAACGGTACGGAGATCGAGGCGATGGTCCTGGAGGCCCTTCGACTGAGGGTGAAAGGCGCCGGGTACGCGGCCATCTCGTCCCTGATCGAGGCGAGGCTGGTGGAGGAGGGGCCCCCGTGGCTCCGGGCGGCGACCGTGCTCGAGACCGTGGACGACTACCTCCAGAGCGGGATCCGGTTCGTCTACCTGCGGGTCCGGCTGGGGTGATCGCGCGCGGCTCAGGCCGCTGCCAGGAGGGCGAGCCCCTCGAACAGCAGGTGGGCGGCCAGGGTGGAGGTCGCGTCGGCATGGTCGAGCGCCGGGCACACCTCGACCACGTCCATCCCGACCAGGGGGAGGCCGCGCAGCCCGCGGAGAAGATGAAGGCCCCGTGCTCCTCCGCGAAGAGGGACTCGGAGGCGCTCCCCTGCGGGCCCCGGATTCCCACCTGGAAGAGCTGCTCGGGCGCGATCAACCCCTCCTCGAGGGCGTGAGGGCGGAAGTGTGCCCCCGCGCACAATGGACTGGCGATATCCGTGGTTCGTGCGCCACCCAGGGTTTTGAATCACACAGGGCCAACCGGCCATTACCGCACCGATCCGGGCGGCACACTTCGTGCGATGTAAACCGTCCAAACCGGAGGGACGTCCGGGAAGGCACTCACCATCACGTTCCATGGCGTAGTCGACCGCATTGATCCATACTGAAACAACCGAGTGGGGACGCAGTGAAGGCCAACCCGGACACCCGACATCGAACCATGGCAACTCGCGAAAGTTTTTTCGAGTGCATCTTCAATCCCGACGGGAACGAATACCGTTTCCACGTCCGGGCCTGGAACGCGCACGAGGCCGAAGAGACCATCAAGGCTTCTCTCCGCGACAACGGGGTCCACGACTCCGGCTCGCTGCTCATCCGCGATCGCAGGGGCGCCGAACTCCTCCGTTCCACGTACGCATTCGAGTACGCGTAGCCGGGATCACTTGCCGCGATCCCGGAAGTTCGATCTCCACTCTCACGCGACGGTTCGGGCGCTGGACCTCGCGGCCCGGGTGACGATCTCGAGCACCCCCGCGAAGCGCGGGTCGTCGTCCCTGCCGTCGACGAGGAGGAACTGGCGCATGTCCCCTGCCAGCAGGTCAGGCGCGATCGACGCCTCGGGCCCCGCCCGGTAGTTCGCCAGCGCGCGCACGAGCAGGAGGCGATCGGACGGATGGTCCAGGATGGACACGGCGTCGCGGTGCGGCAGCCAGGCCACCTCGTCGACCTCGTCGTCGATCCCCACCGCTCCCTCCTCCACGATCCCCATGTGCCAGTAGAGGACCAGCTTGGGACGCTGCCGGTTCACGAAGAGCTTCGCTCCGGCGAAGGCGTGGATCACGACGGAGCATCCCGTCTCCTCCGCGACCTCGCGGAGTGCCGCGCTCCGCCACCTCTCCCCGGCCTCGAGCCGTCCCTTGGGGAGACTCCAGTCGCCCTGGTGTCGTCGGTGGACGACGGCGACTCGTCGTCCCGTCGGAGTCTCGCGCCAGAGGATCCCGCCGGCCACGCGTGTCAGCTTCACGAGGCCGACGATTATCCTGCTGGGCGCGAAGGGCCAGTTCCACGCACACCCCGACGAAACATGTTGCCCTCTCGTCACGCGCCCTTCACCCGACCGAAGGGATCCCGGGGCGTCGTTCGTCGAGAGGGGATCTCCAGTAGGTCGGAACGGGCGGGCACCCGGACCCCCTCCGGGTGCCCACCCTCCGGCCCGTCGGCCGGATCATGACCATCAGTGTAGCCGGGTGATCCGCCCACCCGCAGGGGCGCCGAAGGGCTGCGGCAGCGACTTCACCCAGGCGATGAGCGCGTCGATGTCCTGGGCGCCGCCGACCGGGTTGGTGCCGGAGGGGAGGACGGTGTAGTTGTCCCCGCCCGCCGCCATGAAGTTGTTGACGACGACGCGGTAGCTCGCGGCCGGGTCGATGGGCGCGCCGCCCTTTCGGATCTCCAGCACGCGGCTGCCCACCGGCAGCGCGGCGTCCCAGGTGTAGTCGAGCCCCGAGAGCTGCAGGATCCGCGGGAAGGGCTGCCCCAGCCACTGCTGCTCGAGGAGCTGCCGGACCTGGGCGCCCGTGAGGGTGAGGGCGACGAGGCTGTTGCCGAAGGGCTGGATGGCGAAGAGGCCGCCCCAGGTCACCGGCCCCGCGGCCAGGTCGGCGCGGATGCCGCCCGGGTTCATGAAGGCGAAGTCGGCGCCGGGCACCGCGGCGCGCTGGGCGTCGGCGATGAGGTCGCCGAGCGACGACTCGCCGCTCGGGCCGGTGGCGGAGGGGAGGGTGGTCGTCGCGGTGCCGACGATCTGGTTCACGAGCGGGGCCACCTTCGTCTCGGCGGCGAGCGTGAGGGCGGCAGCGGCCGGATCGGGGGTGAGCCCGGGGCCGGCGTCGGCCCAGGTGGTCACGATCGAGGCCGACTTCTTCACGATATCCCGCGTGTGGCGATCGATCTCGAGGTCGATCTCGGCGTAGGCCGTCCCGGCCGAGAAGGCCTGGGTGACGAGCATGGCCTTCCCGTTCCGGTTCTGGAGGATGGCGTTCACGAAGGAGTGGGTGTGGCCGGACACGACCAGGTCCACCTCGTCGTCGAGCCGCTTCACGATGTCGACGATCGGTCCGGTCACGACGCCCGCCGGGTCGGTCGCGCCGTTGTAGCTCTTCTGGCTGCCGCCCTGGTGGATGAGGACGACGATGGCGTGCACTCCACGCCGGCGCAGTTCGGGAACGTAGGAGTTGACCGCGTCGGCCTCGTCGAGGAAGCGCAGGCCGGCGACGCCGGTCGGGGTCACCACGGTCGGCGTCTCCTTCAGGACGACGCCGACGAAGGCGATCGGAAGGCCGTCCACCTGCTTCACCACGTAGGGCGGGAGCACGGGCCTGCCGGTGTTCGCGTCGACGACATTGGCCGCCAGCGTGGGATAGCGGGCGCCGCGCCAGGGGGTCTCGAGGAACGGCCCCTTCGCGTGGTTGCCGCCTCCGAGCAGCCGCTGGAGCTCGACGACGCCTTCGTCGAACTCGTGGTTGCCGGTCGTCCCGGCCAGGTTGCAGCGCGGGTCCAGCCAGCCCTC
>CAIVAR010000086.1 GCA_903904005.1 uncultured Anaeromyxobacter sp.
CGACTGGGCAGGGCCCCCGCGCCTCCAGAACGCGCCCAGCTTCCACTACGTCCACTCCGACCAGTGGCGTTACGAGCGGGCCAGCGAGGACGAGAAGCTGAACCCGCTCCCGGAGCCGAGCGACTTTGCCACCCGCCACACCATGGACCACCAGGCCCGGGCCGTCCGGATGGGCTGGCTCCCCTTCTTCCCCCAGTTCGATCGCACCCCGGTGGCCGTGGTCCAGGAGGCGCAGGCGGCCGGCGCGAAGACCGACGCCGAGGTCAGCTCCTGGGTGGTTCGCCAGCTGAAGGAGAAGAAGCTCAAGTTCTCGGTCGAGGACCCGGACGCCCCCGAGAACTGGCCGCGCCTCTGGTTCATCTGGCGTGGCAACGCGCTCATGTCCTCCGCCAAGGGACACGAGTACTTCCTGCGCCACTACCTGGGCACCCACTCGAACGCGGTGGCTCCCGAGACGGCGAAGGGAGAGGTGAAGGACGTCGCCTGGCGCGATCCGGCGCCGAAGGGGAAGCTCGACCTCGTCGTCGACCTGAACTTCCGGATGGACACGACGGCGCTCTACTCCGACGTCATCCTCCCGGCGGCCACCTGGTACGAGAAGGACGACCTCAACACCACCGACATGCACTCGTTCATCCACCCCTTGCAGGCGGCGGTCCCGCCCTGCTGGGAGTCGAAGAGCGACTGGGACATCTTCAAGGCCATCGCCGAGAAGGTGAGCGATCTGGCGAGGACCCACATTCCCCAGCCGGTGCGGGAGATCGTCACCCGGCCACTCCAGCACGACACGCCCGCCGAGATGGCCCAGCGGGAGCTTCGCGACTGGGCCGAGGGGGAGTGCGAGCCGGAGCCCGGAAAGACCATGCCCGGCCTCTCCTACGTCGACCGGGACTACGTCAACCTTCACAACAAGTTCGTCTCCTTCGGCCCGGTCGTGCGGGCCCAGGGCATCGGGGCCCACGGCATCACCTGGCCGGTGGACGACCTCTACGACGAGCTGGTGCGGGACCGTGCCACCGAGGAGTGGGGGGGAAAGCGCTACCCGTCGATCGCGATCGCGAAGGACGCCGCCAACGTCATCCTGCACCTGGCCCCGGAGACCAACGGCGAGTCGGCGTTCCGCGCCTTCGAGGCGGAGGAGAAGAAGGTCGGGCTGCCGCTCACCGACCTGGTGGCCGGGAGCCGGAACGTCCGGACCACCTTCGCAGACCTTGCCCGCCAGCCGCGCCGTCTCATCGACTCGCCGTGCTGGACCGGGATCACGGGCAACGGCCGCACCTACTCGGCCTACTGCCTCAACGTGGAGCGGCTCGTCCCCTGGCGGACGCTGACCGGTCGGCAGCACTTCTACCTCGACCACCCGGGGTTCATCGCCTTCGGCGAGGCGCTCCCCACCTACAAGCCGAAACCGGGGCCGGACGTGGTCCGCGACCTGGAAGCCTCCGGGAACGGTCGGCAGAGCCTGCAGCTCAACTACCTGACGCCGCACGGGAAGTGGGGGATCCACTCCACCTTCGGCGACAACCTCCGCATGCTCTCGCTCTCCCGCGGCACCCACCCGCTCTGGATGAACGACAAGGACGCGGCGTCGATCGGGCTCCAGGACAACGACTGGGTCGAGGCCTACAACGACCACGGCGTGGTGGTGGTGCGATGCGTGGTCTCCGCGCGCATCCCCACGGGCCTCTGCCTGCTCTACCACGCGCCGGAACGGACCATCGGCGTGCCGAAGAGCCCGGAGCGCGGCGGCAAGCGGGCCGGCGGCCACAACAGCCTGACGAGGGTGAGGCTCAAGCCCACGCTCATGCTGGGCGGCTACGGCCAGTTCACCTTCGCACTCAACTACTGGGGCCCCACCGGGAACAACCGGGACACCTTCATCCGCGTGCGCAAGCTCGTCGGCGCGCCGCAGTACTGACCGGGGACACGCCATGAACGTGCGCTCGCAGATCTCGACGGTGTTCCACCTCGACAAGTGCATCGGGTGCCACACCTGCAGCGTCGCCTGCAAGAACCAGTGGACCGACCGGCGCGGCATGGAATACGCGTGGTGGAACAACGTCGAGACCAAGCCCGGGACGGGTTACCCCGTCTCCTGGGAGGACCAGGAGCAGTACCGGGGCGGCTGGAAGAAGGACGGGGACGGGCTGAAGCTCCGGCAGGGCGGCCGCCTGGCCAGCCTGGCGCGGATCTTCTCCAACCCGCGGCTCCCCGTCCTCGACGACTACTACGAGCCCTTCACCTACGACTACGGGAACCTCTTCGACGCGCCGGCGGGCAAGGACCAGCCCACGGCCCGTCCCATCTCCCTCATCGACGGCAAGCCGATGGAGATCAAGAGCGGCCCGAACTGGGACGACGACCTCTCCGGTTCGCCGCTCTACGCGGCGCAGGACCCGAACCTGGCCGGTCTCTCCGACGAGGAGCGCGCCGAGCTGCAGGGCATCGAGCGGATGGTCTTCTTCTACCTCCCGCGCATCTGCAACCACTGCCTGAACGCCGCCTGCGTCGCCGCCTGTCCGTCGGGGGCCATCTACAAGCGGGGCGAGGACGGCATCGTGCTCGTCAACCAGGACCGCTGCCGCGGCTGGCGCATGTGCGTGTCGGCTTGCCCATACAAGAAGATCTACTTCAACTGGTCCACCGGGAAGTCGGAGAAGTGCATCCTCTGCTACCCGCGGCTGGAGGCCGGCGAGGCACCTGCCTGCTTCCACACCTGCGTGGGGCGCATCCGCTACCTGGGGGTGCTGCTCTACGACGCCGACAGGCTGCTGGAGGTCGCCGGGAAGTCCGACGCCGAACTGGTCGAGGCCCAGCGCTCGCTGATCCTCGACCCCTTCGACCCGGCGGTCGTGGCCGCTGCCCTTGCCAATGGCGTCCCCGACGCGGTGATCGAGTCGGCCCGCCGGTCACCCGTGTACCGCTTCGTGAAGGAGTGGCAGATCGCGCTGCCGCTTCACCCCGAGTACCGCACGCTTCCGATGCTCTTCTACGTCCCGCCCCTCCTGCCGGCCATGGCGCAGGACGCCGCCGAGGGGGAGGCCAGCTTCTTCACCTCCCTCGAGAAGGCGCGGCTCCCCGTCAAGTACCTCGCTTCCCTCTTCACGGCGGGCAACGAGGAGATCGTGAAGGCCACCTACCGGAAGCTCATGGCGGTGAGGCTGCACCGCCGCGCCACGCAGGTCGGCGATCTCGCCGCCCACCTCGTCGCCGACGCCATGTCGGGGGCCGCGCTCTCCACCGAAGCCGCCGACGACATCTACCGTCTCACCTCCCTCGCCAGCATGGACGAGCGGATCGTCATCCCGCCCATGATGCGCGAGGGGTTCACCGAGCCCACCGTCGAGCCGCAGAGGCAGAACGCGGCGGGTTTCGCCTACCTTCGTCCCCCCCCGGGGAGGTGACCGTGACCAGGCCCGAAATCCAGGAGCAGGTCCTCGAGGCGTTCGCCGATCTGCTGTCCTACCCGGCGGCCGACCCGGTCCCGGCGGCGAAGCGCTGCCGCGAACTCGTCGGCGACCGCGGCTCGGCCAGGCACCTCGACCGCTTCGTCAGCCGCGCCGAGGCCGCCCGCCCCCACGAGATGGAGGAGGTCTACTCCGCCACCTTCGACCTCGACCCCGCCTGTGCGCCCTACGTCGGCCACCACCTCTGCGGCGAGGGACCGAAGCGAGGCGTCTTCATGGCGAAGCTCGCCGACGTGTACCGGCAGGACGGCTTCGAGGGAAGCACGATCCGGGGAGAGCTCCCCGACCACGTCGCGGTGGTGCTCCGCTACCTGGCTGCCGTCCAGGCCGGAGCGTCGCGGCAGGCGCTCCTGCGAGATGCCCTCGTCCCGGCGCTCGACAAGATGCTCGAGGCTCCTCTCGACCCGGACAACGTCTACCGCTCGGTTCTGGCCGCACTGCGCGAGGAGGTGGCGTGATGGACGCCTTCCTGTTCGGTGTTTTCCCGTACGTCGCCGTGGCGGTGGCCGCCGTCGGGTTCTTCCGGCGCTTCCGGACGATGCGCTTCACGGTGACCTCCTCGTCGTCGCAGATGCTCGAGAGCCGGCTGCAGTACTGGGGCTCGGTCTCCTGGCACTACGCCATCCTGCTGGTCCTGCTCGCCCACCTGGTCGCGGTCTTCCTCCCCGGGATGGTGACGGCTGCCCTCTCCTCACCCGGCCGGCTGCTCGCCATCGAGGTGACGGGGCTCGCCCTCGGGCTCACCGCGCTATGGGGGCTCCTGGTGCTGGGAATCCGGCGCTTCACGCTGCGTGGCGAGACCACCTGGCTCGACTGGGCGGTGATGGCGCTCCTGCTCCTGCAGGTGATCACGGGGGTCTACACCTCGGTCACGGCACGCTGGGGCTACGCCTGGTTCCCCTTCGTGGCCACCCCCTGGCTCGGTTCCCTGGTCCGGCACGCTCCCCGTGTCGACCTCATGGCAAACCTGCCCGTGGTCTTCAAGATCCACGCCCTCAATGCCTTCGTGCTCATCGCGCTGGTCCCGTACACGCGGCTCGCCCACATCTTCGTCGCGCCCATCGAGTACCTGTGGCGAATTCCCCAGGTCGTCATCTGGCGTCGCCCCCGCCCGGCGTCGCCCGGAGGCTCCCGATGAGCACCCGCGTGCTCGAGCGCTGGGACGTCGAGGACAAGGCGTTCTGGGACGCGGAGGGACGCGCCGTCGCCAAGCGCAACCTCTGGATCTCCATCCCGGCCCTCCTCCTCTCCTTCGCGGTCTGGATGGTGTGGAGCGTGGTGGTGGTGCGCCTGCCGGAGGTCGGTTTCAAGTTCAACACGGACCAGCTCTTCTGGCTGGCGGCGCTCCCCGGCCTCTCCGGCGCCACGCTTCGCATCTTCTACTCGTTCATGGTGCCCATCTTCGGGGGGCGACGGTGGACGGCCATCTCGACGGCGTCCCTGCTCGTCCCGGCGGTGGGCATCGGCTTCGCCGTCCAGGACCCGACCACCTCCTACGCGACCATGCTGGTCCTGGCGCTCCTCTGCGGCTTCGGTGGCGGCAACTTCGCCTCCAGCATGGCGAACATCAGCTTCTTCTTCCCCAAGGATCAGAAGGGCACGGCGCTCGGCCTCAATGCCGGACTCGGCAACCTGGGCGTCTCCACCATGCAGTTCGTGGTGCCGCTCGTCATCACCGCAGGGGTGTTCGGCGGCCTCGGCGGCGCTCCCCAGCACACCGCCAGGGGCGCCTCGATCTGGCTCCAGAACGCAGGCTTCATCTGGGTGCCCTTCGTGGCCATCTGCGTGGTCGCGGCCTGGTTCGGGATGAACGACATCGCGTCCGCGAAGGCCTCGTTCCGGGAGCAGTCGATCATCTTCCGGCGCAAGCACAACTGGATCATGTGCTGGCTCTACACCGGCACCTTCGGCTCGTTCATCGGCTTCTCGGCCGGACTGCCGCTCCTCATCAAGGCCCAGTTCCCCGGCGTCGATCCGGTGAAGTACGCGTTCCTGGGGCCGCTGGTGGGAGCGCTGGCTCGCCCGGTGGGCGGCTGGCTCTCCGACAAGCTCGGAGGAGCCAAGGTGACGCTCTGGAACTTCGGGGCCATGGCGGCCTTCGCCGGCGGCGTCCTCTTCTTCCTCCCCCGCGACGGCGGCGCGGGCAGCTTCGCCGGCTTTCTCGCCATGTTCCTGCTCCTCTTCCTCACCTCGGGCGTCGGCAACGGTTCCACCTTCCGGATGATCCCGGTGATGTTCCTGACCTTCCACGAGCGGCTGACCCAGGGGCAGGGGGCGCCGGGACTCGCCCAGGCGCGGAAGGACGCTGCCAAGGAGTCGGCGGCGGTGATCGGGTTCAGCTCGGCGGTGGCGGCCTACGGTGCCTTCTTCATCCCCCGGGCGTTCGGCATCTCGATGAAGGCGACCGGGTCACCCTCCTGGGCGTTCATCGGATTCATCCTCGTCTACGTGAGCTGCATCGCCATCACCTGGTGGGTCTACGCGCGCCGCAACGCGCAAATGCCTTGCTAGCGAGAGCCAACATGGAAAGGTCGGAGAAGTGGAAGCGCAACAGCGTCCTCGCCATGAACACCTTCGGGTTCACGGTGATGTTCGCCGTCTGGGTGATCTTCGCCATCGTCGGGATCGCCATCCGCAAGGAGCTCTCCCTCGGCGAGACCGAGTTCGCGCTCCTGGTGGCGCTCCCCATCCTCACCGGATCGCTCCTGCGGCTCCCGGTCGGGATGGCCACCGACTGGATCGGCGGGCGCCCCATCTTCACCGCGCTGCTCGCCTCGAGCGCCATCCCGCTCCTGCTCCTCTGCTTCGCCACCCGGTACTGGCAGTACCTGGTGCTCGGCCTCTTCATCGGCATGGCCGGGACCACCTTCGCGGTGGGCATCGCCTACACATCGGCCTGGTTCCCGCAGCGGTTGCAGGGGACCGCGCTCGGCATCTTCGGAGCGGGGAACACCGGCGCGTCCCTCACCAAGCTCTTCGCCCCCGCCCTGATGCTGGTGGTGCCGGTCGGAGGCCTCGGGTTCATCCCGGGTGGCTGGCGCTTCGTGCCCTTCGTCTACGCCATCGCGGTGCTGGTCACGGCCGCCATCTACTGGACGTTCACCTACACCGACCACTCGCACCACAAGCAGGAGACCATCGGGCAGCTCCTTGCGCCGCTCAAGCACGTGCGGGTATGGCGCTTCAGCCTCTACTACTTCCTCGTCTTCGGCGGGTACGTGGCGCTGTCGCTCTGGCTTCCCAAGTACTACATCGACGTCTTCGGCCTCCCGCTCAAGGACGCGGCGCTGCTCGCCGCCATCTTCGTCTTCCCGTCGGGCATCATCCGCGCGCCGGGCGGCTGGCTCTCCGACCGTTACGGGGCTCGGACGGTGATGTACTGGGTGCTCTCGATCTGCGTGGGGACGACCTTCCTCCTCTCCTTCCCGGACGTGGACCTGGGGTTCATCGTGCCGGCCAGGTACATGGGCTCCGGGGAGGCCCCCCGTCTCTCGCTCCGGATGACACCGACCCTCTTCACGGGGATCGTCTTCGTCCTCGGCATCGCCATGGGGATCGGCAAGGCGGCGGTCTTCAAGCACATCCCCCACTACTTTCCCGACAAGGTGGGCTCGGTGGGCGGCCTCGTCGGGGTCATCGGCGGCCTGGGCGGATTCGTGATGCCCATCCTCTTCGGCGTCATGACCCAGGCGACCCACCTGCCGACCACGACCTTCGTCTTCCTCTTCGTCCTCTCGGTGACCTGCCTCGTCTGGATGCAGGTGGTGGTGCGGCGGATGTCGAGGGACGCGGCGCCACTCATCGCCGAGGAGATGGAGCCGGGGCTCCGGCCGGCCACCGCCCGGAGGACACCATGAACGCGCTTCCCTTCGGCCTCCCCCAGCGCATCCTCGATGGATCTCCCGACGCCGTCCTCGTATCCGACCGCGCGGGCAAGATCCTCTTCTGGAACGCGGCCTCCGAGCGGACCTTCGGCTTCACCGGGGTCGAGGTGCTGGGCTCCTCGATGGACGTCATCATCCCCGAGCGGCTTCGCGGCCGGCACTGGGGCGGCTGGCACGAGGTCATGGAGACGGGAATCACGCGCTACGGGGCGGAACGGCTCCTCGCGGTGCCCGCGCTCCACAAGGACGGCCGGCAACTCTCGGTGGAGTTCTCCATCCAGCTCGTCCCGGACGACGCAGGGCGCATCGCCTTCGTGGTGGCGGTCTTCCGCGACGTGACCGAGCGCTTCAAGCGGGAAAAGACGCTCCGGCTGCGCGTGAAGGAACTCGAGGCGCTCCCCGGGGCGCAGCGCCTCGTGAAACGGCTCGACGCCCGCCCGCTCAAGGCCCAGGGCATCCACCCCGTGGAGGAGGTCCTCCGGGACCTCGCGGCCCTCGGAGCCGGGGAGGCTTACGAGCTCGTCACGCCGCACGTCCCCGGTCCGGTACTCGAGCGCGCCGCTGCCCTCGGGGTACGGGGGGTGACCGTCGAGACCGGCCCCGACGAGTTCGTCACCACGTTCACCCGAAAGGCGTAGGGCACTCGAAGCCCGAACGAGACCACTCCGCACCCATTCGATGCGTGCAACCCTGGTCGAAACGCCGAGGACACCCATGAAGCCGAACCGTGGCATGACTCCACTCTCCGTCCCCCTGGTCCTCGCCGCCACATTCGGCCTCGCGCTCGGGATCGGGGGCTACGCCTTCCGCTACGCGAAGGGCGACTCGTACCTCGGCAACGACCCCGCGACCTGCGCCAACTGCCACGTGATGGCGGGCCACGTCGAGGGCTGGCAGGCGTCGCCCCACCACCTCATCGCCACCTGCAACGACTGCCACACCCCGGCGGGCCCGGTCGCCAAGTACCTTGTCAAGGCGCTGAACGGCTACCACCACTCCATGGCATTCACGGTCGGCGGGTACCCCGAGAACATCCGGGCGCGCCCCGAGAGCCGCGAAGTGGTGGAGGCGAACTGCCGCCGCTGCCACGCCGACCTGGTCGACGACATCGCACACGACGGCGGGATCTCCTGCGTCCGCTGCCATGCATCCGTCGGACACCTTCGCTGATCGAGCTTCCAACCGCACCCCACGAAAGAAGGAGAGCGTCATGTCCGTAGAACCCCAGCCCCAGAAGAAGCGTGGGCTCCTCGTGGCCCTGGTCGTCGGCGTCTTCGCCCTCGCCGCGGTCGGCGCGGCCGCCCTGCTCGTGAACATCGCCGAGCGAAAGGAGGCGGCGAGGCACCAGTACGTGAAGGTGGTCGAGGTGACCGAAGCCGACACCGACCCGGCCAAGTGGGGGAAGAACTGGCCCCGGGAATACGACGGGTACCTCAAGACCGCCGACCCCACGAGCACCAAGTACGGTGGCGCGGCGGGCGCCAGCGAGGGCCAGCCAGCCCCCCAGAAGGCCGACCGCGATCCCTGGCTCAAGCGGGTCTTCGCCGGGTACCTCTTCGCGGTGGACTTCCGCGACCGCCGGGGCCACGCCTACATGCTCTTCGATCAGGAGAAGACGAAGCGCAACGTCCCGGCCGAGAACAAGCAGTCGGGCAACTGCCTCCACTGCCACGCCTCGATCATGCCGCTCTACGCCAAGCTCGGGCAGGAGGCTGCGCCGCAGGCCAGCAAGGCCGAGCAGATCCAGGCCGGCCTCGTGAAGGTCTCGGAGATGAGCTACTGGGACGCCCACAAGGCGCTCGGGGAGATGAGCGGCGGAAAGGTTCATCCGGTCTCCTGCGTGGACTGCCACGACCCACAGTCGATGGAGCTGCGCGTCACCCGGCCGGCCTTCATCACCGGGATCCAGAAGCTCGCCGCATCCGATGGCGATGCGGTGGCGTTTCCGTCCATCGAGCGGTGGCGTCGGGGCGACAGGTCGAAGCCGTACGATCCGAACCTGGACGCCACCCGGCAGGAGAAGCGGGCCTTCGCCTGCGGCCAGTGTCACGTGGAGTACTTCTGCGGCAAGGGGATGACCATCTTCTTCCCCTGGGCGAAGGGGCTGAAGGTGGAGCAGATGGAGGCGCTGTACGATGGCACCGAGGTGAAGGGGCAGCGCTTCAAGGACTGGACGCACGCCGAGACCGGCTTCGATCTCCTGAAGGCCCAGCACCCCGAGTTCGAGGTCTGGAGCACGGGCATCCACGCCCGCAGCGGCGTGACCTGCGCCGACTGCCACATGCCCTACAAGCGGGAAGGAGCGCAGAAGGTATCCGAGCACTGGGTCCGCAGCCCGCTTCTCTCCCCGAACCGCGCCTGCGCCAGCTGCCACCCTTACGGGGACGACGAACTGAAGGCGCGGGTCATCACCATCCAGGACCGCCACTTCGCGCTCATGACCCGGGCCGGCAACGCCGCCGTGGCCATGATCGACGCCATCGTCGCGGTGCGGAAGCCCTACGACGAGAAGAACCGTCCGGCCGCCGCGGCGAAGGCCCGGGAGACGCTCGAGAAGAAGGACGGGTTCGCGGCCCTCCCGAAGGAGGAGCAGGAGAAGCTGCTGGCCGCGGAGACGAAGGCCAATCTCCTCGCCATGTGGCGCGAGGTGGTGGCGAAGACGCCGGCCATCGCCGAGCTCGGCGAGCTGCAGCGCCAGTCCCAGTGGCGGCTCGACTTCGTGGCCGCCGAGAACTCCATGGGCTTCCACGCCCCGCAGGAGATGGCGCGCATCCTGGCCGAGTCGATCGACCTCTCCCGGCAGGCGGAGACGAAGGCGGCGGCGCTCCGCGCGCGGACCTGAGCTACCGGGGCGCCGGACCCGGCAGCACCGACAGGGCGGCGCCGACCGCCCCGGTGAGCTGCGGGTCGGGGAGCACGCGGACCGGCCGGGAGAGCGCCTCCCGGAGGGACGCCACCATGGCGCCGTTCAGGGCCACGCCGCCGCTCATCAGGATCTCGTCTCCCGCCGGCACGCCGCGCGCCAGCGCGGCCACCCGGGAGGCGAGGGCCACGTGCAGCCCCTTCACGATGCCGTCGAGCGGCTCGTCGCTGGCCACGAGCGAGATGACCTCGCTCTCGGCGAAGACCGTGCAGGTGCTCGAGACGGGCACCGGGCGGGAGGCCCCGGCCACCAGCTCGGCCAGCCCCTCGAACGGGACCTGGAGCCGTCCCAGGATCACCTCGAGGAAGCGGCCGGTCCCGGCGGCGCACTTGTCGTTCATGGCGAAGTCGAGCACCTCGCCCGAGGGGCCGATGCGGATCACCTTGGTGTCCTGCCCGCCCATGTCGACGAGCGTCCCGGCGCGGCCGGCACGCGCGAAGGCGCCCCGGGCGTGGCAGGTGATCTCGGTGAGGGCCCGGGCGCCGGCCACCCGCTTTCGGCCGTAACCGGTGGCGCCGACCGGGAGCTCCCGGCCCGCCGTCGCGCGGATCTCCCCCACCAGCCGCTCCACCTGCCGCTCGATGCGCGGGTCGGTCGGCTCCACGCGCCGGTCCAGGAGCGCCCCCGTCCCGTCGATCGCCACCACCTTGCAGGTGGTCGACCCCACGTCCACGCCGATGGCGGCCGCCCCGCTCACGAGAAGCTCTCCATGAAGGCCCCGATGCGGTTGGCGGCCAGCTCGCTCGCCCAGGACCGCGGGTCGTTGTGGTCGGCCTCGAGGAGCAGCGTCCGGATGCCGAGGTCACGGGCCAGCCGGTCCTTCAGGTCGATCTGGCCAATCGAGTAGGGCTTGCAGGAGCGGTCGCTGTGGAGGACGGCCCCGTCCACCGCGAACTCCCGGGAGAGCCGCTCGAGCAGCCGCAGCTTGTTGGGCAGGTCCCGGTTCAGCATGATCTGGGAGTACGACCGGGCCCCCGACTCCATGGGGTTCGCCGGGTCGATGAGGGACGAGGCCTCCGCCCAGGCGTTCGTGTAGGTGGTGCAGACGAAGTTGAACCCCTGCGACCCGAGCAGGGTCGTGATCTCCCGGGTGGCGTACCAGACCGGCAGGTTGTCCCAGAGCAGCCGGTGGCGCTCCTCGCCCTTGAGCCCGCCGATCCCCCGGGACACCCGGTCCTTCAGCTCGTCGAGGAGCGTCCGGTAGTAGGCGTTGCAGGCCTCGGTGCCGCGCAGCGCCACGACCGGGCCGAGGTGGAAGAAGCCGTCGACGCCGGTCCAGGGTGCGGGGCGGTTGCGCGCGGTGTCGAGGCACTGGCCCCAGAGGTCGCTCCCCTCGCGGCTCAGCCGGACGGTCTCCGAGAAGGCCTCGCGGTCGAGGGGGCGTTTCGCCACCCGCTCCGACACGACGATGGCCTCCTCGAGCTGGTCGACGACGTAGCGGGTCTGGTGCGGGGCCGGCTCGCCGTAGATGAAGGGGGTGTCGATGAGCACGAGTGGCACGTCGAAACGGCGCGCCAGGTCCCGGTACCAGTAGAGGACGGTCTGGCAGATGTTGGTGCAGCAGGCGAGCAGGTCGGGCCGGGGAAGGCGCCCCACCGGCGACCGGCCGGTGTCGAGGGAGCCCAGGTCGGAGCGCACGTAGCTGCACAGGTCGCGCGAGTACCCTTGCGCCTCCACTGCGTCGGAGAGGGCCGGGACGATGCGCTGCACGCCGCAGATGGCCGCGTGGTTCTCCGGGTAGACGGTGTGGTAGCCGAGGGTCCGCAGCATCTCGACCGGGAAGCCGCTGGTCACCCAGGCCACCGGGACCGCCCCGTCGGCGTACCGGCCGGAGAGGTAGTGGACCATCATCATGTCCTTCAGGGCCCGCAGCGACTCGAGCGGCGGGGCGAAGGGGCTCTCCCGCGCCGGGCGCTTGCGGCGTCGCTGCCGCCAGTCGTCGAGGGCCGCGAGGAACGGCCCCACCGCCCGGGCCGCCGCCTCGTACTGCACGCGCCGCAGGATCACGCCGCACCTCCCGCGCCCGAGATCATCTCCACGAAGGCCTCGATCCGCGTCACCGCCTGGCCCGAGAGCTGCGCCTCGAGCTCCCCCTCCAGGTAGAGGAGCGGGATGCCGCGCGCCTCGAAGGTGCGCCGGATGGCCGGGACGTCGAAGAGCTCCGGCTCGCAGAACTTCACCACGTGGACGAGGACGCCGCGGGCGCCGCTGCGCTCCGCGAGCCCCTCGAGGTGGCGCATCCGCGGTCCCTGGTCGGCCACCCGGGTGGGGCAGGGGGGCGCGGCCAGCTGCCGGTCGGCGAGCGCCTCCCAGGGATCGGTGGCGGGGGCTCGGCGGTCGCGGACGACACGTCGTCCCACCGCAGCGTAATCGTCGGCGGCCACGAAGGCCCCCGCGCCGTTCAGGATCTCGAGGATGGCGGATGGCTCGGGGACGTAGCCAGTCACGAGTACCGGGATCGAGGCCGCCGGACGCCCCGTCCCGAGCTTTGCCCGGGCGGCCTGGAGCTCGGCCAGGTGCTCCTCGGGCCAGAGCCACTCGCCGCGCCGCAGCAGCGCGTAGAGCGCGCGATCGTCGAGGGGGAGGGTGGCGCGTCCGTCGAGCAGCGCGGCGCGGTGGAGGTCGATCTCGTCGTGGAGTGCGATGGCTGCGGTGAGCCGCTCCGGGTCGAGCCGGCGCCCGGCCAGGGCCTCGAGCCGGCCGGCCAGCGCGTGGAGCTCGGCGACGAGGAAGCGCCGGGCGCTCGGGCGGCCGGGGTCCTTGGGATGGAGGAAGGTGAGGGTGGGCTTCTTCCAGCCGCCGAAGTCGGACGCCAGCGTCGCGAGCTGCTGGATCGAGTCGCAGGTGTGCGGGAAGAGCGCGGCGTCGACGACGTCGGCGCCACCCGAGGCGAGGAAGGCCAGCGCGTTGCGGACCACGGAGCAGACGTAGGCCTGGATCCGGCCGGCCGCGTCGCTCCGCGGGGCGCCCGGCGGCCCCCAGACCTCGACGGCCAGGAGGTCGAGCGCGGTGAGGAGCTCCTTCGGGTAGTGGACCGGGAGCACCGCCACGGACTTCCTGCCGTGCTCGTCCCGCTGCCGACGGATGTAGGGCTCGCGCGTCATCGACCCGGCAGAGTAGTCGCTGGCGGGGCGGAGGCGAAGGGTCCCGGTTGCGCGGCCCGGCGTTCCTGGGCATGGTCCGGCCGTGCCGACGCTCCGGGAATGGCTCGCCGAGGGGCCCTACACCCTCGTCATGTCCTCGGGCTTCTTCGGCTTCTTCGCCCACGCGGGCGTCGTGTCGGTTCTGGAGGAGGAGGGGCTGCCTCCGGCACGCGTCTGCGGCTCGAGCGCGGGCGCCCTCGTGGGCGGGCTGTGGGCCGCGGGGCTCCCGGCGGCGCGGATCCGCGAGGAACTCCTCGCCCTGCGCCGCGAGCACTTCTGGGACGTCCGGCCAGGGCTCGGTCTGCTCCGGGGCGCCCTTTTCCGGCAGCGGCTGGAGGCGCTCGCTCCGGCCATCCACGCTTCCTGCGCGCTGCCCGTGCTCTTCCAGCCGGTGCGCATCGAAGGGCGGCTCTACCTCGACGGCGGTGTCCTCGACCGTCCCGGCCTCGCGGGTGCCCCGGACGGGGGACGGGTCCTGTACCACCACCTCACCTCGCGCTCGCCCTGGCGCCGGCGAGGCCATGGAGCGCGCCGCTGCCGGCATGCGCGCCGCCCTGGCCGAGGATAGAAGCACGGGCGCAGTCCCCACCCCCACCCTGGAGAGTCCCCCGTGAGAAAGCTCCTCGTCGTCGCGTCGATCGCAGCCCTGGCCGCCGGTTCCGCCCACGCCCAGGCCCCGCAGCCGCAGGGGCAGGGCTTCTTCGAGATGAAGGCGAGCGACGTTCCCGGCAAGGCCACCGCCAAGCGCGTGGCGACCGCCAGCGCCACCGTGAAGTCGGTCGACGTCGCCGCCCGCACCGTCACCCTCCAGAACGCGGCCGGCGAGACGGCGACGCTCAAGGTCGGTCCCGAGGTGAAGCGGCTCGAGGAGTTCGCCGCCGGTGACACCCTCCAGATCGCCGTCGAGCAGGACCTGGTGCTCGAGTACCAGTCCGCCGGGACGCCGGCCGTGAAGCCCACCGGCATCGTGGCCGCCGATCGCGCCGACGCCGGCCAGGCCCCCGCGGGCATCGTCGCCGCCGGCCTCCAGGCCACGGTGACGGTCACCGCCATCGACATGCCCAACCGCTTCGTCGTCTTCCAGGGACCGGGCGGGACGCTCTACCAGGTGAAGGCCGGCCCGAAGGTGAAGCTCGAGAAGCTCAAGGTCGGCGACCACCTGCTCGCCACCTACGTCGAGGCGGTCGCCGTCCAGCTGGAGAAGGCCGCGAAGAAGTAGGCGGTCAGTTCCAGTAGTACCGGAAGTTGATCCAGGCGAGCGTCGCCGTCGAGGTCTGCTGCGTCTCGAGCGTGCTCCACTTCCAGTCGATCTCGAGCCCGAGCGCGAGGTCCTTGCGGCCCGTGTAGTAGAAGCCGAACCCAGCCTCCTGGGCCGTGGGGACCTTGTTGCCGCCCAGCCCCGTCGTGAGCTGGTACGCCACGCTCGCGCCGAGGGGCAGCCACTTCACGAGCGGCAACGCGTCGAAGTCGATCATCGCGGCGACGGTCGCCCCGTTGGTGGCGATGGTGTTCTGTCCGGTCTTCGTGGGCGCGATGAACTGGACGTTCCCGATGACGCCCAGGTAGGGCGTCGGGGCCCAGGCCGCGTTCAGCCCGGCCGTCCAGGTCAGGGTGTCCTGCTGCTGGTACGCCTGCGAGTTGTCGAGGCGGCAGTTGGTCGGGTCGGTCCGGCACTGGTCGAGGATGGTCGAGATCCCGTTGGCGAGGAGGAGGGCGAAGACCGGGCCGTAGCTCGCGTCGATGGTCGCGGCGAGGCGGAAGTTGTCCCCCAGGGGGAGGCTGCCCTTCACCCCCACGTCGCCGGTGATCCGCGCCGAGGTGCCGATGGTGAGCGCCGCGCCGTTCCCGGTGCCCAGGTAGGCGGTGGTGATGAGGCCAGCGCGTACCGAGAGGTACTCCAGGATCCGGACGTTGAGCAGCATCCCGAGCCCGAGGCCGGTGTAGCCGTACCATTTCTGGTTGTTCACATCGATGAAGGGCGGCTCGGGAAGGAGCGTCGGGCCGAGGGCGTTGCCCGACCCGATGCCGAAGAAGGTTCCGAACGCGGTGTACGAGAACGGGTCGTCGATGATGTGGGAGGGAAGGAAGAAGTGCCCGTTCACCTCGCGCCCCATCTTCTCCGGGGCGGGCGCGGCGGCCGGTGCGGCGGCCGTGACCGGCGCGGGGGTGGCGGCCGGTGCGGCGGACTTCGGGGCGGCGTCCTGCGCAGACGCCGCCGACGAGAAGAGGAGCGCGAAGGCCACGAGCCATCGTGCTGCGTGCGGGTCGAATCGGTTCATGATCCCCTCCAGGCCTGCCGGGCGTTGGACTTCGCGGGTGGACAACGGGAGCAGGATATCCCACCCTGGCCCACGAGGGCGCACGAGCCCCCCCCCTTTCCGGTTGCCATCCCCCCGGGGTGGCACCTTCGCAGTCGCGAGGGAACATGCACGAACGCAACCCGGCGTCCGACCTGCCGCGCATCACGCTGGGGGTCCTGACGCTCGTCGCCATGATCGCCGCCTGCGTCTGGATCCTGATGCCCTTCGTCGCCGCGGTGATCTGGGCGGCGATGATCGTCATCGCCACCTGGCCCATCATGGCCTCCGTCCAGCGCCGCCTCGGGGGGCGTCGCGGACCGGCGGTGGCGGTGATGGTGATCGGGCTGCTCACCCTGCTCGTGGTTCCCACCTGGCTCGGGATCTCCACCATCGCGAGCAACTCCGACCGGGTCGGGCAGTTCGTGCACTCCGTTGCCAGCGGCGGGCTCCCCCCGCCCCCGGCCTGGCTGGAGGGCATCCCGGTCGTGGGCACCCGGCTGGCCGAGCAGTGGAGGGGGTTCGCCGGCGACCCGGAGTCGCTGCTGGCGAAGGTCCAGCCCCACATGAAGGACGCCGCGAAGTGGGTGGCCGAGCGGGCGGGCGGGATCGGGAGCACCGTCATCCAGCTCCTGCTCACCGTGTTCGTCTCGGGCATCCTCTTCGCGTCCGGGGAGACGGCCGCCCACGGGGTCCTGCGCTTCCTGCGCCGCCTCGCCGGCGAGCGCGGCGAGAATTCGGGGCGCCTCGCTGCCAAGGCGGTCCGGGCCGTGGCGCTGGGGATCGTGGTCACGGCGCTCGCCCAGACCCTCATCGCCGGGGTCGGCCTGTTCCTCGCCGGGGTCCCGCACGCGGGGCTCCTCGCGGCCATCGTCTTCGTCCTCTGCATCGCCCAGCTCGGCCCGCTGCTCGTCGTGGCCCCGGCGGTCATCTGGCTCTACTCCTCGGGATCGGCCGGACGCGGAACGCTGCTGCTCGTCTTCTCCATCGTCGCCGTGACGCTCGACAACGTGCTGCGCCCGGTGCTCATCAAGAAGGGGGCCGACCTGCCGATCCTCCTCATCCTGTCCGGTGTGCTCGGCGGGGTGCTGGCCTTCGGGGTGGTCGGGCTCTTCGTGGGCCCGGTGCTGCTCGCGGTCAGCTGGACCCTGCTCGCCGCCTGGGTCGGCGACCTCGACCGCGCCGAGCCGGGCGGACCGCCGCTCGGTCCGCTTCCACCCGGTTCCACGAACGAAGGAGCACCCCGATGAGAACCCTGCGCGCCCTTCCCGTCGCAGCCCTCCTGCTCGCCGCCTCCGCCCTGGCCCAGACCCCGCCGCCTGCCGCACCGCCCCTGACCAACCGGGGCCCGGTCGAGGTGAAGGCCACCGGGACCCCCGGAAAGGTCGAGGCGAAGCGGACGATGCGGATCACCGCCACCGTTTACGCCATCGACCCCGAGCGGCGGATCGTCACGCTGCAGAACGACCTGGGCGGGATCGAGACCATGAAGGTGGGGCCGGACGTGAAGCGCCTCCAGGACTTCGCGGTCGGCGATACGGTCGTCATCGACTACGATCAGGGGCTCGTGCTCGAGTTCCAGCCGGCCGGCACCGAGTTCGTGCCCCCGACCGCGGTGGCGGTCGGCGAGCGAGCTGGAAGCGGCAAGACCGAGGTGGGGGCGCGCGCCATGGGGGTGCAGGGCACCGTGACCGTCACCGCGATCAACGCGAAGAAGCGGGTGGTCACCCTCCGGTCTCCGGGCGAGAACGTCTACAAGGTCAAGGCCGGCCCCGGGGTGAAGCTCGACAAGCTGAAGGTCGGCGACAAGCTGCTCGCGACCTACGTCGAGGCCGTGGCCATCCGGCTCGAGAAGGCGAAGTAGCAGGGCCGGGCTCCGCTGGCCCGGCTCAGTCGATCAGGGCCGTGCTCTCGATCTTCACCGGGGGCTTCCCCGGCTTGAACTCCCAGGTCGAGACGGTGGTGAGCACGCCCCCGGTCCTCGGTGGGACGATGACGACGAAGGTCATCCGCGGGCCCTTCGCGTTCACGTTGTCCACCCAGGTCCCGGTGTTGGCGTAGACCGTCCCCTGGCCTCGCAGGTTGGCCGAAGGGGTGAGCCGCACCTGGTGGGTGTGGCCGAAGACGACGACCCGCTTCGTGGAGGCCGGGTTCTTGAAGTACTGGGTCTCGGCCTGGAGGTCGATACCCTGGCCGAGCGCCGAGGCGATCATCGCGATCTCCTTGGGTACCGGGACCTGCACGCCGTTCGCCACCTGCCGGTCCGGCCAGGTCGTCTCGATGTGCTTGTACAGGTTCACGTCGAGGGCGCCGTTCGTGTAGCACGGGACGAGGTCGTCGATGGCGTAGAGGCCGGTGTATCCGTCGATGCCGGTCTCGATGATCCGATCCTGCCAGCTCGCCTTCACCGGGCGTCCGATCATCACCGCCGCCCAGGAGAGACCGTAGAGCAGGTACTCGCCCGAGCCGGCGCTCGCCGCCAGTTCCGGCGCGGGGGGCGGCAGCAGTCCCCGCAGCTTCGGGTGCTCCTGCTCGGAGGTGGAGGCGATCTTCGAGACGAAGAAGCCGGGGGGCAGGATCGAGCCGCCGCCGGTGACGGCGAGGTTCGAGATGGGATCGGGCGCGTTGAAGAAGTCCCAGCGGTGGCCGTGCTCGAAGACCATCTCCGGGTGCTCGGGCGGCGAGTAGGCCCCGAGCCCCTTCGCGGTCGCGTCCCGCGCCTGGCCGATGCCCGGGAACACGCCGTCCACCTCCGCGGCCCGCACCAGCATGTCGTGATTCCCGGGGACGTAGGTGACGCGCACCTGGCCGCCCCGGACGAGGTCGTTCATCGCCGAGACGATGCCGGGGTTGGCCCGGGCGATGGAGGCGACGAACTCCGCCTCGGTGCCGCCGCCGAGCGGGCTCGAGATCATGGGGGCAACCCACTCGTCGAACAGGTCGCCGGCGATGACGATCTCCCTGAGATCGGGGGACTGCCCTGCGAGGGCCAGGAACTCCCGGACGGCGTCCTGGTTGTCGATGAGCCAGCCGTAGCCCTCGGCGATGCTCCGTCCGTCGCCCATGTGGATGTCGCTGATGGCGTAGATCACCGACCGCTCGCCGCCGCCCCCGACGAGCGGGTTCGCCCCCAGGACGAAGGCGTGGTCGGTCGCGAAGTAGCGGACCACGTCGGCCGGGAGCCCCTTCAGCGTCGCCGAACGGATCTGCGCGCCCACGGTGATCCGGAAGCCCTCGCCCCGGGGCAGCGGACGACCATCCCGCGCCCGGACGAGGATCTCGGCGGGACGGGCCGCGTCCCAGGTGGCGTCGACGAGTGGTTCGTCGACCCAGGTTCCCCCCGGTCGGGCCGCCTGCAGCCGCACGGCGCCCGGGACCGTCGTGCCGAGGAGCGGCTCGCCGAAGGTGAGGCGGATGCCGTCCGGCGGGTCGATGGCGACGGGGGCGCCCCCCGCCTCCGAGAGCGGGATGCTCGCCGAGAAGGCGAGCGGTTCCGGCGGGGCGGAGCCGCTCGTGCACCCGAGCGCAACTCCGAGACCCAGCAGCACGACGAAGGACGAGCGAGCCATGACCACCCCCGGGGACGGTCCCCACCCCATCCTGGGCACGGTGGCCCGTCGGCGGAACGGGCCTCTTGGGTAGGGGCCCACCCGATCGGGTTGCGCGCCGTCCGGGCCGCCAATATACAACCCGGTAGGTTTCATATGACGAGTCGCTTCACCATGGCCGTTCACGCGCTCGGGATGCTCGCCTGCGAGGGGGAGCGCTGCCCCGGAGGCGTGCTCAGCTCGAGCACCATCGCCCGGAGCGTGAAGACCCACCCGGTGGTGCTCCGGCGCGTGCTCGCCGATCTCCGGCGGGCCGGCATCGTGGAGATCCGGCGGGGCAAGCAGGGCGGCGTGGCCCTCGCCCGGCCGGCCTCCCGGATCACCCTGCGGTGTGTCTGGGAGGCCGTGGACGACGGGGAGCCGCTCTTCGCCGGCCACCCCTCCGGCCCGAACCCCCGCTGCCCGGCCGGCCTCGCCATCGCCGGCTACCTCGACGAGCTCCGCGGCGCGGCCGAGCGCCAGCTCAAGGACGCGCTCGGCAAGGTGACGCTGGCCCGGCTCCACCGGGACGTCGCCGCCCGCATCCAGGTTTCCAACCCAGCCAAGACAAGAGGAGAGACACATGCCTGACGCATCGCTGTTCGGTCCCACCACCCTCGGTTCCCGCAAGCTCCGCAATCGCCTGGTGATGGCCCCCATGACCCGGAGCCGCGCCCTCGCCGGAGGCGTGCCCACGCCGCTCATGGCCGAGTACTACGCCCAGCGCGCCGAGGCGGGGCTCATCGTGACCGAGGGGGTCTCGCCGTCCCCCAACGGCCTCGGGTACCCGCGGATCCCCGGGCTCTGGTCGAAGGAGCAGGTGGCGGGATGGAAGGTCGTCACCGACGCCGTCCACGCGCGCGGCGGCACCATCTTCGCGCAGCTCATGCACACCGGGCGGGTGGGGCACCCGCTCAACCTGCCCGCCGGCGGCGAGGTGCTGGCCCCGAGCGCCGTCGCCGCGCCCGGTGAGATGTACACCGATGCGAAGGGGATGCAGCCGCACCCCGTCCCCCGCGCCATGACCGAGGCCGAGGTCCTCGCGGCCAAGGGGGAGTTCGTCGCCGCGGCCCGCAACGCCATCGCCGCCGGCTTCGACGGCGTCGAGATCCACGGGGCCAACGGCTACCTCGTCGAGCAGTTCATCAGCCCGGGCACGAACCAGCGCACCGACGCCTGGGGTGGCTCGATCGAGAAGCGGATCCGCTTCGCGGTCGAGGTGGCCCGCGAGACGGCGGCGGCCATCGGCGGCGAGCGGGTGGGCATCCGGCTCTCCCCCCACGGCGTGAACGCCGGCATGCCCGCCTACCCCGAGACCGACGAGACCCACCGGCGGCTCGTGAAGGAGCTCGCCGCCACCGGGATCCAGTACGTCCACCTGGTGGACCACTCCGCCCTGGGGGCGCCGAAGGTTCCCGACGCGCTCAAGGCCGAGATGCGGGCGGCGTGGCCGCGGACCTTCATCCTGGCCGGCGGCTTCGACCGGGCCAGCGCCGAGGCGGCGATCGCCGCGGGCAAGGCCGACCTCATCGCCTTCGGCCGCCCGTTCCTCTCGAACCCCGACCTGGTCCGGCGGCTCGAGAAGGGGCTCCAGTTGACCCCACCCGACTTCGCCACCTTCTACACGCCCGGGCCGAAGGGCTACACCGACTACCCCGTCGCCTCCTGACGGCGTCCAGTCGGGAAATCCCGACAGGGGGCGCCCCCAACCCCCCGGAATTGCGGGGCGCCCAACCTGGCAAGGCCGGTGCAATACCTCCTCTCGTCTTCCAACATCAACGAAGAACGAAGGAGCACCCCATGAACCGCAAGACCCCCAGCATCATCGGCGCCGCAGTCGGACTGGCACTCTTCCTCGCCATCGCCCTGCTCCCGGCCCTGCTGTACGGAGGCTACGCGGGCGTGATGCTGGCCGGCGGGATCTTCGGCACGCCGGTGGTGCCTACCTTCGCGGTCCGGGCCCTGATCGTCTTCGGGATGGTGATGGGCGTCACCGGCGTCGGCGCGCTCTTCGCGGTCGGCGGTGCGGTGGCCGGTGCCGCGGTGGGCGTCCTCTCCGAGACCCCGGCGAAGAAGGCTGCCGCGGCGAGCAAGGCGTAGCCGACGATGGACTTGCGCGCGAGGGCGACGATGGCGGCGTTCACGGTGGGCGAGCACGAAGTGACGGTCTGGAAGGACCAGGGCCGGTGGGTGGTCACGGTGGACGAGGCCATCCACAGGCGATGGTACGGGTCGGAGGCCCAGGCCGCGGGAGCCGGGCTGCTGCGGGCGCAGCGGATCGCGAGGAATCCCGCCCCGGCGCGCAGGCGCATGGCGGCGGAGACCCAGGCGGCCACTACGCCCTGAGCGGTGGCTCCGGCGTCCAGGGAAGCACCGCCACGCGGGAGCCCTTCGTCCGCACCTCCTCGATGTAGGGGCGCTCCGCGCGCCGCCTCGCCGCCAGGACGGGGTCGGTGGTCCGTACCGGCGTGAGGCTCTGGTTCACCACCCAGGCGAAGGGCTCGATGCCGGCGCGAGCCAGGTCGGCCTGGAGCGCCTGGGCCTCGTGGACCGGGGTCGCCTCGGGCAGCGTGACGAGGAGCACCCGCGTGAATGCCGGGTCGCGAAGGCGCGGGAGGAGCTCGCGGACCGACTCCGGCATCCGGCTTCCCTGGCGCAGCACCTCGCGGTGGTACGACTCCGCGGCGTCGAGCAGCAGGATGGTGTGACCCGTCGGCGCCGTGTCGAGGACGACGAGGCCATCCTCGCCCTCGGCCACGGTCCGGGCGAATGCCCGGAACACCGCCACCTCCTCGGTGCAGGGCGACCGGAGATCCTCCTCCAGCAGGGCCCGCCCCCGGGCATCGAGGTCGGCGCCGACCGACGAGAGGACCTCGGCGGTGTAGGCGGCCGTCTCCGCCGCCGGATCGATCCGTCCCACGGTGAGCCCAGGCGGTGGCGTGCCCACCGCGTCCGCGACATGGGCCGCCGGGTCGGTCGTGCTGAGGTGGACGCGCAGGCCACGCCGGGCCAGCTCGATCGCGATGGCGGCGGCCACGGTGGTCTTGCCGACGCCACCCTTGCCCATGGTCAGGATGAGGCCGCGCGGGTTGGCGCCGAGGGCATCGAGCAACGGCGCGAGGAACGGCACCGGATCGGGGACGTCGTCGAGGACGGCGGACGCCTCCACCTCCACCGGAGCGTCGATGCGGCGCAGCGCCTCGATGCCGAGGAAGGCTCCGGGCCGGAGGGGTACCGTGGTGCGCGGCAGCTCCCGGAGCCCGGCCGGCATCGCGTCGAGGGCGGCGCGACCCCGCCGGTCCAACGCGAGCGCCACGGGGTCATCGCTGCGGGCCTCGAACACCCCGTTCACGACGAGACGCTGGTTCACCACGCCGAGCCCGACGAGCTCCCGGCTGGTCCTGGCCGCCTCGGTCAGCGCCGAGGGCTCGGGGCGGGTCACCAGCACGAGCGTGGTGCGGCCCGGATCGGAAAGGGCCTTCAACGTCGCCTCGTAGAGGGTCCGCTGCTTCTCCAGCCCGGCGAGCGGGCCGAGGCAACTCGTCCCGAAGGCGCTCTGGTCGACGAAGTCCGTCCACGCAGACGGGAGCGTGAGGAGGCGCAGCGTGTGTCCGGTGGGTGCGGTGTCGAAGAGCACGTGGTCGAAGTCGACCGTGGCGGACGGGTCGCCGAGGAGCCGCGCGAACTCGTCGAAGGCGGCGATCTCGACCGTGCAGGCACCCGAGAGCTGCTCCTCCATGCTGCGAACTGCAGCCGGGGGCAGGAGGTCGCGGTAGGGCCCCACCACCCGGTCCCGGTAGGCGCGAGCTTCCGCCTCGGGATCGAGGTTCAGTGCAGAGAGGCCGGGAGCGCCCGGGATGGCGGTGGGTTGCTGCCCCAGCCCCACGCCCAGCACCTCGTCCAGGTTGGACGCCGGGTCGGTCGAGACCAGCAGGACCCGCTTGCCGGCGTCGGCCAGGGCAACTGCGGTGGCGCAGGCGACCGAGGTCTTCCCGACACCGCCCTTGCCGGTGAAGAAGAGGTGCCGCGTGGGATTCCGGGCCAGGTCCATCCGCGCCTAGCAGCACTTCTTGGGGGCGGCGCCGGGCTTCCCGAGGCTGACCGGCGCGGGTTCCGCGGGCGGGCAGCACGCTGCCGCTGTGCCTTCTGGGGTGGGCTGGCAAGCGTCGGGCCCTTCTTTGCTGGCGATCTTCGTGCCCAGGTACTTCTCCGCAACGGCGACCACGGCCCGTGCCGGGGACTCCTTCACCATCTTGGCCGTGGCGACGGCCTCGGTGTAGATGCCCTTCGGGGCGGCGAGCCCGACCAGTCCGGCCAGGGCATCCCGCGTGAGATAGGTGCCCTGCGACACGATCTGGCCGTCGAGGAGGACGATAGGGAGGGCGTCGTCGCGCCCCCGCATCGCGTCGGTGACCACCGTGTGGGCGACGAACTGTGCCGGCTCCTGGGAGAGGTTGAAGCGCTCCACCTCGACGCCGTTCTCCTTCAACCACTCCAGGTCGGAGGCGAACCGGACCAGCGCCGGGTCGACCTCGGGCCCGCACACGCCGGTCGAGCAGCACATGGCCGGGTCGAACACTTGAATCTTCGACATGGGGATTCTCCTTGGCTCCGGCGTCCTACGACTTGCCGATGCTGGTCAGGCGTCCTTGCAACGCCAGCCTGTCCAGCTTGTCGATGGGAAGGCTCAGGAACAGCTCGATGCGGCGGCGAAGGGCAACCGCTGCCTTCCGGAATGCAAACCGCTTCTCCTCGTCGGTCCCCTCGACCGCTGCCGGGTCCTCGACCCCCCAGTGGGCGGTCATCGGATGGCCGATCCACACGGGGCAGGTCTCGTTCGCGGCGTTGTCACAGACCGTGAAGATGAAGTCCATGGAGGGTGCGCCGGGGGTCGCGAACTCGTCCCAGCTCTTGCTGCGGAAGCCGTCCGCGGGCAGCCCGGCCCGCCGCAGTTCCTCGAGCGCGAAGGGATTCACGACCCCCTTCGGCTGGCTCCCGGCCGAGAAGGCCCGGAACCGCCCCTTGCCGAGGTGGGCCAGGATGCCCTCGGCGAGCACGCTCCGGGCCGTGTTGCCGGTGCAGAGGAAGAGGACGTTGTAGGTGCGCTCGCTCACGCGGGTCTCCGATCGCTGGGTGGGGTGGGAAAGTCGCCGACGCAGTTCTTGACCCCGTCGATCCGGGCCTGCTCGAGCGGGAAGTACCGCTTCCGCATCCAGAGCGAGACGTTCACGAGGCCGATGAGCACCGGCACCTCGACGAGCGGCCCGATGACCGCCGCGAAGGCCGCGCCGCTCGACATCCCGAAGGTGGCGACCGCGACCGCGATGGCGAGCTCGAAGTTGTTCGACGACGCGGTGAAGGAGAGGGTGGCCGTCTGGCCGTAGCCGGCGCCCACCTTCCGGCTCATGAAGAAGGAGGCGAAGAACATGAGCAGGAAGTAGAGGAGCAGCGGGATGGCGATGCGGACCACGTCGAACGGAACCTGCACGATGGTCTCGCCCTTCAGCGAGAACATGAGGACGATGGTGAAGAGCAGCGCCACGAGCGTGATGGGCGAGATGCGGGGGATGAAGACGTCCCGGTACCAGGCGTCCCCCTTCCACCGGCGCAGCAGCACCCAGCTCGCGAAGCCCGCCAGGAAGGGGATCCCCAGGTAGACGAAGACGCTGGTGGCGATCTCCCCGATGGTGATGTGCACCTCGGCGCCGGAGAGCCCGAGCCAGCGCGGCAGCACCGTGATGAAGACCCAGGCGTAGACCGAGAAGAAGAGCACCTGGAAGATCGAGTTGAAGGCCACCAGCCCCGCCGCGTACTGCCGGTCGCCGTCGGCGAGGTCGTTCCAGACGATGACCATGGCGATGCAGCGGGCCAGCCCGATGAGGATGAGCCCCACCATGTACTCGGGCTTGTCGCGCAGGAAGATCACGGCCAGCGCGAACATGAGGACGGGCCCGACGAGCCAGTTCTGCACGAGCGAGAGGACGAGCACCTTGCCGTCCCTGAAGACCAGCGGCAGCTCGTCGTACCGGACCTTGGCGAGGGGCGGGTACATCATGAGGACGAGGCCGATGGCGATGGGGATGGACGTGGTCCCCACGCTCATCCGTCCCAGCGCGGGCACGACGCCGGGGACGAGATAGCCGAGCGCCACGCCTGCGCCCATGGCGAGGAAGATCCAGAGGGTGAGGTAGCGGTCGAGGAAGGAGAGGCGGCGGGCGACGGAGGTGCTGGACATGGACTAGAGGCTCCCGACGAGGGACTTGAGCCGCCGGAGCGTGCGGGGCTCGACGCAGTAGCAGACGCGGGGGCCGTCGATCTCGCCCTTGATGAGCCCGGCCTCCTTGAGGACCTTGAGGTGCTGGGAGACGGTCGACTGGGCGAGGGGAAGCTCGTCCACGATGTCGCCGCAGACGCAGGTCTCGCGCCGGACGAGCAGCCGCATGATCTGGACCCGGGCCGGGTGGCCCAGCGCCTTCGTCAACGTCGCCAGCTCCTGGTCGGCGACCTCGCCCTCCACCGGGCGGAGATCGGACTCCCCCGAGCCGGAGGGGCTGCAGGACAGGGACGGCTGGGCGGCATGGCCACGCTTCTTCATCTGCGTATCGTAATCTAACGATAGGCGGATTCAAGTCCCTCCGAGGTCGGTCACGATCGGGCCGGTCCCAGGTTACGAAATCGAAACATCCTGGAGATGGATCCAGCCCCGGACGTGTCGATGCCGAAACGCCGGGAGCAGGTTCCGGGTGCGACGGGCGCCTCCAGGGGCGTTTCGCCAGGTTGGCAGGGACCTTGCTCTGGACAGCAGCGGCCCGGGCACCCCCGCCCGCCAGAGGGAGTCAGACCGATGAGAAGGATTTCCATCCTCGGAGCCGCGGCGCTGCTTGCCGTGCTGCCCGTCGCAGTGAACGCGCAGTCCACGGCCACCAACCAGGAAGTGGTCATCAAGGAGAGCACCACCGTGGTGGTGAAGGAGGCGCCGAAGCCGTCGCTCGTCACCTTCACGCCGTACGGGTTCTTCCTCGTGAACGCCTTCTTCAACGACTCCGCCGGCAGCCGGAACTACCCGTTGCCCAACCAGTGCAACGGCGGCGCCGCCTGCGAGGGCAACATCCTCTTCGACGTCCGCCAGTCCCGGCTCGGCGCGCGCCTCTCCTTCAACGACACCGCCGGCTGGACCAAGGCCACCCTCTCGGCGCTCGTCGAGGTCGACTTCGGGGGCGGCTACGCTGGCGCGGTCCCCACCGGATCGGTCGCCTTCTACAGCC
>CAIVAR010000087.1 GCA_903904005.1 uncultured Anaeromyxobacter sp.
CCCTGACGGCCCGCCGCCCCGCCCCGCGCCTGGGGTAGACTCCCCCGGTGCCTCGCATCGGGATCTTCGACTCCGGCGTCGGCGGGCTGACCGTCCAGCGCGCCATCCTCGACGCGCTGCCGGGGCTCGACACCGTCTACCTCGGCGACACCGCCCGGGTGCCCTACGGCACCAAGTCGCCCGAGGTGGTCACCCAGTACTCGATCCGCAACGGGCGGGTGCTCGTCGCCCACGGCGTGGAGATGCTCGTCGTCGCCTGCAACACCGCCTCCGCGGTCGCGCTCCCGGCCATGCGCGAGGCGTTCGACGTGCCCGTGCTCGGCGTGGTGGAACCCGGCGCCCGCGCCGCCGCCCGGGCCACGCGCACCGGGAAGGTGGGCATCCTGGGCACGCAGAGCACCGTGGCGAGCGGCGCCTACCAGAGGGCGCTCGCCGCCCTCATCCCCGGCGTCGAGGTGACCGCGCGGGCCTGCCCGCTCTTCGTCCCGCTCGCCGAGGAGGGCTGGACCGACCCGGGCGACGAGGTGGTGCGGCTCGTGGCGCGACGCTACCTCGCACCGGTCCGCGCCGCCGGGGTGGACGTCGTCGTCCTCGGGTGCACCCACTACCCGCTGCTCGCCGCCGCCATCGCCGCCGAGCTGCCCGGTGTGACCCTGGTGGACAGCGCCGCCGCCATCGCCGCCGAGGTCCGGGAGCGCTTCCCGGGCGCGGCGTCCGGCGGTCCGGCCTCGCACGCCTTCCTGGTCACCGACACCCCCGACCGGTTCCTGGGGGTGGCTCCCCGGTTCCTGGGACGCCCGGTCGAGTCGGCGCGCCACGTCGACGTCTGATACATTCGCGCCATGCCGCCGGGGCCGAAGAAGATGGTGGTCGGCTTCAACCACAACATCAAGTACCGCGGCCAGACCTACCACGCGCAGACCGAGGACTCGGGCGCCGAGCGCGCCCAGGTCGTCACCCACCTGTTCCTGGGCGGGAACATCATCGCCAGCAAGCGGACGAGCTACGCCGACATCACCGCCGCCGAGAACCTGGGCGACGTGGTCCGCGCGCTCATGGAGGAGCAGCACAAGGAGGTCCTGCGGAACCTCGTCCACGGGGTGTACGACCACGCCGCGCTGCCCAGCGCCCCGGTCCGCGACTTCGCGCCCGCCCGGCCCACGCTGCCGCCGACTCCGGTCCCGACGCCGCTGCGGGGCCCGACCCCGGTGCCGGTGGTGGAGCGCCCGGCGCGCCCGAACGACACGCTCTTCGGCGAGGACCTCATCTCCGAGCGCTCGCTCGACGAGGTGATCCTGGCCTACCTTGCGGGGGACGACGGCGGCCGCGGTCGCTGACGGGCGGGGGCCCGATGATCCAGCTCTTCCACGTGCAGAAGCGGTACGGAGCCGAGGCCCCAGCGCTCCTCGACGTCAGCCTGGAGATCCGCAAGGGCGAGTTCGTCTTCCTCACCGGCCCGTCGGGGGCCGGCAAGTCCACGCTGCTGCGGCTCGTCTTCTGCGCCGAGCCCCCCACCGCGGGGCAGCTCCTCGTCTTCGGCCGGAACGTGGCACGGATCCGGGCCTCCTCCATCCCGTTCGTCCGGCGCAGCATCGGGGTGGTGTTCCAGGACTTCAAGCTGCTCGAGCACCGGACCCTCGCCGAGAACGTGGCCTTTCCACTACAGGTGAAGGGGGTGCGCCCGCCCGAGGTGGAGCGGCGGGTCGTCCAGGCGCTCCGCGGCGTGGGGCTCGAGCACCGCGCCGATCGCTTCCCGCTCAGCCTCTCCGGCGGCGAGCAGCAGCGCGCCGCGGTGGCCCGCGCGCTGGTGGGGGACCCGGCGCTGCTCCTGGCCGACGAGCCCACCGGGAACCTCGACGCCGACCGGACCGCCGAGGTGCTGCAGCTCCTCGAGGCCGCCAACGCTCGGGGCACCACCGTGGTGGTCGCCACCCACGACCGATCGCTCCTCGCACGCCACAAGAAGCGGGTGGTCGCGCTCGAGGGCGGGCGGGTGGTCTCCGACGGGGCGCAGGCGCGCCCGGGGGGGAGCTGACCGTGCACCGGGTCACCCACGTCTTCCGGCGGGCCGCCGACGCGCTCCTGCGGGCGCCCTTCGTCACGGCCGTGGCCGTGGGGACGATCTTCGTCGCGGTCCTGCTCACCGGCGCCCTGGCGGCGACCCTGGCGGCGGGGGGCAAGCTCGTCGGTGGGTGGGCCGGGGAGGTGCCGGTGTCGGTCTTCCTGTCCCCCGGCGCCGATCTCGAGGGCGCCGGCGCGGCGGCCCGTGCCATGGCCCCGGACGGCGTGGTGGTGACCGTCCCCTCCGCGGAGGCCATGCGCCGCCTGCGGGCGTCGCTGGGGCCGCAGGGCAGGGTGCTCGACGGGCTCGGGGACGACGCCCTGCCCGCCTCGGTGGAGGTGCGGGTGCCCACCCTGACCCACGCGCGGGCCCTCGCCCTCGCCGCGCGGCTCATGGAGATCCCGGGTGCGGCCGAGGTGGACGACGGCGCGGTCTGGGTGGCCCGGCTCGAGGAGCTCGTGGAGCGGGGGCGACAGGTGGGGTTCGTCCTGCTCGCGATCCTCGGCGCGGCCACCGCCATCCTCGTCTCCAACACCCTGAAGCTCGCGGTGTACGCGCGGCGCGACGAGATCGACATCATGAAGCTGGTCGGCGCGACCGATCTCTACGTGGCGGCCCCCATCCTGCTCGAGGGGGTCCTCCAGGGGCTCGCCGGCGCAGGGCTGGCGGTGGCCACCCTCGCCGCCGCGAACTGGGCGCTCCTGCCCAGGATCCGCGCGGCGCTGCCGCTCGCCTCCCGCCTCGCCCCCGGTGACGTCCTCCCCGGGCGGCTCGTCGTCGCGCTGGTCCTCGCCGGCGCCCTGCTCGGCCTGGTCGCGAGCGCCATCGCCCTGCGCCGGTTCCTCCGGAGGCCGGGCGGGTGACGGCCGCGCTGCTGCTCGCGCTCCTCCTGGCCGCCGATCCGCGGGCGCGCCTGACCGAGCTCGAGGCCCGGAAGGCGGCGGAGCGCGCCGCTGCGCGCGTCCTCGCCGATCGCGAGCGCTCGGTCCTCGGAACGCTGGAGGAGGTCGAGCGCGGGTGGCGCGACGCGGAGGCGCGGGCGCGGGCGGCCGAGGCGGCGCGGGCCCTCTCGGCCGAGCGGCTGGCCGTGGCGGAGCGGGAGGAGCAGGCGGCGCTGGCCCGCCACCAGGCCATCGTGGCCCGGCTCAGGCCCCGGCTGGCGGCGCTCGATCTCATGGCCCGGGCGGGCGAGTTCCGCCTCCTCGTGTCGGCGTCGAGCCTGGGGGACCTGGTCAGCCGCCGTACCCTGCTCGCGAAGATCGTGGAAGGGGACGCCGCCACCCTCCGGGGGGCCCGGGAGGCGCTCCTGGAGCAGGAGCGGCTCACCGCCGCGCGCCGAACCGAGGCCGTCCGCCAGGAGGCGCTGGCGCTCGAGGCTGCCGGGCGGCGCGCCGACGCCTCGGGGAAGCGCGACGGTTTCCGGGCCACCCTCGCCGCGGTCCGCGGGGAGCGGCAACTGCACGAGCGGGCCGCGCAGGAGGCCGAGGCCCAGGGCCGGAAGCTCGCCGAGTTCATCGAGGCCCTGCCCGCGCCGCGGTCGGGATCGGCGCCCTACTCGGGCTTCGCCTCGCTGCGGGGGCGGCTCCCCCGCCCGGCGGGGACCCGCATCGACGTGGGCTTCGGCAAGGTGGTCGACCCGCGCTTCCGCACCGTCACCGTCCAGAAGGGCGTGGACATCGCCGCGCGCCGGGGCGAGGAGGTCATGGCCGTCGCCCCGGGTCGGGTGGCCCACGCCGGCTGGTTCAAGGGCTACGGGAACCTGGTCATCGTCGACCACGGCGAGGGGTACCACACGCTGGTCGCCCATCTGGCCAGCATGACCGCCGCCGCCGGGGAGGACGTCGCGGCCGGGTCCGTGCTCGGGACGGTGGGGGACACCGGGTCGCTCAAGGGCGCCTACCTCTACTTCGAGATCCGCGAGAACGGGAAGTCGCTCGACCCTAAGGACTGGCTCTCGCCCTGAAGCCCGCGCGCGGCGTCGCGGGTATGATTCGCCGATGCGCCTCCGCACCGTCCGACCGCTCGTGCTCGTCCTCGCGCTGCTCCTGGCCGGACCCGCCGGGGCCGTGCCCCGCCGCGACACGACGCAGCCCTACCGGTCCCTCGACGTCCTCGCCGAGGTGCTCGCCTACATCCAGAACGCCTACGTGGACGAGACCAGCGAGCGGGACCTGGTCCACGCGGCCGTCGAGGGAATGGTGCAGCGGCTCGACCCACACTCGATGCTCCTGCGCCCCGACGTCTACCGGGCCATGCGCGACGAGACCACCGGGGAGTTCGATGGGGTGGGGCTCGAGGTGAGCCAGGGGGCCGACGGGATCGTCGTCGTGTCCCCGCTCGCCGACTCCCCGGCAGAGCGGGCCGGAATCCTGGCCGGCGACCGCATCGTGGCGGTGGACGGCACGCCCACGAAGGAGATGCCCGTCGGCGAGGCGACCCGCCGGATGAAGGGCGCGGCCGGGACGCAGGTCGTGCTGGGGATCGAGCGTGCCGGGCTCCGGGAGCCGAGGTCCTTCACGCTGGTCCGGGACCACGTGCGGACCACCAGCGTCGACTGGCGGCTCCTCGACCGGGGCGCGGGCACGGTCTACGTCCGCATCCGAAGCTTCCAGGACCGGACCGACCGGGAGCTCCGCCAGGCGCTCGATGGGGCACGCCAGGAGATCGGGGGGCCGATCCGGGGACTCGTCATCGACCTCCGCAACAACCCCGGAGGGCTCCTCGACCAGGCCGTGAAGGTGGCCGACCGCTTCCTCCCGCGAGGCGTGATCGTCACCACGGAGGCGCGCGGCAAGAAGCCGGAGGTCGAGGAGGCGCACGAGAAGGACACCGAGCCGGGCTACCCGGTCGTGCTGCTCGTCAACCGGGGGAGCGCCAGCGCGAGCGAGATCGTGGCGGGCGCGCTGCAGGACCACGGGCGGGCCGTGGTGGTGGGAAGCCAGACCTTCGGGAAGGGGTCGGTGCAGACCATCGTGGAGCTCGAGGACGGGTCGGCCCTCAAGCTCACCGTGGCCCGGTACTTCACTCCCAAGCACCGCTCCATCCAGGAGCGGGGCATCACGCCCGACGTGCCGGTCGGCGCCCCCGCCACCTCCCCCGAGGCAGAGTCGGTCACGGGTGAGCCCCAAACGGGGCGTGCCGCGCCCCCGACCAGGAGCGACCCCCAGCTCGACCGGGCGGTCGATCTCCTCAAGGGTGCCAAGGTCTTCGGCGGGCCGGCGGCCGGGAGCCCCTGAGGTTTCCGGACGTTCCGCAGCCGTTCGGATTGACTTCGTGACGCGCCCGGCTAGACTTCGCGGCGTCTTGGGCCCAGGGGAGCGGTGAGTCCACCATCCTCCACGCTCTGCGTGCGTCCGCGCACCGTGGTTCGCTCCTACCCCGAAAGAAGATGAGTTCTCTCGAGATCGCCGTCATCGCAGCCTACGGGCTGGTCCTGCTCGTGCTCTCCGTGTACGGGTCGCACCGGTACTTCATGGCGTACCTGTACTACCGCCACAAGTACAACGTCCCCGTTCCCCGGCACCGCTGGGAGGTCATGCCCCGGGTGACGGTGCAGCTCCCCGTCTTCAACGAGATGTACGTGGTGGAGCGGCTCATCGCGGCGGTCTGCGAGCTCGACTACCCGGCCGAGCGGCTCGAGGTCCAGGTCCTCGACGACTCGACCGACGAGACCACCGGCATCGCCCGCCGGGCCGTGGAGGGGTGGAAGGCCCGCGGGGTCGACATCCACTACGTCCACCGGACCAACCGGCAGGGGTTCAAGGCCGGCGCCCTCGAGAACGGGCTCGTGACCGCCACCGGCGAGTTCGTGGCCGTCTTCGACGCCGACTTCGTGCCGCCGAAGGACTTCCTCCGCAAGACGGTGAACTACTTCACCGACGACGGCGTGGGCATGGTGCAGGTCCGCTGGGAGCACCTGAACCGGGGCTACTCCTCGCTCACCGAGGTCCAGTCCATCCTGCTCGACGCCCACTTCGTCATCGAGCACACCGCCCGCAACCGCTCCGGGCGCTTCTTCAACTTCAATGGCACGGCCGGCATCTGGCGCCGCACCACCATCGCCGCGGCCGGGGGCTGGCAGCACGACACCCTCACCGAGGACCTCGACCTCTCCTACCGCGCCCAGATGAAGGGCTGGAAGTTCGTGTTCCTGCCCGAGGTGGTGGCGCCCGCCGAGATCCCGGTGGAGATGAGCGCCTTCAAGAGCCAGCAGCACCGGTGGGCCAAGGGCTCCATCCAGACGGCGATGAAGCTGCTCCCGCGCATCTTCAAGAGCGACCTGCCCCGCGAGGTGAAGAAGGAGGCCTTCTTCCACCTCACCGCCAACGTGGCCTACCTCCTCATGATCCCGCTCGCCGTCCTCATGCCCATCACGGTGGTGGTGCGGGTGAGCCACGGCTGGATCGAGGTGCTGCTGCTCGACCTGCCCTTCTTCGCCACCGCGACCATGAGCGTGTGCGTCTTCTACGTGGCGAGCCAGCGGGAGATCCACGCCACCACCTGGCAGCGCATCAAGTACCTGCCCTACCTCATGGCACTCGGCATCGGACTCTCGGTGAACCAGGCCCGCGCCGTGGTCGAGGCCCTGCTCGGGCACCAGACCGCCTTCACCCGCACGCCCAAGAGCGGCGTTCAGGGTGGGACGGCCGTCGCCCCGAAGCGCCGCTACCGCATGGCGGTGAGCCTCCAGCCGCTGCTCGAGCTCGCGCTCGCGGCCTACTTCACGCTGGCGGTGGTCTGGGTCATCGACCGGGGTGTCTGGTACTCGCTGCCCTTCCTGATCCTCTTCCAGGCCGGGTTCGCCTACGTGGGGCTGATGAGCGCCATCGAGGGGCTCCGCGACTTCTGGGGCCGATTCGTCCCCGCGCCGCAGCAGGTCGCCGACGCGGAGTGAACGGGCGCCCGCGCGGGCGCCCCGTTCCGTCGCTACAGCAGCTTCTCGTGCAGGGTGTCCCCGGCCCGCCGCCGCTCCACCGGCGCGAAGCCGACCCGCTCCCAGAACGCCCGCGCCCCGCCGTTGTCGCCGGTGACCGAGAGGCGCAGGGCGCGGAAGCCCTCCTCCCGCAGCGCCTCCTCGAGGGCGGCCGCCGTCTCCCGCCCCAGCCCCCGTCCCTGCAACGACTCGCGCAGGAGCAGCAGGCGGACGTGGGCCGCGCCCGGCTCGGGCCAGTGCAGTTGCAGGTCGACGACGCCGGCCGCGGCGCCGCCCGACGCCGGCCAGAGGAGGAGCAGGCGCCGGTCGGGGTCGGCCTCGGCATCGGCGAGGAGGTCGGCTCCGGCATTGGGCCCGGCGGGGGCCCCGTCGACGAGCTCGTGGTAGGTCGGGGCGCCGGCCAGGACGTCCTGCAGGTCCGGGAGGTCGTCGCCGGACGCCGGGCGTGCCACGAGGCGGGGGGTGTGGAAGGGGGTCACGCCGGGGCCCCCGGAGGCGGTCCGCCGGCGACCCAGGCGAGCAGCGCGGGCGCCGCCCCCTCGAGGGTGGAGAGGACGCCGTCGGCCCCTGCGTCCCGCAGCTCCTCGGCTCCGTAGCGCCCCGTGGCCACCCCGACGACGGGAACCCCGTGGGCGCGCGCCGCCGAGACGTCGCGGGGCGTGTCGCCCACCACCAGCGCGTCAGAGGGATCGAGCGCCGAGCCGAGCCGGGCCGTCCCGCGGTCGAGCGCGGCACGGACGAGCAACTCCCGCGCCTCGCCGTCGTGCGCGAAACCGGCGATGGCGTCGGGGCCCCACTCGAAGAAGTGGTCGATGGCGCCCCGGGCCAGCTTGAGGCGCGCCCCCTCGAGCACGTTTCCCGTGCAGAGCCCCAGGTCGGCCCCGGCCGCGGAGAGGGCCACGAGCAGGTCGGCCACACCGGGCAACACGCGGAAGCCCGGCCCGCGGATCTCCTCGCGCAGCGCGAGCACGTACCCATCGAGGAGCCGGTCACAGAGGGCGTCGTCGAAGGGGCGCCCCAGCGCCACCAGGACCTCCCGCACGATGAGCCGATCGGTCATGCCGTCGAGCCGGAGCCCGGCGAGCGCGTGCTCGACCTTCCCGAACTCGCCGGAGAGGACCCGCTCGAGTGACCGGCGCCCTGCGCCCGCGGCGTGGACGAGGGTGCCGTCCACGTCGAAGAGGATGACCCGGCGGCTATTCGAAGAGGGCATCCACGAACTCGGCGGGGTCGAACGGGCGGAGGTCGGCGACCTTCTCCCCGATGCCCACGTAGCGGACGGGGATGCCGAGCTCGTCGGAGATGCCGATGACCACGCCGCCCTTGGCCGTGCCGTCGAGCTTGGTGAGGGCGATCCCGGTCACGCCCAGCGCCTCGTGGAACTGGCGGGCCTGGGCGATGGCGTTCTGGCCGTTGGTGGCGTCGAGCACGAGGAGCACGTCGTGGGGGGCGCCGGGGAACGCCTTGTCGATGACCCGCTTCACCTTCTTCAGCTCCTCCATGAGCGGGGCCTTGGTGTGGAGCCGGCCGGCGGTGTCGAGCAGGACGACGTCGGACTTCTCCTCGACGCCCCGCTTGACCGCCTCGAAGCAGACGCTCGCGGGATCGGCGCCGTCCTTGCCCCGGACCACTGGCGCGCCCACCCGCTCGGCCCAGACCTCGAGCTGCTCGCCGGCCGCCGCGCGGAAGGTGTCGCCGGCCCCGAGCAGCACGCGGTGGCCCGCCTGCCCGAGCTTCGCGGCGAGCTTGCCGACGGTGGTGGTCTTCCCCGAGCCGTTCACCCCCACCACCATGACCACCCAGGGGCGGGCGGCGCCGATGGCGAGCTCGCGGCTCGCCCCGGCGGGCGTCCCGAGCGACACGATCCGGGCGATCTCCTGGCGCAGCGCCGCCTTCAGCTTCGCCGGGTCGTCGAGTTCCCGCTTCTTGACCTTCTCCCGGGCGCTCTCGAGGAGCTTCGTCGCCGTCTTCACGCCGATGTCGGCGGTGAAGAGGATCTCCTCCATCTCGGCGAGGGTCGACTCGTCGACCTGCCGCCCGCCGCCGAAGATGCCCTGCAGGCGGGCCATGAAGCCGCCGCGGGTCTTCTCCAGGCCGGCCGCGAGCGTCCGTCCCGCCTCGGCCTCGGCCCGGCGCCGCTTCTCCTCCTCCTCCCGGAGGCGGGCCTCCTCGGCCTCGCGCGCCTTCCGCGCCTCCTCCTCCCGGGTGGCCCGGGCGGCCTCCTCGCGTTCCAGCCGGCGCTGCTCCTTCTCGAGCCGCTCGGCCTCCTTCTTCTGCCGGTACTCCTCCTTCTTGCGGGCCTCGAGCGCGGCCGCCTCCGCTGCGGCCTCGGCCTCCTGGCGCACCTGCGCCGGGGAGGGGGCGGCGGGCGCCGGTGCCTGCACCGGGGGAGCGGGAACGGGCTCGGGCCGGGGCGCGGGGACCGGAATCGAGGGGCGCTGGGCGGCGGGCGGGAGGGGCTGGGGGGCGGCCGGAGCGACGCCCGCCTCCCGCTCCAGCTCCCGCTCGATCTCCCCCTGGGAGACGGGCGCGTCGACCGGCGCCGCGCCCCGCTTGCGGAACATGCGGAGGCCGGCGAGGACGAAGAGCGCCACGAGCGCGGCGACGACGGCCGCACCGACGATCTCGGAGGTGGCGAGCGCGAACGGAATCGGATGCACGGGAACCCTGCGGATGGCGAAAAAGGGCGAGAAAGCGAGACCATATAGGTCCCGGGCTGGCGCGGTGTCAACGAGTGGGTGGGGGGGGCGGGGCGCGCGGCCGTTGACCGTTGACCGTTGACCGATTCCGCAGCCGCAGCCGCAGCCGCAGCCGCAGCCGCAGCCGCAGCCGCAGCCGCAGCCGGGTCCGCGTCCGGAGGGGTGCGCGGGGCCCCCGGGGTTCAGTGCGTGAGTCGCCACAGCATCGCGAGCACGCGGTCGCAGAGTGTGAGCGAGTCCACGAGTTCTGGACCCCGCACGTACCCGAACGCTTTCGCCACGCGAAGGCTAGCCACGACCTCGTCGGCACTGCCGGCCGCAACCCGCCACAGGTGGACACGGTCCTTCCCGTGGCGGCGCCGTCCCTCCATGAGGTTCAGCGCGACCGATGCCGCCGCACGCCGCACCTGCACCGCCAGCGACGGATCCCGCCTTTCCAGCGCGGTCAGCGGTTCACGAAGCGCCTCGACCATCTGCAACGCGACTTCAAAAGCCTCGAACGCCATCTGCGGCTCCTTTCCGGGTGGGGTTTCGCCCAAAGCGAACCCCACCCCAGGAAAGGAGACGGCCCCTCCGGACGCGGAAGCGGTCGCGGCAGCGGCAGCGGAAGCGGTCGCGGAAGCGGTTGCGGAAGCGGTCGCGGAAGCGGTCGCGGAAGCGGTCGCGGAAGCGGTCGCGGAAGCGGAAGCGGTTGCGGAAGCGGTTGCGGAAGCGGTTGCGGAAGCGGCCGCCCCTACGCCGCCTCCGACCTCGTCCCCCCCGACAACCTCACCGACACCAGCTTCGACACCCCCGGCTCCTCCATCGTCACCCCGTAGAGCGTGTCCACCGTCTCCATGGTCCGCTTGTTGTGGGTGATGAGGATGAACTGGGACGCCTTGGCCATCTCCTTCACGAGCTCGTTGTACCGGCCGACGTTGGCGTCGTCGAGCGGCGCATCGACCTCGTCGAGCAGGCAGAAGGGCGAGGGCTTGATGAGGAAGATGGCGAAGATGAGCGAGACCGCGGTGAGCGCCTTCTCCCCGCCCGAGAGCAGGTTGATGTTCTGCAGCTTCTTCCCCGGCGGCTGGGCGAAGATCTCGACCCCGCCCTCCTGCTCGTCCCCGTCCTCGGTGAGCACGAGGCCGGCCCGCCCGCCGTTGAAGAGGCGGGGGAAGACCTGCTGGAACTTCTCGTTCACCCGGTCGAAGGTCTCGCGGAACCGCTCACGGGAGGCGCGGTTGATCTTCCCGATGGCCTTCTGGAGGTCGGTCAGCGAGGCCTCCAGGTCCGCCTTCTGCTCGGAGAGGAAGGTGTGGCGTCGGGCCAGGTCGTCGTACTCCTCGATGGCGGTGAGGTTGATGGCGCCCATGCGCTCGGCCTGGGCCTTCAGCTCGTCGAGCCGGCGCCGTTCCGCCTCGCCGGGCGGGCGCTCGGCGTGGAAGCGCAGGAGCTCGTCGCGCAGCTCGGCCTGGCAGCGCTCGCGGATCTGCTCCTCGAGGTGGCTGAGCTCGAGCGCCTGCTCGCGCGCCGTCAGGGCCGCATCGCCGGCCGCCTGGGTGATGGCCTCGGCCCGCTTGCGCAGGTCGCGGGCCTCGGTCTCGGCGGCGCGCGCCTGGGTCGTGGCGTCCTGGTGGGCGGCCCGCTCGCCGAGCAGCACCTCCCGGACCCGCAAGAGCTCCTCGGCGAGCCGGGCGCCGTCGCCGCGGGCCCCCTCCATGCGCTCCCGGAGGTCTGCCGCCCGGGCGTTCCCCTCCGACAGGGCGTCGAAGAGGCGCGCCCGCCGGTCCTCGGCCGCGGCCTGGGCCTCCTCGACCCGCCGGAGCGACTCGCCGATGCCGTCCCTCCGCTCCCGCTCGGACGCCACCTTGACCTTCACGGCCAGCACCTCGGCCTGGATCGACTCGGCCCGCCGCCTCAGGTCGTCGAGCCGGCCGGTGGCCTCCCGGGCGCGCTCCTCGTGGCGGCTGCGATCGGCCTCGGCCCCGGCGGCCTCGAGCTGGTGGGTCTCCTCCTCGCGGGAGAGCCCGGAGAGCGTGTCCTCCATGGACGACCGCTCCAGCTCGAGCTGCCCCATCCGCTCGGCCACCCGCTCCAGCTCCTCGCCGAGCCGGGCCAGGTCCTTCTCCTGGGTGAGCAGCGACAGGTCCTTCTCCCGGTTGTCCCGGTCGATGGTCTTGAGCGCCGCCTCGAGCTGCAGCAGGCGGGACTGCAGGGCGCGGTGGCGCTCCTGGGCCAGCGCGAAGTCGGCCTCGAAGGAGCGGACGGTGTCGATGAGCTCCTGCACCTCGCGCCGGCGCTGCAGGGCGCCGTGCCCCTCGCCCTCGAGCGGCCCGCCGGTCACCACGCCGTGCGGGTCGAGCACCTCGCCGTCGAGGGTCACGAGCGTCCCGGCGCTGCCACCCGACTGCCAGATCTCGAGCGCGCTCGAGAGGTCGCGCACGATGGCGGCATCGCCCAGGAGGAACCGCGCCAGCCGCTCGTAGGAGGGATCGAAGCGGACCACGTCGAGGCAGCCGGCGACGAACCCCGGGTGGGAGCGGTCGGCCGGGGCGGCTCCGGTGTCGCCGTCGCGCAGGCGGAGCAGCGGGATGAGGGAGGCGCGCCCCTCGGCGGCGCTCTTCAGCCAGTCGATGGCCTCCACGCCCTGGCTGTGGCTCTCCACGATGACGTACTGGAGCCGCTCGCCGAGCACGGCCTCGACCGCGTTCTCGTACTCGGCGGGCACCGTCATGACGTCGGCGACGAGCCCCATCACGCCGTTCTCCGCCCCCTCGGCGGCGCGGGCGCGGGTCATGAGGCTGCGCACGCCCCGGCCGTAGCCCTCGTAGTTGCGCATCACCTCCTGGAGCGACTGGAGGCGGGCGCGTCGGTCGGAGAGCTCCTCGCGCAGCGTGATGAGCCGGGCCTCGTTCTGGATGAACTCGGAGCGGGTGCGGTCGAGCAGGTCCTCCTGGGCGCCGCGCTGCTCCTCGAGGTGGAGCTTCAGCTGCCGGGTCTTGCCCAGCTTCTCGACGTGGGCCGAGCGGGAGCCGTCGAGCGAAGTGCCCCGGGTGGCGAGCTCGTCGATCTCGGTCCGCACGCGCGCCAGGCGCGCCTGGAGATCGGTGCGCTGCCGCTCCACCTGGCCGAGCGCGCTGCGCCGTGCCGCGGCGCGGCCGTGGGCGTCGGCGGCCTCGGCCCGGGCCTGCTCCCCCTCGGAGGCCAGCGCGACCTCGGTCGACGCGGCGTCGCGCAGGGCGGCCTCGAGATCGGCCAGCCGGACCTCGTCGGAGCCCGAGAGGCTGGCGAGCTCGTCCCGCTGCCGGAGCAGCGCGTCCCGCTCCGCGGAGAGCGCATCGGCCTGGACCTTCAACGCCTCCACCTCGGAGGCCTGCCCGCGGGAGCGGTCGGCGATCTGGGCCAGCTCGCGCTCGGCGGCCTCGGTGGAGACCGCCGACACCCGCCCCTGGCTCTCCAGCTCGTGCTCCCGGTCGGAGAGCTGCTGGAGCGAGAGCTCGCGCTCGGCGAGCAGCGCCCGGTCGGCCTCCAGCGCCTGGTCGATCTGGGCCAGGCGCGTCGAGATCTCGGCCTCGTCGGCGCGGGCCGCGGCGTGGCGCTCCTCCGCCTCGCGGCGCCCCACCGTCAACTCCAGCCAGCGGGTGGCGCCCACGTGCAGCTCGAGCTCGCGGATCTGCGCCTTCAGGGCGCGGTACTTCTCGGCCTTGCGGGCCTGCCGGTTGAGCGAGTCGAGCTGCTTGCCCAGCTCGGCGACGATGTCGGTGACCCGCTCCAGGTTGTGGCGGGTGGCCTCCATCTTCCGCTCGGCCGCCTCGCGGCGACGCTGGTACTTGGTGATCCCGGCCGCCTCCTCGATCACGCCGCGCCGGTCCTGGGCGCGGGCGGAGACGATCTGGCCGATGCGCCCCTGCTCGATGATGGAGTAGGCGGTCCGGCCGACGCCCGAGCCGAAGAAGATGTCGTTCACGTCGAGCAGGCGCGCCGGGGCCCGGTTGACGAGGTAGTCCGACTCGCCGGTGCGGTAGAGCCTCCGCCCCACCGTGATCTCGGCGAGGCCGCGGAAGGCCGGCGGCAGCTCGGCGGGGCGGTCGTTGTCGAAGGTGAGGGTGACCTCGGCGAAGGAGAGGGGCGGTTTCGACTCCGACCCGTTGAAGATCACGTCCTCCATGGAGCGGCCACGGAGGCGGAGCGCCGACTGCTCTCCGAGGACCCAGCGGATGGCGTCCGCGACGTTGGACTTCCCGCAGCCGTTCGGGCCGACGACGCCGGTCACGCCCTCGTCGAAGGCGACGACCGTCCGATCCATGAACGACTTGAAGCCCACCATCTCCAGACGACGAATCCGCATCCGGCCGGGATAGCACGCCCCCGGGGCGCTTTCAATCCAAGTCCTTGATATCTACGGGGATTTCGCGCGACGTCGCCGGATCTCCGAGGAAAAACGAAACCTTGCATGACACTACATGCAGGGTCATCAGTAGGAGGATGGGCGGGCCTGGGGCTTCGCCAGGGTCCCGTAGATCTGGAAGCCGAATCCGCCGTCTGGACCCCGGGCGCTCGCCAGGGCCATCTCGACCAGGGGCTTGAGCGGCGCAACCTGCGGCTTGCGCCAGAAGGCCTCGGTCGCCTTCACCTTGGCCCTGCCGGAGAGCGGCGAGAAGTCGACCCGCGGCTGCAACTGCACGAAGACCTGGTCGGCCACGATGTCGATGTCCTCACCCTTCGACTCGAGGGTGCCGAAGTCGGCGCGCCCGCCCTTCAGGACCCCGCGCGCCGCGATGGCGCCGAGCTTCACCGGGGGTACGGTCAGGCCGCCCTCCATCCCGGGCACGGAGATCTGCCCACCCTTGATGGCCCCGTCCTTCACCTGGAACTCGAGGCTCCCGGTGCTCTTCGACGGGTCCTTCGGGTCGAGCGAGACGTCGAGGTTCCCGGAGAGGATCCCGGCCACGTCGAGCCCGGTGGCAGCCCGGACCAGCCCGGCCCGTGCCAGGTCGATGCCGGTCACCTTCGCCTGGTAGCGCTCGCGCGTCTTGCCCAGGTCGGTGAAGCCGGTGATGTGGCCGTCCATGAGGGAGGCGTCGAAGGAGTAAGAGCGCCGCCCGAGCAAGGTGGGCCAGAGCCTGAGCCCGACCCGGAGCTCCTCGAGCGGGATGCGGGTGCCCTCTGCCGTGGTCACCGTGACCTCGCGGGCGCGGATGCCCACGATCCCCGACGGCGAGAGGTCGTTCACCTTGATCTGGTAGCCCTGGGCCGACGCGTCGAGGATGAACCGCTCCTTCACCGCCTCGACCGGGAAGGTGAGGCGGAGGGACAGGACGAAGGCGAAGACGAAGAAGGCCACGTAGGCCGCCGTCCTCCGCCAGCCGGTGATCTTCCACTTCCGGGGGTCGAGGTTCCAGGTCCGCGGATCGATCTTCACGCCGTCCTCCTAGCTCTTCAGCTGCCAGGTGGAGACCTGGAGCGTGACGTCGACGAGGTTGGGGTCATCGGTTCGCGTGGCGACGCGCAGCTTGCGCACCTTGACCACGCCGGGCCCGCGCTCGAGCGCGTCGACGAGCCGGGCCAGCCGCGGCAGGTCGATGCGGGCCAGGTTCACCTCGACGCTCTCCTCCGTGAGCCCGTCGGTGGTGGAGGGCGTCCCGGGGCGGAGGTCGTTCACCTCCACGCCCGTCTGGGCCCCGGTCTGCGAGACGAAGCTCATGAGCTGGACCGGCGGCCCCTTGAGGCGGGTCTCGAGCGACTGCCGCTCGGCCTGGGCCTGCCGGTAGCCGCGGGTGAGCTTGCCGATCTGGGACAGCATCTCGGTCTTCGAACCGATCCGCTTCTCCCGCGCGCTGATGGAGCGGGAGACGCCGGTGGTGACCAGGAAGAGGAAGAAGAGGGCGACAGCGGCGGCGGCCGACGACACCAGGATCCGCTCGCGCGGGGAAAGCCGGCCCAGGAAGGACTCCAGGCTGGCGCGCAGGTTGCGCAGGGTCTCCATGATCAGCCCTTCCCCCCGGGCGCCGGGGCGCCCTCGCAGGTGATGTCGGCATCCACCGTGAACTCGAACTTCTGCTCGGTCCCGCGCTTGCGCGCGCCTCCGGACCGGGCGTCGCCGAAGCAGCGGGAGCCGCGAAGCGCCGACACGATCCGGTCGACGTTCTCGGCGGCGTCGGTGGTCCCCTGGAGGTGCAGCTTCTCCCGGGTGATCTCGATGCGGTCGAAGCGGAGCTGGACCTGCGGGACGCGCGCCGCCAGCTCGGCGAGCACCCCGGCCGCCGACATGCGCGGGATGGTGGCGCCCACCGTTCCGCGGCCGCGCAGGACCGACTCGGCCGTGGCGAAGTCGTCGAAGCACTTGCCGATCACCTTCTGGGTGACCTCGCACATGGAGCGGTCGAGCAGCTTCTCCTGCCGGTTGAGCGCCACCACCTTCACGGTCGAGCTGACGACCGCGAGCAGGAGGACGAGCGACGCGTAGACCGCGATCCGCTGCAGCCGTTCCCGGACGTCCTGGTGGGAACGGGTGCTGGCCAGGTCGCCGCGGCGCAAGTTGAGCCGCTGGAACCGGTTGCCCATCCAGCCCCGCAGCGCGAGCGCCAGCGGCAGGGCGTAGCGGGGTGCGGCCTCCGCGGGGATGACCTCGGCGGCGGGCCCGGCGAGCCGCAATGGCTCGGCGGGGGTGCCGAGCTCCTCGCCGACCAGCCCGGCCAGACCGGGCCAGGCGCCGGCCTCGCCGGCCATGCGGATCCGGACCACCGAGCGGTGGGACGGGCGGGACTCGAAGGCGTGGAGCGTGGCCCGGAGCTCCCGGACGAGCGGCGCGATCCCGGTGCGGAGCGCAGCGGGCCCCTCCGGAGCGTCGAGCCAGTCGGGGACGGCGCCGTCGGTCGGCACCTCGTCCGGGTTCCTTCCGGCGCTCCGCGCCGCCGCCCGGAGCAGGGTCGAGGTGCCGGAGCCGAAGGTGCGGGCGAAGAGGCAGCGCCCCTCCGAGACCACGCAGGCGTGGGTCCGGTCGACGCCCAGGTCGACCACCAGCTCGGCCTCGCCGGCCGGCGCGGGATCGGCCACGGCACCGGCCGCCCACAGCGCCGCGAGCACCGGTCCGCCCGGGCTCACCACCGCCGGATCGACCCCGACGGCGGCCAGCTCCGCGACCCAGGCGGTCAGCTCGTCGCGCCGGGCCAGGCCGATGAAGAGGTCGGACCGTCCCGCCGCGCTGTCGAGGACCTGCCAGTCCCAGGCGACCTGGTCGAGGTCGAACGGGATGGCCGCCTCCACCTCGTACTGCACCGTCTGCTCGATGCGGCGCGTGTCGGAGAAGGGGAGGGTGACGAGGTGCGAGGCGGCCACGCCCGGCAGGGAGGCCGCCGCCGCCACGTCGGCGGACCAGCCCCGGGCGGAGAGGAGCGCGGTGACCGCGCCGGCCATCCGCGCTGCGGCCGACGGCCCGCCCTCGGTGGCCGGGGGGACGGCCTCCTCGGCCGTTCCGGAGACGGTGAAGCCCCGCAGGGTGGTCTCGATCAGGACGGCCTGGATGCGCCGGGAGCCGAGGTCGAGTCCGAGAATGGGATGGGACATGGTCAGTCCTCGCGCCAGTGGAGGAGCCGCCCCAGGTCTCCCTGGAGCGGGCCGGCGCGGTCGTCCATCGTGACCACCGCGTCGATGGTCTTCTCCACGCCCCCGGCACGGCCGGTGGCGCGGATGGTGAAGGTGCTCGACTTGTTTCCGAACGGGCTCCGGGTGTCGGTGTTCTGCGCCTGGAGGTACAGCTGCTGGACCTTGATGCCCAGCGCCTGGAGGACCGTGGCGAACTGCTGGACCGTGATGGTCATGAAGGGGAGCGGCCGGGCCAGGCGAAGGGCCATCTCCAGCTTCTGCGAGAAGAGCGGGTCGAGCAGCGGGACCTGGGGGACGCCGGGCGGGTCCGACATGAGCAGCGCGTTCACCAGGATCTGCTCCGGGTCGGTGGTGTTCACGTTGATGGTCGCGTTCACGTCCGGGTACACGGTGAGGTGGTCCCCGAACGCGCCCATGAAGGCGTCGCCGATCCCCGCCACCAGGTAGAGCTCGTCGATCGAGTCGAAGCGGGCGTTCTTGGCCCGGTACCGATCGTCGCCCCGGTCGTAGTACTGGTTCTCGTCGCCGAACCCGTTCTGGAACGGCGCCATGGGGTTGGCCCCGAGCACGCTCGTGGTGGGGTCCTCGTCCACCCAGTCGCGCAGCGCCGCCGCCACGTCCCGCCGGCCGAGCCGGTTCCCGAACTCGTCCTCCCGGTCGAAGAGCACGTCGTAGCCCGGGTCGCGAACCGCGAGAAGGAAGCGCTGCAGCTGCGGCGCGGCCACGGTGTTGAGACCCGCCAGCTGGGACACGTTCACCTTCCGCTCCTCGTCCACGATGGTGGCATGGAAGCCCTGGTCGGGCGAGGACCCGGCGCGCGGGCCGGTGCCGAGCAGCATCGCGATGACCGAGTCCTCGACCGGGATCGCGTCCCAGAGACGGAAGGAGAAGGAGCCCTGCGTCAGGGCGCCGAGACCGCCGGCCTGCTGCCCCCCCGCCTGGCCGCCGGCCTGCCCGGTGAGCCCGGCCAGCGCCTGCCCGGCCGCGCCGCCGGCCTGGTCGAGCCGCTGCTGGAAGTGGAGCACCAGCCGGGAGATCGCCACCGCCGCCTGGGCCTGCGCCGTGGCGCGGAGCTCGTCCCGGGCGTTGGCGGCGATCTGGAGCGACACCCGCGTGTCGTAGGCCAGCTCGGTGGCCAGCACGGTGACGATGGCCACCACCATGAGGACCAGGAGGAGGGCGGCTCCGCGCTCGCTGCGCGCCTTGGGGCGGAGGGTGGGCATCCTAGAAGTCCATCGGCCGGATGATGGCGATCCGGGCCTGGGTCTCGAAGCTGCGGGTGGTCTTGCCGTCCGGCATGCGCAGGGTGAGCTTCAGCTTCACGCGGGGAGGGAGCAGCGTCTTGTCGCCGGGCGCGGTGGACCAGTCCCGGGTCCACTCCTGCTTCTGCCAGTCCCAGTACTCCGCGTCGAAGGCCACCACGTGGTGGAGGAGCAGCGACTTCGCGCCCCCGCGGTCGGGCTCGTCGTCGATCCGGATCTTCTCCCGTCGGAAGAGGCCGTTCTCCCCGGGGAACTCCGGGTCGGCGTCGACGGAGTACTCGACCACCGACTGGTCCGACTCCTTCGCGTCGCGGACCCCGCGCACGTGGGCCATGGTGGCGAAGAGCAGCGAGTCCCGGTCGCCGCCGTCGCGCCCCTTGAACAGGGTGGGGCGCTCGCGGAACCGCGCGCGATCGAAGTGCTCGGAGAGGAAGGCGGAGGAGAGCTCCCGCGACATCCTCCCCAGCGCGGAGCGGGCCCCGCTGATGCGCTCGTCCTGCTCCTCCACCGACTGCCGCGCCGCCGCGGAGCGGGAGAAGGCCCCCAGGGCCATGGCGCCGATCACCGCGGTGATGGCCATCGCGATGAGCACCTCGACGAGGGTGAAGCCGCGTGGCCGCCCGGTCGTCATGGGGTGGCTCCGGTCGCGGGAGCGGTCTTCTTGGCGCCACCGGGATTGGTGGCGGGCGTGGGCGCGGTGGGGCGGATCCGGGCCGGCCCCGACACGTTGGCCGGGATGTCCGGGTCGTTCCCCCGCGCACCGCCGGGGGCCTTGGGGTTGAGCACCACCCAGTAGGTGTCGAGCGAGAAGCCCTGGTCGGCCTTCCCGTCCTTCCAGGAGACGCGCAGCGAGACCTGGCGGACGCACTTCTTGAGCTCCTCGGCGAAGGCGTTGACCTGCCCCTGCATCACGCCCCCGAGCAGGCCTCCCGGCGCGCCCGACGCCGGCCCGCCCTTGCCGCCCGTCCCACCGGGGCTTCCCATGAGCTTGCCGAGCATCTCCTGCGCGCCCAGGTCCTCGCCCCCGCCCAGGAAAGCGCCCAGGATCCGCTCGGCCGTGAGCTCCGCGGTGGGCTTGCGGATCTCGAGCTTCCAGCGCATCCCCGGCTGCCCCTGGTCGGCGAAGCTCCCGTCCTCCGACTGGTCGAAGTCGGTGAAGCCGCTGTCGTCGTACTTCTCCGTGAGCTCCGCCATCTTCCCCCGGGCGAGCAGCGTGGCCACCGAGAGGTCCCGGGCGTAGACGTAGTTCCGCATGGCGCTGCCGGAGAGATCGGCGACCGCCATCAGCGACCCGGCCAGCACGGCCAGGGCCACCATCACCTCGAGGAGCGTGAAGCCCCCCCGGGCCCGGACGCGAACGGGGCTCACCGCGGCGCCTCCGGGATCCCGGTGACCACCCGTGCACGCCCGGTGAGGGGCTGGGTCATCACCGTGTAGGCGTTGGTGCCGTCGGACACCGGGATCTGGGCGCGGTCCGCCTGCCCCTGGGGATAGAAGTAGACGTAGGCCTTTCCCTTGGCCTGCGGGTCGCGCTGCCGGGGCGTCCAGACCTTCTCGAAGATCGCGCTCCCCTTGAGCTTGCGCTTCTGGACCTGCCGGTCCTTGAACTCGGCGAACTTGGCCCGGGCCAGGAACTTCCGCTTCTCGGCGGTGGCCTCGTCGGAGAAGGAGCGGGCCAGCTCCCGCTCGTCGTCCTCGGCCATCCCGTCCTTGCCCATCACCGGCTGGCCGCGCCGGCCCCCGGCGGTCCCGGCGGTGCACTCGGCCCACCACTCCCGGGCGTCGATGTCGACGACCAGCCGGCAGGTCTGGCGGCGCAGCGCGGCGGTGTCGAAGAGGTACCGGTAGGCGCCGGCGATCTCCCCGGCGGCCGACCGGGCGTTGGCCCCGGTGAGCGAGTTCACGGCGGGTGCAGCGGCCAGGGCCATGACCCCGATCACGGCCACCACGATGAGGACCTCGATGAGGGTGAACCCCCTCGGCTGGCGGCCGTCGCCCTTCATCGCTCCCCGGGGACACGCCTCAGGGGTTCACGATGTCGGCGTTGACGCCGTCGCCGCCGGCCTGCCCGTCGGCGCCGTAGGACTTGAGGTCGAACGACTCGGGGTGGACCTGGCCGGGGAAGAGGTAGACGTAGGAGTGGCCCCAGGGATCCTTGAGCTGCGGCTTGCACTTGCCGGCCGTCACCACCGCCTGCAGCCCCTCCTCGGTGGACGGGTAGCGTCCCTTGTCGATCTTGTAGAGGTCGAGGCAGTTCTCCAGCGTGTGCAGGTCGGTCTTGGCCTGCTTGACCTTGGCCTCGTCGAGCTGCCCCACCACGTTCACCGCCACGGCGGCGGCGATGATGCCGAGGATGGTGATGACGACCAGGATCTCGATGAGGGTCATGCCGCGCGACGCGGCGCGGGCGCTTCGGGGTGCTTTCACGGTCAGCCTCCGGCGATGGTGTTGATCTGGAGAATGGGCATCAGGATGGAGAAGACGATGAACGCCACGGCCACGCCCATCACCACGATCATGATGGGCTCGAGCAGCGAGGTGAGGGCGGCCACCTTGGTCTCGACCTGGCTGTCGTAGGCGTTGGCGACGTTGCCGAGCATCTCCTCCAGCTCGCCCGACTTCTCGCCGATCGCGATCATGTGGTACACCAATGGTGGAAATTCGCCGGAACGCTTCAGCGGCGCGGCGATGCTCTCGCCCTCCTTGATGGACTCGCGGGCCTCCTCGATCACCGCGGCCAGCCGCGTGTTGCCCACGATGTTGCGGACGATGTCGAGGGCGGTGAGGAGCGGAACCCCGCTCTTCAGGAGGGTGGCCAGCGTGCGCGAGAAGCGGGCCACCGCCACCTGCCGGATCAGCGGTCCGAAGATGGGGGCGTCGAGCACCCAGACGTCCCAGCGGGCCCGCCCGCCCGGCGTCTTGAGCCAGCGGACGAGGGCGTAGATCCCCCCCGCGAGCAGGATCCCCATGGCCCACCAGTAGTCGTGCATGAAGGTGGCGAAGCCGATGAGGATGCGGGTGGTCCAGGGGAGCACCACCTTGGTGTCCTCGAAGACCTTGGTGATCTTGGGGATGACCACCGTGAAGAGGATGCCCATCACCGCGGCGCCGATGATCACCATGGCGGCCGGGTAGGTGAGGGTGCCGAGGATCTTGGAGCGCAGCCGGGCCTGGCTCTCGGTGAAGTCGGCCAGGCGGAAGAGCACCACGTCGAGGGCGCCCGACGACTCGCCGGCCCGGATCATGTTGACGTAGAGGTTGTTGAAGACCTTGGGGTGCTGCCCCAGCGCGTCGGCCAGCGAGGAGCCCTCGTTGACCCGCTGCTTCACCGCCGAGACCACCCGCTTGAGCCGCTCGTTGTCGACCTGCTCCACGAGCGCGGTCAGCGCGTCGACGAGCGGGATGCCGGCGTTCACCAGCACGGCCAGCTGCCGGGTGGCCACCGCCACGTCGTCGGCCTTGACCCGCCCGACCACCCAGCGCCGGACGCTCATCTCGGGGGAGGCCGCCTTGGCCGTCTTCTCGCCGGTGACCTCGGTGAGGTACAGCCCGTCGCGGCGCAGCAGGCCGCGCAGGGTCCTGGGCGAGTCGGCCTCCTTCAGCCCCTCGACGGCCTTCCCGCTCTGGTCGAGCGCCTTGTATGCGAAGACGGGCATGGGGGGTGCGTCAGATGTCTTCGGCGGTCACGGAGAGGACCTCGGCCGCGGTGGTCTCTCCCTTCGCCACCTTGTAGGCGCCGTGCTCGAGCAGGGTCATCATGCCGCCCGCCACGGCGCGGGCCTTGATGGTCCCCGAATCGACGTTCTTCAGGATGAGCTGCCGGATCTCGTCGTCGACGAGCATGAGCTCGTAGATCCCGGTGCGGCCGGAGTAGCCGGTGCGCTGGCAGAGCGGGCAGCCCACCGCCCGGTAGAGCTGGCGCGGGTTCCCGGCCCGGGCCATGACGGCCGGGCTGATGCTCGCCTGGGACAGCTCCTCGGGCGAGGGCTCGTAGGCCTCCTTGCAGGCGGGGCAGAGCATGCGCACCAGCCGCTGCGCCAGGATGCCCACGAGCGAGCTCGCCACCAGGAAGGGCTGCACGCCCATGTCGGCGAGGCGGGTGACGGCGCCGGCCGCGTCGTTGGTGTGGATGGTGGAGAGGACCAGGTGGCCGGTGAGCGAGGCCTGGATGGCGATCTCGGCGGTTTCCAGATCCCGGATCTCGCCGACCATGATGACGTCGGGGTCCTGGCGCAGGAAGGAGCGCAGCCCGTTCGCGAAGGTCAGGTCGATCTTGGCGTTCACCTGCACCTGGGCCACGCCCTTCAGCTGGATCTCGACCGGGTCCTCGATGGTGAGGATGTTGAGGTCGGGCGAGTTGATCTTGGCCAGGCCGCCGTAGAGCGTGGTGGTCTTGCCGGAGCCGGTCGGCCCGGTGACCAGGACGATGCCGTGGGACCGGGTGATGAGCCCGTCCATGATCTCGAGCTGCCAGTCCTCGAAGCCCAGCTGGGAGAGGTCGAGCAGCACCGCCGACTTGTCGAGGAGGCGCATGACGATGCGCTCCCCGTTGGCGGTGGGGATGGTGGAGAGGCGGACGTCGACGTCGCGCCCGGCGATCTTGATGCGGATGCGGCCGTCCTGCGGGAGACGCTTCTCGGCGATGTTGAGGCCGCCCATGATCTTGATGCGGCTGGCGATGGAGGCCTGGAAGCGCTTGGGGGGGCGGATCACCTCGCGGAGCACCCCGTCGATCCGGAAGCGCACCGAGATGTCCCGCTCCTCGGGGTTGATGTGGATGTCGCTGGCCCGCTCCTTCACCGCGCGGAAGAGGAGCGAGTTGACGAGCCGGATGATGGGGGCCTCGTCGTCGGCCTCCAGGAGGTCGGCCGGCTCCTCCAGCTCGTGGGCCACGCTCTCGAGGTCCTCGGTGGTCTCGAGGTCCTCCATGAGCCGGTCGTGCCGGTCGGCGGTCCGGTCGTAGACCAGGTTGATGGCGTCGACGATCACCGCCCCGGGCGCGACCACCGGGGAGAGCGGCGCGCCGAGGAGCACCGAGAGGTTGTCCTGGGCGGCGGTGTCGAGCGGATCGGCCACCGCCACGCGGATCGCGTCGCCGTCCCGGCCGAGCGGGATCATCCGCGCCGTCTTGGCGAAGTTGATGGGGACGAGGCGGGCCAGGTCGTCGGGGACCTCGGCCGCGTCGATGCTGCCCTGGTAGGGCAGGTCGAGCTGGAGGGCCACCGCCCGGAGCACCTGCTCCTCGGTGACGAGCTTGGCCTTCACGAGCGCCTCGCCGAAGCGGAGGCCGGCGGGGTCGGCCTGCTGGGCGGCCAGCGCCTCGGCGACCTTCCCGGGATCCACCCCGGCGATCACGGCCAGGATCTCCCCGAGCGGACGCCCGCGGAGGGCGGCCAGCGGGACCGCCAGCTCCGGAATGGGGGCGGTCGTCGCCGCCGATTCGGTCTGCTGCGTGGACATGGGGAGCTAACCGTCCGAGGCGGGGGGCGCGGTCGTCGGCGTGGCCGGTTCCTCGCCCGGGATGGGGCGCACGGGGAACTGGGTCGGCGGGAAGGTCCGAGGCTCCGGTCCCGCCGGCGGGGACGCCGGTGCGGTCGCGGGTGCGGGCAGGGGCACGGTCACCGGCTGCGGGACGGCCACGGGAGCGACCGCCGGCGCGGCCACGGGAGCGGGTGGCGGCGGCACCACGGGCGCCGCGGAACGCGGGGCCGGTGGGTCGGGCACGTAGCTCGGCGGCTTCATCGTCTTCTCGCCCACGCCACCCGACCCGCCGTTCTCGATCTTGGCGTTCTCGGTCACCACCTGCTGGCGGACCCGGGTGAGCGGGCCGGGCCGGCTCGAGCTCTCGGCCAGCGTGTAGTCGGGCTTCTTGCCGTAGTAGAGCTCGTAGAGTTCCCGGTGCTCGCGCTGCTTGCGCTCCAGGATGCGCCGGAAGTCGGACTGATCCCGGATGATGTAGGGCGTGAGGAGGAGGAGCAGGTTCGTCTTCTTCTTCACGATGTTCGTGCTGCGGAAGGCCCAGCCCAGGATGGGGATGTCGCCGAGCAGCGGCACCTTGGACACCGATGTCACGTTGCGGTCCTGCACCAGCCCGCCGATGACGATGGTGCTCTGGTCCTTCACCACGACCTTGGTCTTGACGCTGCGCTTGGCGGTGGTGGGGCCGAGGGTCGGGTTGTTGGCGACGATCTCCTCCTGCGACTCCTCGATGTCCATGCGGACCATGTCGCCCTCGTGGATCTGAGGCTTGATCTTCAGCTTGAGGTCGACGTTCTGCCGCTGGATGGGGGCGATGAGGCTCACCGCGTAGGGGCTGGCGAGAAGGCTGTTCGCGTTGCTCCCGGTGCCCGAGGTGCCGATGCCGCCGGTGTTGAAGCCGGGGTTGTAGCCGGCCTGGAACGGAACGTTGTTGCCGACGATGATCTCCGACTCCTCGTTGTCCTGGGCGATGAGGTGCGGCGTCGACAGCACGTTCACGTCCGAGTTGGACTGGAGCGCCTGGATGACCACGCCCACGCTCGGGAAGGGGAAGATGTCCTTCAGCTCGGCGGAGACCGGGCCCACGAGGCCGGTGAGGAACCCGCCCAGCTGCAGCGCCGAGGTGGGGTTCAGCGAGTTGATCTTGCCGGGCTCGAGGCCGATGGGGATGAAGCCCTTGCCGTTGGCGGTGTTCACCGGGACGGCGAGGTGCATGCCCACCCCGATGTCGCTCGTGTTGTCGATGTCGACCTCCATGATCACCGCCTCCACGAAGACCTGGCGGCGCGGTCGGTCGAGCTTGTCGACGAGCCGCTGGACCACGGCGAAGTCGGAGGCGCTGGCGATGATCACGAGGGAGTTGGACGGCTTGTCGGCGGTGACCTTGACGTCGCCGCTGAAGAGCTCGGCCGTGCCTCCGGAGGCCCGGGGAGCGGAGACGCCGGGGGGCGACGCCATGGCGGCCGCGGCGCCCGGGGGCGCGCCGCCCGACGTGCCGGTGCGACGGGAGCCGCTGGCCAGGTTCTGGAGGGTGTTGGAGAGGTCCTCGGCGTTGGCGTTCTTCAGGAAGATGACGTGGATCGAGCCCTCACCCGCGGTGGGCGTGTCGAGCTGACGGACGAGCTCGCCGATGCGCTGGAAGCTCTTCTCGTCGGAGATGACGATGATCTTGTTGGTGCGCTCGTCGGCGACGACCTTGCTGATGGAGATCTCGCCCGACTCGGCGCCGCCGCCGGCCGGCACCGCGCCCGGCGCCGCTCCCGGGGTGGCCACGCCGCCGATGACCGGGCGGCGCGTGCTCTTCCCCGGCTGGCCGGGGACCTGGACGAAGATCTGGTTCACCTTGTCGGCCACGTCGCGCGCCGGCGCGTACTGGACCTGGATGACGCGGACCAGGTCGTTGGAGCCGGGGCGGTCGAGAGCCTCGAGCAGCTTCTCGATGCGCCGGACGTTCAGCCCGATGTCGGTGACGAGGAGGATGTCGGGCGGGATGGTGGCGATGTCGGCGCCCTGCGGCGAGGTGAAGTTGCCGAGGACGGCGCGAAGCTGGTCGGGGTCGACGTAGCGGAGCCGGAAGAGCTTGGTGACCGGCTGCTCCATTGCCGGGATCTCGGCGTCATCGCTGAGCAGCGTGGGGATGGGCACCTTCTTCGCGTCGGCGATGCGGACGAGCTTCCAGTACTTGCCCGTCTGGTACATGGCGATGCCGTTGGTGTTCAGCGCGGCGAGGAAGGCCGCGTAGGCCTCCTCGGCCGTGACCGGCGTCTTGGAGAGGAGGGTGATCTTCCCGCGGACGACCTCCTCCGTGTAGGCGAAGTTCCGGCAGGTCCAGCGGCTGGCCTGCTCGAGCAGGTCGAGGATCTCGGCCTTGTTGAAGGCGAGGAGGAACTTGCCCTCCATCGGCTCGCAGGTGCCGGCCGAGCGGGCCGACCCGCCGGCCTGTCCTGGCTGCACGCTCTCGGCGCTCGCGGGGACGGGGATCGCCTGGCCCGGGGAGGCCGGGGGGCGCGAGGCCTGGGAAGCCGGCGCGGCGGCCGAGGCGGCCGCGGGGGCGCCGGGACGGGTGGCGGCCTGCCCGGCGGGAGCCGCGCGAGGCGATCCGGGCGGGGGCGGGGGAACGGCGACACGACCGGGAACCTGCGGCTGCGGGGTGGAACCGGAAGCGGCGCCGGTCGGGGCGTACGCGGGGCCCGGTACGGCGGGGTCCGCCGGCATGGGGGTGGCGCCCGTTCCGGTGGTGTATCCCGCGCGAGACGGGCGAGGCGTCGCGTCGGAGGGGACGCCCGCCTTCATGTTGTAGGGGGGACGGCGCAGCCCGGCGCCCGGGGTGGCGGGGCTGGAGGGCGGCGGAGGGGTGGTGTCCGTCACCTCGGCCGGAACGTCTGGCACCCCGGTCCCGGGAGGCGCTTGCCCGGCGGCGAGCGCGGACACGAGAAGGGCGGCGAGCAGCGAGCGCATGTGTTCCCCTCGCACCGGCTACTGGCCGGTGACGTTGTACTCCTTGCGGATGGTCTGGCCGTTGCGTTCGAGGTCGATGGTGACGTGCCGGGCCTCGCGCAGCTTCTGGTAGATCTCGAGCGCCTTGTCGGGCGAGTTGATCTCGTAGCCGTTGATCTTCTGGACCACGTCGCCGTTCTCCACGCCGATGGCGGAGTAGAACGAGTTGGGCTGGATCGAGAAGACCTTGAAGCCGTTGGCCACGCCGTTCTTGAAGCTCGGAACGATGCGCGCCTGGGTGGCCACCGAGTTCAGGTTCGAGAGCGTGCCGTCGAGGACCGTCTTCTTCACCTCGTACTTGTTGTCGGCGGTCTTGCGGACGCCGTCCGGCGGAACGCCTGCGGCGCCGGCGTCCCCATGCGGGGGCGGGACCGGGATCACGCCGACGTTGGGCGCTGCGGCGACTGCGGTGCCCCCGCCGCCGGTGTCGAAGTCGATGAACTCCTTGCGCCCGTCGTGGCAGACGATGGCGACCACCCGGAAGGCGCGACCGGCGGGGTCCCGCTCGTCGCGGATCCGCTCCACCGACAGGAGGTCCGAGCCCATCACCGGCTCCCCGATCCCGAACGAGCGGGTCTGGCCGTTCGTCTTGTCGGTGATGACGGCGACGGAGGACCGGGGCTTCTCGGCGACGATCCCGGCGACGAGCTGGGCACGGAGCGAGGTGGCGACCGGGGGAGCCTGCATGTCGGAGCAGGTCCTGGGCGGGGGCGGGGCCTCCGGCGCTGAACCGGCCACGACCACCGGCGGGGGCTTCTGGCCGATGAGCGGGTAGAGCTTGTCGACGTCGAGGGCCGCGAAGGGCTGCGCGGCGGGCGCGGCGGGGCCGCCGCCCGTCTCCACCCGGGGTGTCGGGCGGATCGCGGCGCCGACGGCGGTGTTCACCGTCTTGGCGAGCAGCCATGCCGCCGAGGCGAGCAGCACCAGGTTCGCAACCCAGGCGTATTTCTTGAGAAACAACTCGAGCATCGTCGGACAGTTACCCCCGCCTGGTCCTGAGCAATCGGCGTGCCACCATACCGCAGGACACAGCGGAGGCAAACACGGGAAACAACAAGGCTAATTTATTCGAACATCCCCGCGATTCCCGTCGGGCTGCCATTCTGGCAAATCGTGCCTCCGCGGCCCCGGTGGGACGCCATTTTGTCAGGGGCGCTCGGGACCGCCGCCCTCGTCCGGAACCACCCCGACGAGGCGCCCGTCCTCGTCCCGGTCGAGCTTCCGGTAGATGGTCCGCGGCGCCACCCGGAGCAGCTGGGCGGCGAGGTTCTTGTCGCCCCGGGTCTGGCGCAGCGTCTCGCGGATGACGATGCGCTCGATCTCCTCGAGCGGCGTCCCGAGCGCGATGGTCAGCGTCGCGGACATCGGGACGGGACGGCCGGGCGAGGCGTTGCGGACCGCCTCGGGCAGGTCGCCCACGTCGACCACCTCCCCGCGGCAGAGGACGACGGCCCGCTCGATGGCGTGCTGGAGCTCCCGCACGTTCCCGGGCCAGTCGTGGGCGGCGAGGGCCTGGAGCGCGGCGTCGGAGAACCCCGTCACCGGGCGCCGGTTGCGCTCGGCGAACCCGCGCAGGAAGGCGGCCGCGAGCAGCGGCACGTCCTCGCGCCGCTCCCGCAGGGGAGGGAGGCGGACGGTGACGACGTCGAGCCGGTAATAGAGGTCCTCGCGGAACCGGCCGGCGCGGACCTCGGCGGCGAGGTCGCGGTTGGTGGCGGCCACGATGCGCACGTCCACCTGCACCGGCTGGGTGCCCCCGAGCCGCTCGACCACCCCGTCCTGCAGCACCCGGAGGAGCTTCGCCTGCACTCCTGGTGACATGTCCCCGACCTCGTCGAGGAAGAGGGTGCCGCCGTGGGCGCGCTGGAAGCGCCCCTCCTTGCGCTGCGTGGCCCCGGTGAAGGCGCCCCGCTCGTAGCCGAAGAGCTCCGATTCCAGGATGGTCTCCGGGATGGCGGCGCAGTTCACGGGGACGAACGGGGCCCCGGAGCGGGGGGACAGGTCGTGGAGGAGCCGGGCGGCGAGCTCCTTGCCGGTCCCGCTCTCCCCCAGGAGGAGCACCGTGGCGGAGGCAGGGGCCACCTGCCGGAGGGTGTCGAGCGCCGCGCGGAACGCGGGGGCGCTTCCCACCATCCCGCCGTCGGCCGGCTCGCCCGAGAAGCGGGCCAGGCGGGCGCGCAGCGCGCGGTTCTCCGCGACCAGCGAGGCGCGCTCCATGGCGAGCCGCACCGCCTTCACGATGGCGTGCCGCTTCACCGGCTTGGTGATGAAGTCGTAGGCCCCGTCCTTCATCGCCGCCACGGCCCCCTCGACCGTCCCGAAGGCGGTCACGAGGATCACCTCGATCTCGGGGGCGATGGCCTTCACGGCGCGCAGGAGCTCGCCGCCGCCCATCCCCGGCATCATGAGGTCGGTCACCACCACGTCGGGCCGGTCCCGCCGGACCGCCTCCAGGGCCTCCTGGCCCGAGGCGGCGAGGGTGACCCGCCAGCCCTCCCGGGCGAAGATGCGCTCCAGGGACTCGAGGTTGGGACGCTCGTCGTCGACGATGAGGACCAGGGGGGTCACGGCGGCGGATCCTACAACGGCGCACCCCCAATCGCCCGCTTGCCGTGTCAGGACGTTGGTGTATGAGTCCGGCGGAGCCGGCCGCAGACCCTGCCGGCGTGGAGGAATGCCATGAAGCGAAGTGCCGTCCTGATCGCCCTCGCGGTCGCCGCCTGCGGACCCTCGGTGAAGTCCGTCTCCGTCGAGCCCGCCAGGGTGACGCTCGACGCCAAGGGAGCGACGACCCAGTTCAAGGCCGTCGCCCGCGACGACAAGGGTCAGCCCATCGACGCGACCAAGGTGAAGGTGGCCTGGTCGAGCGCGTCGCCGCAGTCCGCCACCGTCGACGAGTCGGGCCTGCTGGTCGCGCAGCGGTCGGGCGAGACTGCGGTGACCGCGTCGATCGGCGAGGTCAAGGGGACCGCCCAGGTGGTGGTCTCCATCCCCGCCAGCATCAGCGTCACGGCCGTGTCGAAGGAGGCGCGCCCCGGCGAGGTGGTGCCGCTCTCGGTGGTGGTGGTCGACGACACCGGGAAGCCGGTCACCGTGCCGCGGACCATCACCTGGTCGACGAGCGACGCCGCGGTGGCCCGCGTCGCCGACGGAAAGGTCGAGGCGGTCGGGCCGGGCTCGGCCACCATCACCGCCGCCACCGGCCAGCTGAAGGGCGGGGTCACCCTCGCCGTCCGCGTGCCCGAGTTCGCCAAGCTCGCCCTCACCCCGGCGAAGACCCAGACCCTGAAGAAGGGCGACCGGTTCACGTTCAAGGTCGCGGCGCTCGACAAGAAGGGTCAGAAGGTGGGCGGGGTCCCGGTCGCCTGGAAGTCCTCCGACGCGCGCATCGCCACCGTCTCGCCCGACGGCGTGGTCACCGCGGTGAAGAAGGGGAGCGCCAAGATCACCGCCTCGGCCTCGGGCAAGTCGGCCACCGTCGGCGTCTCGGTCACCGACACCGCCGCCAAGCCGAAGTCCAAGTCGACCGCGAAGAAGAAGAAGTAAAGGTCGCCGTCCCGATCCCGGGCGGATCCCGGGAGCGAAACGGAAAAGGGGAGCCCGATCGGGCTCCCCTTCGTCCTTCCCGGCGGTGAGGACCGGCTCAGGCCTCGGGCGTCTCGACCGCGGGAGGGGCCTCGGCCTCCGGCTTGGGGGCCGGCTTCGGCTTCCCGGCGTTGGCCTTGGCGCGCTTGGTGGCGCGGTTCTCGTCCTTGGCAGCGGCCTTGACGGGCTTCGGCGCCGGGGGCGGGGCCACCTTCTTCTCCTCGCCCTTGGGGGAGTTCGCGTAGCGGTTCTTGAACCGCTCGATGCGTCCGGCGGTGTCGAGGATCTTCTGCTTGCCCGTGAAGAACGGGTGGCAGGAGGAGCAGATCTCGATGTGGAAGTCGCCGCGGGTGGAGCGGGTCTCGATGACCGCGCCGCAGGCGCAGACGACCTTGGACGCCTTGTAGTCGGGGTGGATGCCTTCCTTCATGACTTCCTTCCTGTCGCCTCTTGCATCGCGCGGGATCGCGCGGTGGTCCGGGCGGGAGCGGGGGATCTAATCCTTCCGGCCGTTTCCGTCAAGGACGGCGGTCACTTGCCGCCGCCGACCATCATCTGGAAGAATTCGGAGTGGTTCCGGGCCTGGCGGAACTTGTCGAGCATGAACTTCATGGCCTCGACGTTGTCGAGCCCGTTCAGGATGGTCTGGCGCAGGATGTAGATCTTGGAGAGCCAGTCGGCGGGGAGGAGCAGCTCCTCCTTGCGGGTGCCGCTCTTCGCCAGGTCCATGCAGGGGAAGATGCGCTTCTCCATGAGCCGCCGGTCGAGCACGATCTCGGAGTTCCCGGTGCCCTTGAACTCCTCGAAGATGACCTCGTCCATGCGGCTGCCGGTGTCGACGAGCGCGGTGCCGATGATCGTGAGCGATCCGCCCTCCTCGATGTTGCGGGCCGCGCCGAAGAAGCGCTTGGGCTTGTGGAGGGCGTTGGCGTCCACGCCGCCCGAGAGGATCTTCCCGGAGGGCGGCACGGTGGAGTTGTAGGCGCGCGCGAGCCGGGTGATGGAGTCGAGGAGGATGACCACGTCCTTCTTGTGCTCCACCAGCCGGCGGGCCTTCTCGATGACCATCTCGGCCACCTGGACGTGGCGGGTGGCGGGCTCGTCGAAGGTGGAGGCCACCACCTCGCCCTTCACCGTCCGTTCCATGTCGGTGACCTCCTCGGGCCGCTCGTCGATGAGCAGGACGATGAGGGTCACCTCGGGGTGGTTGGCGGTGATGGCGTGGGCGATGTGCTGCAGGAGGACGGTCTTGCCGGCGCGCGGGGGCGAGACGATGAGGCAGCGTTGCCCCTTCCCGATGGGGGCGAAGAGGTCCACCACCCGGGTGGTCATCTCGTTGGGGTCGTGCTCCAGCGAGAGCCGCTCGGTGGGGTAGAGCGGCGTGAGGTTGTCGAAGAGGACCTTGTTCTGACCCTCCTCGGGCGGCTCGCCGTTGATCGAGTCGACCTGGAGCAGCGCGAAGTACCGCTCGCCCTCCTTGGGCTGGCGAACCGTTCCCCGGAGCGTGTCGCCGGTCCTCAGGTTGAAACGGCGGATCTGCGACGGGGAGACGTAGATGTCGTCGGGGCCGGGCAGGTAGCTGAAGTCGGCGCTGCGCAGGAAGCCGAAGCCGTCGGGGAGGACCTCGATGGTCCCCTCGCTGGCCACCTCCATCTCCTCCTTCTTCTCGTCGGCCTTCTTCGACTCGGCCTGGAGGATGGCGAAGATGAGATCCTGCTTCTTCATGGCCCCTGCGGCCTCGATGCCGAGGTCGCGGGCCAGGGAGGCCAGTTCGGCGACCTTGCGGTGCTTGAGGTCGGTCAGGCTGGACGTCGGCGGGGAGGTCGTGGCGGGGGATGCGGGCATGGGGGGCGTCCGGAGGGAGAGGCGCCGGCGGGCGGAGGCCCGGAAGGGACGGCTGCGCGGCTCAAGGGGGGGACGGGCGGAAAACTAAGGGGCACGGGGCTTCCTGTCAACCTGAGAGGACATTCACCGGGAGAGCAGGAGGTGTGTGGGAAGATGCGCGCGCACATCCCGTGTGCCATGGATGCGGGTCGGGCGGTGACGAGGCATCCGGACCCGCGTGGCGTAAGATGATCGCAAAGGAGGTCCCTTGCTTCCCCACGAGGCGGTGGTCGCCGGCTCCCCGGAGTTCGTCGACGCGCTGCTCCCACTCGTCACCGAACGTCTCGGAGGCGCCCCGCGGGTCGCCGACACGCCGTCGGTCGCCTCGGCGCTCTGCCAGGACGGCGCGCGCCTGCTCGTCTACGAGCACGGCGGACGGGAGTGGCTCTCCCTCTGCGAGCAACTGCGCGGGCTGGCCGAGCCGGGCCTGGTGGTGGTGGCCGCGCTGCCGCCCGAGCACGCCGCCGACGTCGCCGAGATCTCGGGCGTGGCGAGCGCGGTCGTCGCCTGGCGGGGCGACGGGCGGCCGATGATGGACGCGCTCGCGCGGGTGATGGCCGCACGCGAGGCTCCCCAGCACGCGCCGGCCCGGCGCACGGGCCCGGTCCTCACCCCCCAGCCCCGCCCGGCGGTCGCGGCACCGACCCCTCCGCGACCCGCGCCCCCCGCGCCGACGCCCCGCCCGCGACCGACGATGTCCCCTGCGCCCACGCCGGCGCCCGTCCGTCCCGCGGCCACGCCCGCTCCCGTCCGTCCTGCGCCGACGCCGGTTCCCGACGCGCCCTCCTCCGGCGACGCCCAGTTCGATACCCTCTTCGAGTACGAGGGCGCGGCCGACGCGGCGACGCCCCCGCCTGCGCCGATCCCCGCCCCGGAGCCCACGTCGCCGCCCTCCTCCCCGTCGACCGTCTGGCCCGGTACGGTCCTCTCGGCCACCGACGGGCTTGCCGTGGTCCGCGCCGCCCTCTCCGGGCTGTGGCCGGAACAGCGGCTGCGCCCCGTCACCGAGCGGCTCGTGGCCGTCCTGACCACGGCCGAGAAGGCCGCCGCCCTCGGGCAGAAGCTCCCCTTCGACGCCGCGCCCGTGAAGCGCGCGGTCGGGCTCCGCTGGCAGGTCGCGGCCGCCATCGAGACCCTCCCGCCGCTCGGCGCCAAGGTCGACCAGGTTGCGGTCCAGGACATCCTCGTGGGCATCGACGAGGTGCTCGCCGAGCTCAAGGTCGAGAGCGAGGACGTGGGGCCCGAGGTCCTGCGCGCGCTCGAGGCGGTCCGGCACGCGCTGGTCAAGGAGGCCATCGACCTGACCGAGGCCCTCCAGCAGGTGGCGCCGGCCGAGCTGGTGGAGGAGATCACGACGAGCCGGAAGGCCCGCCGCCCCGCGCCGGCCCCGGTCACCCGCGTGGTGCGTGCCCAGAAGGAGCCCGAGCGCGAGGCGAGCCAGGTGCCATGGGGGCTCGTCATCCTGCTGGTGCTCGCGGTGACGGGGGCGGCCGCCTATCACGGGTACCGCTACGTGAATCGGCCGAGGCCGCAGGCCCCTCCCGTCGCCGGTGCGCCCGCGGGGATGCTCGGGGCGGCGACCGCCAAGGAGAAGATCCTCGTCGTTCCCGGTGGGACCTCGGTGGACCCGAAGGAACTCGAGAACTACAAGAACCTGGAGCGAGCCAAGGGGAACGAGGTCCGGGAAGTCCTGCCCGGGACGTTCGTGGTCACTCCGGAGAACGCCCGGCCCATGACGGGTCCGGAGTCGAGCAAGGGCCGGGAAGCCTCCACGGATTCCAAGCAGGGAGCGAAGCCATGAAGAGATCAGCCCGAAGGTCGTCCAGCGGTTTCACGCTCATCGAGCTCATGATCGTGGTCGCCATCGTCGGCGTCCTAGCCTCGATTGCACTGCCCATGTACCAGAACATGACCCTTCGAGGGCGCGTCGCGGAGCGTGAACCGATCATGCGTTCGATCGCCAAGGCCGTGGGGGACTACGCCCTCAACGCATCCGCGCTCCCGGCGACATTCCGGGGATTGCCGAATCCGATGACGGAGGCCAGTGCCAGTTCCACGAAGGTGCCATGGGCCCAGAACCACGGGGACACGGACAACTGGCGGGACCTCTCGCTCGTCGTGGATGGAGCGACCTACTGCGCCTATTCGTTCGCCCTCGATCAGGCGGCCACACCCGTGAAGCTCCTTGTTAAATCCGTGTGCGACATCGACGGAGACGGTGTCCAGAGCGTCAAGGTGCAGGTGTATGACGGGTACGGCAATGCCTTCATCCTGAGGCCTGACCTGTCGCCCGAACCCGCGTCCAACATCTTCTGACCGTCGCGGCGGTTGCCCCGCCGGCCGGCCCCGCGTAACACTTCGCGGATGGCCGGCACCGCGGCGAGGCGCATCGAAGAGCTCCGGGCGCGGATCCGCGAGGCGGACCGCGCCTACTACGTCCTCGACAACCCCGTCCTCTCCGACGCCGAGTACGACCGGCTGATGCGGGAGCTCCTCGCGCTCGAGGAGGCCCACCCGGATCTCGCCACCGCCGACTCCCCGACACGGCGCGTGTCGGGCGAGCCCGGCGAGAGGTTCGCCAAGGTCGCGCACCGGGAGCCGATGCTCTCCCTCGGCAACGTCGTGAGCGACGTCGAGCTCGACGAGTTCGACGCCCGCGTCCACAGGCTGCTCGACCTCCCCCCCGGCGCGCCGGTCGGGTACGTCTGCGAGCCCAAGCTCGACGGGCTCGCGGTCGAGCTCGTGTACCTCTCCGGCGAGCTCGCCGAGGGGTCGACCCGCGGCGACGGCGCCGTGGGCGAGGACGTCACCGCCAACCTGCGCACCGTGGGCGCGCTGGGGGCCAACGCCGGCGTGCTGCCGCGGCTCCGGGGACGGGCCCCGGCCCGGCTCGAGATCCGTGGCGAGGTCCTGCTCCAGAAGGAGCACTTCGAGGCCATGAACCGGGTGCTGGGGCGCCAGGGCGACGCGTTCTTCGCCAACCCCCGCAACGCCGCGGCCGGCTCGCTGCGCCAGCTCGACTGGCGCGTCACCGCCACCCGCCCGCTCTCCTTCGTGGCCTACGAGGCCCTGCGGCCCGGCGAGCCCGCCTGGCCCACCCACTGGGCCAAGCTCGAGGCCCTGGCCACCTGGGGGTTCGCCGTCAACCCCGAGAACCGGCGCTGCGAGGGCATCGCCGAGGTGAAGCGCTGGAAGGACGAGATGGCGGAGCGACGCTTCTCGTTGCCTTACGACACCGACGGTCTCGTGGTGAAGGTGGACGACCTCGACCAGCAGCGCCGGCTCGGCGCGGCGAGCAAGTTCCCGCGCTGGGCGGTGGCCTTCAAGTACCCGCCGCAGGAGGAGACCACGCGGGTGGAGCGCATCTGGGCCTCGGTGGGACGAACCGGCGTCCTCACGCCCGTGGTCGAGGTGACGCCGGTCCGGCTCGGGGGCGCCACCGTGTCCCGGGCCACGCTCCACAACGAGGACGAGATGCGGCGCAAGGACGTCCGCGTCGGCGACGTGGTTCTCATCCGCCGCGCCGGCGAGGTCATCCCCGAGGTGGTGAAGTCCATCCCGGAGCGGCGCGACGGGACCGAGCGGGAGTTCGTCTTCCCCGAACGCTGCCCCGAGTGCGGCGCCCGCGTGGTGCGCGAGGAGGGGGAGAAGGTCTACCGGTGCACCGGGGCGGCCTGCCCGGCCCAGCTCGTGGGGAGGTTCACCCACTACGCGCAGCGGCGCGCCCTCGACGTCGACGGACTCGGGGAGGCGGTGGCGGCGGCGCTGGTGGCGCGCGGGCACGTGCGCGACTTCGCCGACCTCTACTCCCTTCCGGCCGCGACCTGGGAGGCGATGGAGATCGCCGAGACCAAGACCGGCTCCACCGTGAAGCTGGGCGTCCCGCGCACCCGGCGCATCCGGGAGGCGCTGGAGCGGTCGAAGGTGGCCGGGCTTCGCCGCCTCCTCTTCGGGCTGGGAATCCCCCAGGTCGGGGAGGCCACCGCGGTCACGCTGGCGCGCCACTTCGGGACCCTCGAGCGCTTCCTCGGCGCCACCGAGGAGGACCTGCTCGGCGTCCGCGACGTCGGGCCCGAGACCGCCCGGGAGATCCGGGCCTGGATCGACGAGCCCCAGAACCGGCGCGTGGTGGACCGGCTCGTCGAGGCCGGCGTCCGCCCGGCGGCGGAGGAGGCGCCGCGGGGCGGGGTCTTCGCCGGGAAGACCGTGGTCCTCACCGGCGGGCTCGTGAAGCTCTCCCGCGACGAGGCCAAGGCGGAGATCGAGCGGCGCGGTGGGAAGGTGTCGGGGAGCGTGTCGCGCAAGACCGATCTGGTGGTCGAGGGGGAGGATGCCGGGTCGAAGGCGGAGAAGGCCCGTGAACTGGGGGTGAAGATCGTCGACGAGGCCGGGTTCCTGCGCCTGCTCGAGGGCGAGGGGTGAGCGGGGCGGTGCTGGCCCTCGCGGCCTTCTGCCGGCGCGGCCCGCCGGCGGCACGGGTCGAGGGGGTCGAGGTCACCTGGGAGCCCCCCGCGGGCGACGTCCGCCCGTTCACCGTCGAACGTTGAGCAAGTTCCCGTTTTCACGAGGGTCCCTTGCCCCGGCGCCGGCTGCCGTGCTAGGTCCCAATCCCCCGGCGACCGCAGGCGCGGCCGCGGACACGGGCAACCGGCGGTTCGAACCCGCCGCCCGGCGACATGACGACCCTCCTCTCCCTCGACGAGATCATCCTCGCGGCCCAGAAGCCGTCCCGCTACGTGGGATGCGAGTTCGGGAGCGTCCGCAAGGATCCGGCCCAGGTCCGCCTCCGCTTCGCGCTGGCCTTCCCCGACACCTACGAGGTCGGGATGTCGAACCTGGGGTTCCGCCTCCTCTACCACGCGCTGAACGACCGTCCGGACGTGGCCTGCGAGCGGGTCTTCCTGCCCTGGCCCGACATGGAGGCGATGCTGCGCCAGAACGGCCACCCGCTCTTCACGCTCGAGTCGCGCGCGCCGGTCCGCGAGCTCGACGTGCTCGGGGTGACGCTCCAGTCCGAGCTCGCCTACACGAGCGCGCTCGCGCTGCTCGACCTCGCCGGCATCCCCGTCCTCACCCGCGACCGGACCCCGACCGATCCCGTCATCGTCGGGGGCGGCCCCTGCGCCTTCAACCCCGAGCCGGTGGCCGACTTCTTCGACGCGCTGGCGGTGGGGGACGGCGAGGACGTGGTCCACGAGATCGCCGACGCCGTCCTGGCCTGGAAGGGGAGCGGCGAGGACCGCGCGGGCCTGCACCGGCGGCTCGCCGCCGTCCCGGGCGTCTACGTCCCGTCGCTCTTCGCGCCCCGCTTCGATCCCGCCACCGGCGCGCTGCTCGCCATGGAGCCGCTCCTCCCGGGCTACGAGAAGGTGGTCCGCCGGGTGGTGCCGGACATCGACACCCTCTCCACGTCGGCCTACGAGCATCCGGTCGTCCCGTTCATGCAGACGGTCCACGACCGGCTGCCCATCGAGCTGCAGCGGGGCTGCACCCGCGGCTGCCGCTTCTGCCAGGTGGGCATGATCACCCGCCCGACCCGCCAGCGCAGCCCGGAGACGGTGCTGCGGGTGGCCGAGCAGGGGCTGCGCGCCTCGGGCTACGAGGAGGTGGGGCTGCTCTCGCTGTCGTCGGGCGACTACGCGTGCCTGAACCCGCTGCTCGACGACTTCCTCGATCGGTACGAGACCGAGAAGATCTCGCTGTCGCTCCCGTCCTTGCGCACCGAGACCATGAACGACGCGCTGGCCGAGAAGATCGCGCGCGTCCGCAAGACCGGCTTCACGCTGGCGCCCGAGGCGGCGACCGAGCGCATGCGCGCGGTCATCAACCAGGGCAACCGCGAGGAGGACCTGCTCGCCGCGGTGGAGTCGATCTTGAAGAA
>CAIVAR010000088.1 GCA_903904005.1 uncultured Anaeromyxobacter sp.
TGCCTGCCGACCTACGACGAGAAGGACAACGTCGGCCCCATGACCGAGGCCATCCTGGCCGCCACGCCCGACGTGGACATCCTGGTCATCGACGACAACTCCCCGGACGGTACCGGCAAGCTCGCCGACGCCATCGCCGCCCGCGAACCCCGGGTGAAGGTCCTGCACCGGGCCGGCAAGGAGGGGCTCGGCAAGGCCTACCTGGCCGGGTTCGCCTGGGCGCTCGACCACGGCTACGACCTCGTGCTGGAGATGGACGCCGACTTCTCCCACGACCCGAAGTACCTGCCGGGCATGCTCGAGGCCTCGAAGGAGGCCGACCTGGTGCTCGGGTCGCGAAACATCGCGGGCGGCGGGACGGTGAACTGGGGGATCCTCCGCAAGATCATCTCCCGGGGCGGGAGCCTCTACGCCCGGACCATCCTCGGGCTACCGGTCCGCGACCTCACCGGCGGGTTCAAGTGCTTCCGGCGCAAGGTGCTCGAGTCGATCGACCTTCCCACCGTGGAGTGCACCGGCTACGCCTTCCAGATCGAGCTCACCTACCGGACCCTGCGCAAGGGCTTCCGGGTGAAGGAGCTCCCCATCGTCTTCGTCGACCGGCGGGTGGGGCAGTCCAAGATGTCGAAGCGGATCGTTCTGGAAGCGCTTCGCAAAGTGTGGTCCATTCGGGCCTCGAATTTCCGCTGACGGAGGGCAGGATCCGGAAGACCGATGCTCCGAGAGGTCCTGACCAGCAGCTTCGTCGCGCTCTCGGCCATCTTCGTGGTGGTCGACCCGTTCGCGGCGGTGCCGTTCTTCCTGGCGATGACCTCCAACCAGTCGGCGGAGGAGCGCCGGGTCACCGCCAGGCGCGCCGCCATCGGGGCCTGGCTCATCCTCACCGCCTTCGGTCTGCTCGGCGCGCTCCTCTTCCGCCTCCTCGGGATCTCCATCCCGGCCTTCAAGATGGCCGGCGGCATCCTGCTGCTCCTCATCGCCATCGACATGATCCGCACCGCCCCCTCGCCGGCCCGCATCACGCCGCCCGAGGTGGAGGACGGCCAGGTGAAGGACGACGTGGCCATCGTGCCGCTCGCCATGCCACTGCTCGCCGGGCCCGGCTCCATCGCAACCGTGATCGTGCTCATGGGGCGGGTGCAGCCCAGGCACTGGTGGAACGGCCTGCCGGTGCTGGTGGCGGTGGCGGTGGTGGCGGTCATCACCTACCTCACGCTCGCCGCAGCCACCCGGGTGGAGCGCGTGCTCTCCCGGACCGGGATGAACATCCTCGAACGCGTGGCGGGCATGTTGCTCGCCGCCATCGCCTTGCAGTTCATGATCGACGGCGCCGGGGAGGCGTTCCCCGGCCTCCTCCGCTGAGGGCCCGATGAACCCGACCGAGAACTTCCGCCGCGCCCGCGACTTCCTGCTCGAGAACCGCGAGGACTGGAAGGCCGCCACCGAGGGCTTCCGGTGGCCGGCCCTGGACCGCTTCAACTGGGCGCTCGACTGGTTCGACGTGCTCGCCGACGGCAACGGGCGCACCGCGCTCCACATCGTCGAGGAGTACGGTGCCGAGGTGCGGCTCAGCTACCACGAGCTGGCCGAGCGCTCGAACCGGGTGGCGGTGTACCTGCGCCGCAACGGCGTGGAGCGGGGCCACCGCATCCTCATGATGCTCCCCAACTCGGCCCACCTCTGGGAGATCATGCTCGCCGCCATGAAGCTCGGCGCGGTGTTGATCCCGGCCACCACGCTGCTCACCGCGGAGGACATCCAGGACCGGCTCGCCCGCGGCGAGGTCCGGCACGTGATCACCGACCCGGAGGGGGCCGAGAAGATGCGCGGGCTGGCCGGCGACTTCACCCGCATCGTCGTCGGGGAGCAGGTCCGCGGCTGGCTCGCCTTCCACGACGCCTACGACGAGTCCTCCTACTTCATCCCGCACGGCGAGACCCACATCAACGACCCGGTGCTGCTCTACTTCACGAGCGGGACCACGGCCAAGCCCAAGCTCGTCCTCCACACCCAGCGCAGCTACCCGGTGGGGCACCTCTCCACCATGTACTGGATCGGGATCCGGGAGGGGGACGTCCACATGAACATCAGCTCGGCGGGCTGGGCCAAGCACGCCTGGTCGAGCTTCTTCGCCCCGTTCAACGCCGGCGCCACGGTCTTCGTCCACAACTACTCCCGCTTCGTGCCGCGCCGCACCCTGGAGGTGCTCGAGACCCACGAGATCACCACCATGTGTGCGCCCCCCACGGTGTGGCGCATGCTCATCCTCGAGGACCTGACCCGGCACGAGGTCCGGGTGCGGGAGGCGCTCTCGGCGGGGGAGCCGCTCAACCCCGAGGTGATCGAGAAGGTCCGGCAGGCCTGGGGCACCACCATCCGGGACGGCTACGGCCAGACCGAGACCACGGCCCAGGTGGGGAACTCGCCGGGCCAGCTCATCAAGCCCGGGTCGATGGGGCGCCCCATGCCCGGATACCGGATCGCGCTCCTCGACGGCGAGGGGCAGCCGGCCGACGAGGGGGAGATCTCCCTCGTCCTCGCGGCCAAGCCGGCCGGCCTGATGGCCGGCTACCAGGACGACCCCACCCTGAACGAGTTCGTGATGCGCGACGGCCACTACCACACCGGCGACGTCGCGGTGCGGGACGCCGACGGGTACATCACCTACGTGGGGCGCGCCGACGACGTCTTCAAGAGCTCCGACTACCGCATCAGCCCCTTCGAGCTCGAAAGCGCCCTCATCGAGCACGGCGCCGTGGCCGAGGCGGCCGTGGTGCCGAGCCCCGACGCGGTGAAGGGGGACCTGCCGAAGGCCTTCATCATCCTCAAGCCCGGCCACGCCCCCGACCGGGAGCTGGCCAGCGACATCTTCAAGTTCATCCGGCGCCGGCTCGCCCCCTACAAGCGGGTGCGGCGCATCGAGTTCTCCGACCTGCCGAAGACCATCTCGGGGAAGATCCGGCGCGTGCAGCTGCGCGCCCTCGAGAAGGAGCGGCGGGCCAGGGGCGAGCGCGGACCGCTCGAGTTCTGGCAGGAGGAGTTTCCCGAGCTGAAGGGCTGAGACGCAAGCGGCGGGCGTTCCGATCCATGCTATGGATCGGCCCCTCGCCGTCCCCTCGAACCCCGCCCCCATGCGGGCGGACCCGGAGACGAAATGGCTCCCCGCATCGCACGCACGTTCTCCATCCTCGGCGCCGACGGCGCCGGGAAGACGGCGCTCGTCGAGGCCTTCCTCCGCGCCGCCGACGCCAAGCGCGCCAGCCCCGAGGGCTCCACCTCGCGCCTCGACGCCGACCCCGAGGAGAAGAAGCGCAACTTCACCCTCACCATCCACCCCGAGACCTTCGAGGAGGGTGGGCGGGTCTTCAACGCCCTCGACACCCCCGGCTTCGCCGCCTTCATCAACGAGGCCGAGTGGGCGCTGCAAGTCACCGACGGCGCCGTGCTGGTGGTCTCGGCGGTCGACGGGGCCCACAACCGGGCCGAGCGCATCTACGACGTGCTCGCCGACTCGGGGCGGCCCGCCATCGCCGTGCTCGGCCGGCTCGACCACGACCAGGCCGACTTCCGGCGTACCCTCGCGGACCTCGAGTCCTCGCTCAAGGTGAAGGCCATCCCGGTCCAGCTCCCCATCGGCGCCGGAGCGGCCGGGGGGCTGAAGGGGCTCGTCGACCTCTTCTCGATGAAGGCGCACCTCTACGACCGCACCTTCGCGAAGTTCGCCGAGGCGCCCATCCCCGCCGAGATGCAGGCCGAGGCCGATGCCGCCCGGACCGTGCTCGTCGAGGCGGCGGCCGAGTCGGACGACGAGCTGCTCGGCAAGTACCTGGAGGGCACCGCCCTCTCCGCCGAGGAGATCGTGCGGGGGCTGGCGCAGGGCGCGGCCCAGCAGAAGCTGCTGCCGGTCGCCGTCGTGGCCGCCAAGCCCGGCCTGGGGGTCCGCGAGCTCCTCGACCTCGTGGTCCGGCTCCTGCCGGCCCCGGACAGCCGGGTGGTGAAGGGAGTGGACCTGCACGGCACCCCCGTGGAGCGCCGCGCCGACGCCGCCGCGCCCTTCTCGGCCCAGGTCTTCCGCACCACCATCGACCACTTCTCCGGCCGGGTGGACTACCTGCGCGTCCTCACCGGCACGCTCCAGCACGAGACCACGGTGATGAATCCCCGCACCCGGAGCGAGGAGCGGGTCTCCCGCATCTTCCGCACCGACGGGGCCCAGACCGTGGAGATCCCGTCGGCCGGCCCCGGCGACGTGGTGGTGCTGCTCAAGCTCAAGGACGCCCGCACCGGCGACACCCTCTGCGACAAGGACGCGCCCATCCAGCTGCCCGACTTCCGGCAGCCCAACCGGCCGGTGGCCTACGCCATCCAGGCCAAGGGCGGCGCCGACGACAAGGCGGCGGCGGCCATCCACAAGCTCATCGAGGAGGATCCCTCCCTCGAGCTCGAGCGCAACCCGGACACCGGCGAGTTCCTGCTCAAGGCGGTGGGCCAGGCCCACATCGAGGTCACCGTCGAGCGGCTGAAGCGCAAGCACTCGGTGGAGATCCAGCTCTCCGTCCCGACGCCGGCCTACCTCGAGACCATCACCGCGAGCTCCAAGGCGCAGGGGAAGTTCAAGCGCCAGACCGGCGGCCACGGCCAGTACGGCGACTGCACCGTCGAGCTCCACCCCCTGGCCCGCGGGTCCGGCTTCGAGTTCGAGGACGCCATCGTGGGCGGGGTCATCCCGCGCCAGTTCATCCCCTCGGTGGAGAAGGGCATCCGCGGCGCCCTCCACGCCGGGCCGCTGGCCGGGTACCCGGTGGTCGACTTCCAGGCCAAGCTGGTCTTCGGCAGCTACCATGACGTCGACAGCTCCGACATGGCCTTCCAGATCGCCGGGTCGATGGGCTTCAAGAAGGCCATGGAGGCGGCCCGCCCCATCCTTCTCGAGCCGGTCATGAAGCTCGACGTGCGCGTTCCCGAGGAGTACGTGGGCGCGGTCATGGGCGACCTGAACAGCCGCCGCGCCAAGGTGCAGGGGATGGAGCCGGCCGCCCGCGGCGTGGTCATCCGCGCGCTCTGCCCGCACGCCGAGGCCATGACCTACGACGCCGACCTCCGCTCCCTCACCCAGGGTGTCGGCTACTTCACCATGGAGCCGTCGCACTTCGATCCGGTCCCGCCCTACTCGGCCCAGAAGATCATCGAGAAGCGGCGCGCCGAGGGGAAGGTGAAGGGCGCCGAGGAGGAGAAGTAGCCCGGCTCAGCGGGGCTTCACCGGGAGTCGAACCAGGGTGCGGCGTCTCTCCGGAGGCGTCCGCCCCGCGTCGGAGAGCCACGCCACGTGGACGCGTCCGCGCGGGAGGAGCCCCCTGTCGGCGGCCGCCCCGCGCAGTCGCTCCATGGCGGGGCCCAGGCCGGTGAACGGCCCCACGTGAAGTACCTGGATGCAGCGCCCCTCCTGCAGTTCCTCGATGCGCGCCGGGAAGGCCTCCTCCAGGCCGTCCCCGGCGGCCACGGCGGCCAGGTCGGACGTACGGACGAAGGCGGGGATGCGCAGGAGGAGCTTCCAGGGAACCGGGGCGGTCGCGTCGATCGTCTCCCCGCGCGCCCGCGGCGGGCCGACCAGGGCCTCGAGCGGGGGCAGGCGAAAGTCCTTCCCGGGTTGCTCCTCCCGCACCCGTGCCCGGATCCCGCGCAGCAGGAGCGACATCGCGCGCGCCTGGGCCTCGAAGGCGGGACCGGGTAGGACCCCGGCCCCGTCGACGGCGACGTAGCGGGCCGGGGCCACCGCCACGACGCGCGGCGCCCGGCCGGCAGCGTACTCCCCGGCGTGGAGGGAGAGCAGGTCGACCCGCGCGGACATTCCGGCTACATAGCCGGGGACGGTCGCCTCGCCACTCGTGCTGGCGGTCCGCTCCAACCCCTGGGAGAATGACCGCCGAGGTCTCGCCGGACCCCCCTTGCGCACCTACCTCCGCCTCCTCGCCTACGCCGCACCGTACCGATGGCGCTTCCTCGCCGCCTTCGGCTGCATGGCCGTGCTGGCCATCGCGACCGCCATGTACGTGAACCTGCTCGGGCCCGTGCTCGAGTTCCTGTTCACCGGGCAGGTCGGCGCCATGGGGTCGCTGGCCCGGCTCATGCCCGGGGACTCGGCGCTGGCGGGCTGGGCCCGGGGGGTCGACCGGGCCGGCGCGCTGCGGATCCTCCCCTGGGTCGTCATCACGGTGGCCCTGGTGAAGGGGGTGGCCTTCTTCGGCCAGGCCTACCTCATGGGGACGACCAGCCAGCGGATCATCGCCGACCTGCGCGGCGCCCTCTTCGACCACCTGCTCCGGCTCTCGCCGTCCTTCTACACGCGCCGTCACTCCGGCGACCTGCTCTCCCGGGTGGGGAACGACGTCCAGGCCGTCGAGGCCGCCGTCTCCACGGCCATCGCCAGCTACCTGCGCGACGGGCTCACGGTCGTGGTGATGCTCGTGAACTGCTTCATCATCGACTGGAAGCTCTCCCTGGTGACCTTCGTGGCCATCCCGATCACCATCCTCCCGGTGGTCCGGATCGCCAAGCGGCTCAAGAAGGTGACGGTCCAGTCACAGGCCACGCTCGGAAAGATCTCCGAGCTGGTCCAGGAGACCCTCTCCGGCATCCGGGTGGTCCAGGCCTACGGCATGGAGGCCTGGGAGTCGTCCCGGTTCCGCGACGAGAACGTCCGCTGGCTCCGCTACATGCGGCGCAGCATCTCGGTGCGGGCCTTCTCCTCGCCGCTCATGGAGGTCATGGCGGCGGTGGGGCTCGGCATCGCCATCTGGTGGGTGGGCGGGAGCATCGTCTCGGGGGCGCTGCCGGCAGGGAAGTTCTTCTCGTTCGTCACCGCCATCCTGCTCCTCTACACGCCGGTGAAGGCGCTCGGCCGGGTCGGGCAGGTGGCCATGGTGGGCGCCGCCGCCGGGGAGCGGATCTTCGAGATCCTCGATGCCCGTACCGACGTCCCCGACGACGGGAAGGCGGTGCTGCCGCCCTTCTCCGACGCCATCCGCTACGAGGACGTCACCTTCACCTACGGCGACCGGCCGGTGCTCCAGGGCGTCTCGATCACCGTCCGCAAGGGCGAGGTGGTGGCGCTCGTGGGCAGCTCGGGTGGCGGCAAGACCACGCTCGCCAACCTGCTGCCGCGCTTCTGGGACGTCACCGGGGGGAAGATCACCATCGACGGCATCGATGTCCGGGAGGTCCCGCTCGCGAACCTTCGTGCCGGGATCGCCCTCGTCACCCAGGAGACGGTGCTCTTCAACACCTCGGTCCGCGCCAACATCGCCTACGGGCGCCCCGACATCCCCATCGCCGAGGTGGAGCGGGCCGCCCGCATGGCCCACGCCGACGACTTCATCCGGTTGCTCCCCCAGGGTTACGACACGGTGGTCGGCGAGCGCGGCGTCATGCTCTCGGGCGGTCAGCGGCAGCGCATCGCCATCGCCCGGGCGTTCCTGAAGGACGCGCCCGTCCTGCTCCTCGACGAGGCCACGAGCGCCCTCGACGCCGAGAGCGAGCGGGAGGTCCAGCGGGCGCTCGAGCGGCTCATGGGCATCGGCGACGGCGGGCAGGGCGCCCACCGCACCACCCTCGTCATCGCCCACCGGCTCTCCACCATCCGCAACGCCGACCGGATCGTCGTGCTCTCCCAGGGACGGGTGGCCGAGGTGGGACGCCACGACGAGCTCCTGGCGCAGGGTGGCGAGTACGCGCGCCTCTACCGGATCTACGAGGGCGGGGTCTCCGCCGGGGCGTCCGCGGGATGACGGGAAGGCGGGCCGCCGCGGTGGTCGGCGCGCTGCTCGTCGTCTGGGTGGCGTACGGGCTCTTCCTCCGGTCGCGGCGCGTGCCCCGGCCGCCCCCGCCGGCCGGGGAGATGCGGGGAGCCTGGCACGTCCACACCACCCGCAGCGACGGGCGCGGGGACCTCGCCGAGGTGGTGCGCGCGGCCCGGGAGGCGGGGCTCCAGTTCCTGGTCATCGCCGACCACAACGTCCTCTCGCCGGCCGACATGGGCTGGAAGGACGGGGTGCTCGTGGTGCCGGCCACCGAGATCTCGGCCCCCTACGGCCACGTCGTCGCCACGGCGCTGCCCCGCGAGCTGACCCGCGAGGAGCGGCAGCGGGACGCGCTCGGCACGGTGAAGCGGCTCGGCGGAGACGCGTTCCTCGCCCACCCGTTCCACCCCGGCCGCCCGTTCACCCGCTGGGCCAGGGACGACTGGGCAGGCATGGAGGTCGTCTCCAACGACTCCTTCTGGGGGCTCGTCCAGCGGGACCACGCCTGGTGGCGGGCCGGGAAGGCGCTGCTCATCCTTCCATGGGACCCAGGGCGCGCGATGCTGACCTTCTACCAGGATCCGGCGCGGGAGCTCGGGCGCTTCGATGCGGCCTCGGCCCGGCGCAGGATCGCCTTCCTGTGCGCCTCCGATGCCCACGGCTGGCCCAGCTACGGCGCCGCCTTCGAGGCCTTCAGCATGCACGTCCCCGTCACCCCGAGCGGCGACGGGCCGGCCGACGTGGACGCCGTCCGCCGGGCGCTCCTCGACGGCAGGGCCACCTGCGTGCTCGACGCGCGCGGGGCGGCGAGCGGGGTGCGCCTCGCGGTCGCCCCGGCCGGCGATCGGATCGATCTCCGGGCCGCCGTGCCCCCGAAGGCGCGCATCGCCTGGCACCTCTTCCGCGACGGCGCCCCGATGGGGACGCTCTCCGCCGCGCCGCCCGGCTGGAGCTGGAACTGCGGTGGGCCGTGCCCGCGCGGGGCGTGGCGGGTCGAGGGGCGCATCGACGGCGAGCCCTGGATCTTCACCAACCCCGTGTGGATCGAGTAGGAAACGGGCGACCGTGCACGTCCTCTACGCGATCGGGAGCTACCTCGCCGCCGTCCTGCTCCTGCCGATGCTGCTCTTCCATCCCAAGCTGCGTCACGGGATCAAGGAGCGGCTGGGTTTCTACCGTTCCCGCGAGACCCCGGGGGCGGGCACTCCCCGCATCTGGCTCCACGGGGCCAGCGCCGGGGACCTCCTCTCGCTCCAGCCCATGATGCGCGAACTGAAGCAGCGGGTGCCGGGCTGCTGCCTCGTCGTCACCACCATCACGAACAGCGGGCTCGAGATGGCGCGGGCCAAGATCCGGGAGGCCGACGTCGTCGTGTACGCGCCGTACGACCTCCCCGGCGCGACCCGCCGGGCCATGGCCGCCCTCCGCCCCGATCTCCTCGTGCTCGAGTACACCGAGATCTGGCCCAACCTCATCCGGGCGGCCCGGAAGGCGGGCGTGCGGATCGCGCTCACCAACGGCCGCTTCGCACCCGAGAAGCTCGCCCGCTACCGTGCCTTCTTCCGCGCCGCGGGCAAGCCGCTGCGCTCCATCACGCTCTTCCTCATGCGCTCCGACGAGGAGGCCGAGCGCGCCCTGCAACTCGGCGCCCCGCCCGACCGGGTCTGGGTCACCGGCAACACCAAGTTCGACGCGCTGGTGCTCGATCGTCCCAGCGGCCAGGACGAGGTGCTGCGGGCGGCCCTCGGGCTCGACCCGGCCCGTCCGGTCTTCATCGCCGGCTCCACCCACGACGGGGAGGAGGAGCTGCTCGTCGACGTCTACCGCAAGCTCCTCGTCGACTTCCCGGGGCTCCAGATGGTGGTGGCGCCGCGCTACGTGGAGCGGGCCTCCCGGATCGTCTCGATCGCCCAGGGGGCCGGCCTCTCGGCCCGCCTGCGGAGCGCCGGACCTTCGGCCGGACCGGTGCAGGTGGTGGTCCTCGATACCATCGGCGAGCTGGCGGCCGCCTACCGGCTCGCCACGCTCGCCTTCGTGGGGGGCAGCTTCATCCGGCGCGGCGGTCAGAACGTCCTCGAGCCGGCCGGGCAGGGGAAGCCGGTCCTCTTCGGCCCGCACATGGAGAGCTTCAAGGACAGCGTCCAGGTCCTGGTCGGCCGCGGCGGCATCCAGGTGGCCACCCCGGAGCAGCTCCACCGCGTGGCGCGCGAGCTCCTCTCCCGCCCCGAGGAGATCCTGCGGCTCGGGGCCATGGCGCGCGAGGCGGTCGGCGCGGTCCGCGGGGCGAGCGGCCGGAACGTGGACCACATGCTGCGCGCGCTTCCCCGTCCGCGGGGGACGGCGTGAGCGAGCCACGCAGGCCCGGTCTCCGGGAGCGGCTCTGGTGGAGCACGAGCCCGTCGGCCGGGGACCGGTTCCTCGCGGCGCCGCTCCTCCTCGCCGAGGGGATCTTCCGCGCCGTCGCCGCCGGGCGTGGTGCGCTCTACGACGCCGGGGTCCTCCCCGCGGCGCGGGCCGGGGTGCCCGTGGTCTCGGTGGGCAACCTCGCCGTCGGAGGGGCCGGCAAGACGCCGGTCGCGCTCGCCATCGCGGGACGACTCGTGGGCCTGGGGCGCCGCCCGGCGGTGCTCTCGCGCGGTTACGGTGCGGCGCGGAGCGACGACCGGGTGGTGTCGGACGGGGAGCGCCTGCTCCTCGACGCGGCCGGGGGCGGCGACGAGCCGGTGCAGATGGCGCGCAGGGTCCCCGGGCTCCGGGTGCTCTGCGGAGCCGACCGGGCGCGCCTCGCCCCCCGCGCGGTGGCCCTCGGCGCCGACGTCCTCCTGCTCGACGACGGGTTCCAGCACCGTCGCCTCGCCCGCGACCTCGACGTGGTCGTCCTCGACGCCTCCAATCCGTGGGGCAACGGCCACTGCCTCCCGGCCGGGCCGAACCGCGAGCCCCGCTCGGCGCTGGGGCGTGCCGGGCTCGTCTGGCTCACCCACGCCGACCGGGCGACCTCCCCGGCGCTGGACGCCCTGCGGGACCTCGCGGTCCGGACCACCGGGCGCCCCCCGGTCGAGTCGCGCCACGCGCCCCGCGACCTCGCCGACGGCCCCCTGGCCCGCGTGTTCCCGCTCTCCGACCTCGCCGGGCGCCGGGTCGGGATCCTCTCCGGCGTGGCCCGGCCGGGAAGCGTCCGGCGGACGGTGGAGTCGCTCGGCGCCGCCGTGGTCGCCACCTTCGCCTTCCCGGATCACCACCGGTTCGCCGAGGCGGAGGTGGCCGCGGCGCTCGAGGCGGCGGGGAAGGCCGGGGCGGAGCTGCTCGTGACGACCGAGAAGGACGCGGTGCGGTTGCCGGTCGGGGTGGCGGGAGATCAGCGCATCCGCGTGGTACGGATCGACGTCGAGGTGCTGCGGGGAGACGAGGTTCTCGGGGAGGCGCTCGACGCCGCGCTGGGGGGCGCCGTGCCGGGGAGAGGGAAGGCGGGATGAGAAAGTTCCTGATCGGGCTGGGCGGGGCGCTGGGCTGGCTGCTCTGGACGCTCCACGTCCGGCGCCGCGTGGTCATGGACAATCTCAGGTTGGCCTTCCCGGAGTGGACCGAGGCGAGGCGCCGCGAGGTGGGGAAGCAGACCCTCGTCAACATCGGACGGATGGCCGTCGAGTTCCTCACGGTGACGAAGATCGACCGGGCCGAGATGGACCGGATGTTCATCTACGATCCGAAGATGGCCGAGGTGGCCTCCGCGGCGCTGCAGTCGAAGCGCCCCATCGTGGTCTGCACCGCCCACTTCGGGAACTTCGAGAACCTGGCCGCGGTGCACAACCTGCAGGGCTACAAGATCGCCATGGTGGTGCGCCGGATGGGCGCCGGGTGGTTCGGTCGCTTCTGGAACAAGGGACGGTCCAAGGCCGGGCTCGAGGTCCTCGAGGTCACCCGGGGGGAGACGCTCAGGGCCGCCCAGCGCGCCATGCGCGAGGGCAAGGTCCTCGGCTACGTGATCGATCAGAACATGCCCGGCCACCGGGCCATCTTCCCCACCTTCTTCGGCGTTCCCGCCGCCACCGCGCCGACGCCCGCGTACCTGGCCATGCGCTCGAAGGCCATCGTCTTCTTCATGCTCGACGTGCCGCTTCCCGACGGCCGCCACCAGATCGTCATCGAGGGGCCGCTCGAGCCGCCCGACACCGGCGACCGGGAGGCCGACGTTCTCGCCTTCATCCAGGACCTGAACGACCGGCTGGAACGCTGGGTGAGGAAGTACCCCGAGCGCTGGTACTGGCTCCACCGTCGGTGGAAGACGCGACCCCCCGCCGAGGGCGAGCGCCGCCCACGCCCCGCACGGCGGATTGACCCACCCCGGGGCGCGGAGTAGACACGCCCATGGCCCGGAGCCCGCCTCCCCGACTCGCGCCGCTGGCCCGCCTCCTCGATCGCCTTCCCAGGAGCCGCGTGGTCGTGGTGGGCGACTTCGTCGCCGACGAGTACGTTTACGGGGAGACCGAGCGCATCAGCCGCGAGGCCCCCGTCCTCATCGTCCGCTACGAGCGGAGCGAGCTAAAGCCGGGTGGCGCGGGCAACGCCGCCCAGAACCTGGCCGCGCTCGGCGTGGGGGTCCGCGCGGTCGGCCTGGTGGGTGACGACGCGCTGGGGGAGCGGCTCCTCGCCGAGCTGCGCGCCGGACCCGTCGACGTGCGCGGGGTGCAGCGCGTCCCCGGGCGGGCCACCGAGGCCAAGACCCGCATCCTCGCCGGCGGCCGGTCCACGAGGCGCCAGCAGATGCTCCGCGTCGACCGCACCCCCGAGCCCATCGCCGCCGCCGTGGAGCGGCGCCTCATCGCCGACCTCCGGCGCGCCGCGCGTGGCGCCACCGCCATCCTGGCGAGCGACTACGGCTCCGGCGTCCTCTCGCCCCGCGTCGTCGAGGCCCTGCGGGGGCTGCGACGCGCCGGGATCCCGGTCTGCGTCGACTCCCGCTACAACCTGAACGCCTTCTCCGGTCTCACCATGCTGAAGCCCAACGAGAACGAGCTCGAGGCGGCCACCGGCATCCGCGCCTCCACGCCCGCCGGGCTGCTGCGCGCCGCCCGGTCGCTGCAAGGGCGGGTCGGCTGCGCGAGCCTCCTCGTGACCCGGGGCCGGAACGGCATGTCCCTCTTCGAGAAGGGGCGGCCGCCGCTCCACCTGCCCGCGCACGGCGACAAGGAGGCGGTCGACGTCACCGGGGCCGGAGACACGGTGGCCGCAACCTACGCCGCCGCGATCGCCTCCGGTGCCGATCCGGCCGACGCCATGCGGCTCGCCAACGTGGCCGCCGCCCTCGTCGTCCTGAAGCCCGGGACCGCCACCGTCGACCGGGAAGAGATCCGGCGTGAGCTTCCGGAGGCGTGATGGACAAGCGGGTCCGGCAGTCCGATCTCCCCGCCATCCGCGCCCGGGCCCGCCGGGCCGGCAAGACCGTCGCGCTCGCCAACGGGATCTTCGACCTCTTCCACGTGGGGCACCTCCGTTACCTCCAGGGGGCACGCGACCTCGCCGACGTGCTCGTGGTGGCCGTGAACAGCGACGCCTCCACCCGGCGCAACAAGGGGCCGGGGCGGCCGGTGGTTCCGCAGGCCGAGCGGGCCGAGATCGTGGCCGCGCTCGCCTGCGTGGACCACGTGGTGGTCTTCGGCTCGAAGACGGTGGTGCCGCTCATCCGCAAGCTCCGCCCCGACCTCCACGTCAAGGGCACCGACTACACCCCCGAGACCATCCCGGAGGCGGCCGAGGTGGAGCGCTACGGGGGGCGGGCGGCGGTCGCCGGTGACCCCAAGAACCACTCCACCACCGACCTCCTCCGCAAGCTGGGGCCGCGGAGGCGGCGTTGAAGGTCTCGGGCTTCACCTTCGCCCGCAACGCCGTCCGGCTCGGCTACCCCCTCACCGAGTCGATCCGTTCCCTGCTGCCCATCGTCGACGAACTGGTCGTGAACGTGGGCAGGTCGGAGGACGGGACGCTCGACGTGGTCCGGGGGATCGGCGACCCCCGCATCGTGGTGGTGGAGTCGGTCTGGGACGAGAAGAGCCTGGAGCGGGGAAGGGTGCTCGCCGAGCAGACCGACATCGCGCTCGACCGCTGCACCGGCGACGCCTGCTTCTACCTCCAGGCCGACGAGGTCCTCCACGAGGAGGACCATCCGCGCCTCCGGGCGGCGCTCGCGCGCATGCACGACGACCCGCGGATCGAGGGGCTCCTCCTCGACTGGGTCCACTTCTACGGGTCGTTCCACACCGTGGGGACCTCGCGGACCTGGTACCGGCGCGAGGTTCGCGCCTTCAAGGCGGGCCTCGGCGTGCGCTCCTGGAAGGATGCCCAGGGGTTCCGCGTCTGGGCGCCGCCACCCGGGTTCACCGGGCCCCGGCCGCGGTCGCTGAAGCCCGGCGACCCGGCGCGCAAGCTGCGCGTGGCGAGCTCCGGGGCGCGCGTCTTCCACTACGGGTGGGTGCGCCCGCCCGAGCAGCAGAAGGAGAAGCTGGCCGAGTTCGAGCGGCTCTACCGGGGGGACGGGGCCCGTGCGAGCCGGCTCTCCGAGGGCTTCACCTACGACGTGGAGGAGCGGGTCCGGCGCTTCGAGGGGACGCACCCCGCGGTCATGGCCCCCCGGGTGGCCTCGCTCGACTGGCCCTTCGAACCCCGCCGCCGCACTTTCCGCCGGGGGCAACTTCGCGAGGACCTGCTCGACCTCGTCGAGGCCGGGACCGGCTGGCGCATCGGAGAGTACCGGAACTACGAGCTCCTCCGGTGAGGGTGCTCGAGCTGCTCTCCTCGCCGGCCTGGACCGGCCCCGCCGAGCCCATGACGTCGGTGGCCCGGCAGCTCGTCCGGCGCGGGCACCACGTGGAGGTGGCGGTCGACGCCCGCAGGGAGGGGGACCTCCGCGAGAGGCTCGCGGCCGAGGGCTTCCCGCCCCGGAACGACCTCTCCCTCTCCACGAAGGGAGGCCCGCTCGAGATCGCCCGGGACGTTCCCCGCCTGCGGCGGGCGGCCCGGGACTTCGACGTGGTCCACGCCAACTTCTCCCACGATCACGCGCTCGCGGTCCTCGCCGTGGACCGGTCGAGGACCCGGGTGGTGCGCACCGTCCACTCCAGCCGGTCGCTCGCCGACCGCGGCCTGCAGGGGCCCATCCACCGGCGCACCGACGGCATCCTCGCGGTCTGCGAGGCCCATGCCGCGATCCTGAGGGAACGCTTCCGGATCCCGGCCGAGCGGATCGGCATCGCCCGGGGCGCCGTCGACGCCGAGCTCTTCCGTCCCGACGGGCCGGACCTGCGCGCGGAGCTGGGCATCGGGCCCGACGTGCCGGTGGCCGGGATCGTCTCGCGGGTGAAGCCCGACCGGCGCCACGCCGACCTGGTCGACGCCTTCGGCCGGGTAGCGGAGCGGCTCCCGGAGGCACGCCTGGTGGTCGTGGGGCGCGGGGAGGGGCTCCCCGACCTGCGCGCCCACGTGGAGCGGAGCGGCCTCGCCGACCGGGTGATCTTCGCCGGCTACCGGCGCGGTCCGGAGCTCTCCGCGGCCTACCGCACCTTCGACGCCAAGGTCCTGCTCGCCGAGGGGAACGACGGCACCTGCCGCGCGCTGCTCGAGGGGATGGCCTCCGGCCGCCCCGGTGTGGCCTGGGCCTTCGGGGCGCCGGCGGAGAGCATCGTCCACGGCGAGACCGGGCTGCTGGCCCCGCCCGGGGACGTGGCGGCGCTCGGGGACGCCCTCGCCGCCGTCCTCTCCCTGCCCGACCGCGGGCGGGCCATGGGCGCGGCGGCCCGGGAGCGGATGCGGTCCGGCTTCACCGAGGAGGCGCGGGGGAGGGCGGTGGAGGCCTTCCTCGAGCGGGTGCGCCGGATGGCGCCGGCGTGAGCGCCCGGGACGGATCCTCCTCGTTGCGGTGCCCCGGCGACGCGGGGTATGAGGTCCCGAGGAGGTGTCGATGGCGCTCGCACCCGAGTTGAAGGAGATCCTCGCCTGCCCGAAGTGCAAGGGCGACCTCGAGTTTCACGAGGATCGCGGCGAGATCCACTGCACCCGTTGCCGGCTCGCCTACGACATCCGGGACGGGATCCCGGTCATGCTCGTCGAGGAGGCGAAGCCGCTTCCCTGACCGCCCGTGCGCTTCCTCCTCGTCCACCCGGCCTTCCTCGGCGACACCGTCTTCCTCGGTCCGGCGGTGCGGGCGCTCAAGGCGCGCTGGCCCGGTTGCGAGGTGGGGCTCGTCGTCTCCCCCCGCGGCGAGGCCGTGGCGCGCCAGATGCCCGGCGTCGACGAGGTGTTCGTCTTCGACAAGCGGCGCGCCGACTCCGGGCTGCGCGGCATCCTGCGGCTGGGCGCCCGGCTGCGCGCCTTCGCCCCCGACGTCGCCCTGGTCTCCCACCCGTCGGCCCGCTCCGGCGCGGTCGCCTGGCTCTCCCGGGCGCCGCGTCGCATCGGCTACGCGCCGCTCTGCAACGACAAGGTCACGCTCGACCGCGGCCGCCCCTTCGTGGAGCGCTCGCTCGCGCTGGTGGCCCGGGCCGGCGCGTCGACGACCGATCGCCGGATCTCCCTCGATCCCCCCGCCGCGCTGGCCGGCTACGCCGACGAGACGCTCCGCGGGGCCCGCCGGCCGGTGGTGGGGCTCGTCCCCGGCGCCGAATGGGGCACCAAGCGCTGGGGTCCCGACCGGTTCGCCGGCCTCGCCCGGCGCCTCGGCGCGGACGGCGCCACCGTGGTGGTCCTGGGAGGCCCCTCCGAGCGGGAGCTGGCCCGCGCCATCGCCGAGGGGAGCGGGGTTCCCGTGCTCGACACCACCGGCAACTCCATCGCCGAGGCGCTCGCACTGCTCGCCCGCTGCGACCTCGTGGTGGGCGGGGACACCGGGCTCGTCCACTGCGCCCGGGCCCTGGGATGCCCCACGGTGCTCCTCTTCGGCCCCACCGACCCGGCCCGGCACGTGTTCGGCGACCGGGAGCGGGTGGCGCGCGTCGCCCTCGACTGCGCGCCCTGCCACGACCACGGGCCGGAACGCTGCCCGCTCGGGCACCACCGCTGCATGACCGAGCTCTCGATCGACGACGTGGAGCGCCAGGCGCGCGCCCTGCTCGGAGCGGGGTCCACTCCAGGCGCCGGAACGAGGTCCAAGGGATGATCCGCAGCATGACCGGGTTCGGCGCCGGCCGGGGCGCCGCCACCGACGAGGTGGTGGAGGCCGAGGTCCGGTCGGTGAACCACAAGTTCTGCGAGGTGAAGGCCCGTCTCCCCCGGGAGATGGGTGCGCTCGAGACCGACCTCGTCCGGCAGGTGAAGGACCGTCTGGCCCGCGGAGGGATCGAGTTCACCCTGCGCCGGACCGCCGCCCGGGGGGCGCTCATGCCCCGGGTCGACGCGGACCTGGCCGCCGAGTACGCCCGGGCCTTCGAGGACCTCCGCGCCCGGCTGGGGCTGGCGGGCCCGGTGGCGCTCTCCGAGGTGCTCTCCGCCGCCGGGGTGGTCTCGCTGGAGGAGCGGGCCGTGAACCTGGATCTGGCGCGCGCGGCGTCGGTGGCGGCGCTGGCCAGCGCGCTCGACGCGCTCCTCGCCATGCGCGAGCGGGAGGGGGTGGCGCTGGCGCGGGATCTCGAGCTGCGGCTCGGGGTGGTGGAGGGGATCGCGGCCCGGCTCGCCGAGCAGTCGCCACGTTCCGTGGAAACCTACCGTGCCCGGCTCCACGAACGGGTGGCCGAGCTGTCGCGGGGGCTGGCGCCGGATCCGGTCCGGCTCGCCACCGAGGTGGCGCTCTTCGCCGATCGCACCGACGTCACCGAGGAGCTCACCCGCCTGGCCAGCCACGTGGGGCAGATGCGCGGCCTGCTCGCCTCGGGCGAGCCGGCCGGTCGCAAGATGGACTTCCTCGTGCAGGAGATGCACCGGGAGGCGAACACGGTCGGCTCCAAGTCGCAGAGCGCCGAGGCTGCGGCGGCGGTGGTCTCGCTCAAGGCCGAGATCGAGCGCATGCGGGAGCAGGTCCAGAATGTCGAGTGAACCGTCGGTCCGTGGCCAGCTGCTCGTGATCTCGGCACCGTCGGGCGCGGGAAAGACCACGCTGGCAAGGCGATTCGTCTCATTCACTCCTGGTGCACGGTTCTCGATCTCGGCCACCACCCGTCCGCCCCGCGGGGCCGAGCGCGACGGCGTCGACTACCATTTCCTCTCGCCGGACGGGTTCGCCGCGCGCGTGGCCGCCGGGGACTTCGCCGAGTGGGCCGAGGTGCACGGGCGCCGGTACGGGACGCTCCGCTCCACGGTGGAGGAGGCGCTGCGGGACGGCACCGTCGCCGTCTTCGACATCGACGTGCAGGGCGGCGCCCAGATCCTCGACCGCTGGCCCGCCGACGCCGTGTCGGTGCTGGTCGTCCCGCCATCTCCGGCGGAGCTGGAGCGGCGCCTGCGCGGCCGTTCCACCGAGAGTGACGCGGCCATCCGCATGCGCCTGGCCGCGGCCCGCACCGAGGTGGCCCGCGCGGCTTCCCGCTACGCCTACCTGGTGGTGAACGACCGGGTCGACGAGGCGCTGGCCCGGCTCGTCGCCATTTCACGCTCCGCCCGGGTCGGCGGCGCCGGGGCGGACGGGGATCCGGCGGCCCCGATCGCCCGGGCCTGCCGGATGGATCGGGCCGATCTCTCGGCCTGGATCCCCTGATCCGGAGTTTTCTTCTCGAAGGGTGTTGACACGTCCGGTCAAAGGGCGCTAGAAAGCGCGCCCCACGGACGGAACGCAGGCCTGAGAGGGCAGGGGTTCCGGGGGCGGGCGCGAGGCCGATAGCCGTTCGCGACGCACGAAAGACCGCGGGAATCCCTAGGGGATTTCCAAAGTGTCTGGGCCGTGGAAGGGTCGGGCAGAGGTACCCTCGAAACCGAGGATCCTTCGCTTGACACCCAGGGAACCGTGGCTATATTACGGGTCCCTGCCGCCGTAACCGAGGCGTGCCGAATTCGTTTCGGCATATCCTCTTGACGGCAACGGGGGGCTGATGTAGAAGCCTCCCCCCTCGACGAAGCACGGTTGTCCTCGCGACTCCGAAGCTGTCCTGGGCCGGAATACGAGACTCGGTCTCGTTTCCGGGGGTAAGGCTCGGTCTTTGAAAACTGAATAGCAAGCCTACGACGGAATGCGGATCACCGCGTTCCTGCGAGTGAACAAAATAATTCGTAGTACACCATGCCACGTGGCCTCGAAAGAGGTCCGGGCAGGGAACAAACTCTTAATTGGAGAGTTTGATCCTGGCTCAGAACGAACGCTGGCGGCGTGCCTAACACATGCAAGTCGAACGGGAATTCCCGCAAGGGATAGTACCGTGGCGCACGGGTGCGTAACACGTGGGTAATCTGCCCTGAAGCCCGGAATAACTCCCCGAAAGGGGTGCTAATGCCGGATAAGACCACGGGGACTTCGGTTCCTGGGGGAAAAGGTGGCCTCTGTATACAAGCTATCACTTCTGGATGAGCCCGCGGCCCATCAGCTAGTTGGCGGGGTAATGGCCCACCAAGGCTACGACGGGTAGCTGGTCTGAGAGGACGATCAGCCACACTGGAACTGAGACACGGTCCAGACTCCTACGGGAGGCAGCAGTGGGGAATCTTGCGCAATGGGCGAAAGCCTGACGCAGCAACGCCGCGTGTGTGATGAAGGTCTTCGGATCGTAAAGCACTGTCGGGAGGGACGAATAAGGGTCGGGTGAACAATCCGGTCCGACGACGGTACCTCCAAAGGAAGCACCGGCTAACTCCGTGCCAGCAGCCGCGGTAATACGGAGGGTGCAAGCGTTAATCGGAATCACTGGGCGTAAAGCGCGCGTAGGCGGTCTTTTAAGTCGGACGTGAAA
>CAIVAR010000089.1 GCA_903904005.1 uncultured Anaeromyxobacter sp.
ACGCGCTTGCCGAGCAGGTTCTGGCGGAAGCGCCCCTGCTTTCCCTTCAGCATGTCGGACAGCGACTTGAGCGGCCGCTTGTTCGGGCCGGTGATGGTCTTGCCGCGCCGGCCGTTGTCGAAGAGGGCGTCGACCGCCTCCTGGAGCATCCGCTTCTCGTTGCGGATGATGATGTCCGGGGCGTTCAGTTCCATCAGCCGCTTCAACCGGTTGTTCCGGTTGATGACGCGGCGGTAGAGGTCGTTCAGGTCGGAGGTGGCGAACCGGCCGCCGTCCAGGGGGACGAGCGGGCGCAGGTCGGGCGGGATGACCGGGATGACCTCGAGCATCATCCAGTCGGGCTTGTTGCCCGACTCGCGGAAGGCGTCGACCACCTTGAGGCGCTTGGCGATCTTCTTGCGCTTGGCGTCGGAGGTGGCCTCCTTCATCTCGGCCCGGAGCTGGTCGGAGAGGCTGACCACCTCGATGTGGCGCAGCAGCGCCAGGACCGCCTCGCCGCCCATGCCGGCGTCGAAGGCCTCCTCGCCCATCTCCTCCCGCAGCTTCTGGTAGCGGTCCTCGGAGAGGAGCTCGCCGCGCACCAGCGTGGTCTGCTTGGGGTCGGTGACGATGTACGACTCACAGTAAAGAACCTTCTCGAGGTCCTTCAGCGTGATGTCGAGCAGGTTCCCGATGCGGCTGGGGAGCGACTTGAGGAACCAGATGTGCGCCACCGGGGTGGCCAGGGTGATGTGGCCGAGCCGCTCGCGCCGCACCTTGCTCTGGATGACCTCGACGCCGCACTTCTCGCAGACCACGCCGCGGTGCTTCATGCGCTTGTACTTGCCGCAATTACACTCGTAGTCCTTGACCGGGCCGAAGATCTTGGCGCAGAAGAGGCCGTCCCGCTCCGGCTTGAAGGTGCGGTAGTTGATGGTCTCCGGCTTCTTCACCTCGCCGTGCGACCACTGCCGGATCTTGTCCGGGCTGGCCAGCGAGATGCGGATGGCGGAGAACGACGTCGGGTCCTTGGGCTTCTCGAAGAAATTGAAGATATCCTTCACGTCTCGTCCCTCGATGCGGCGTTCGGGTTCCGGGTCATCTGAGCCTAGGCGGTCTTCTTGGGGGCGGAGAGACCCAGCGGGTCGGCCTCTGCGTCGGCCTGCTCGCGGGCCTTCACGGCCTCCGGCGTTTCCATCAGGTCGACGTCGAGCGCCAGGCTCTGCAGTTCCTTGATGAGCACGTTGAAGGACTCGGGCAGGCCCGACTCCAGCGTGTTCTCGCCCTTGACGATGGCCTCGTACATCCGGGTGCGGCCGACCACGTCGTCGGACTTCACGGTGAGGAACTCCTGGAGCGAGTAGGCGGCGCCGTAGGCCTCCATGGCCCAGACCTCCATCTCTCCCAGGCGCTGCCCGCCGAACTGGGCCTTGCCGCCCAGCGGCTGCTGCGTGACGAGCGAGTAGGGCCCGATGGACCGGGCGTGGATCTTCTCGTCGACCAGGTGGTGCAGCTTCAGCATGTACATGATGCCGACGGTGACGTCGTGGTCGAAGGCCTCGCCGGTGCGTCCGTCGAAGAGCGTCGACTGCATGGTGGCCGACCCGTGGGTCAGCATGGAGCGGATCTCATCCTCCCGCGCGCCGTCGAACACCGGGCTCGCCGTGAAGATGCCGCGCACCATCTTCTGCGCCAGCTTGGGGACCTCCTTGTCGGGGATCTCGTCGATGATCTGGACGATGCGCTCGTTGGACGCGCCCGCCCCCTCGAAGGCCCGCTTGATGTACTTGCGCATCACGTCGGCGCCGAACTTCTTCTCGAGCATCTCCTCGACGCGCCAGCCGATGTTCCGGGCGCCCCACCCGAGGTGGGTCTCCAGGATCTGGCCGACGTTCATGCGGGAGGGAACGCCCAGCGGGTTGAGGACGATGTCGACCGGACGGCCGTCCTCCAGGTAGGGCATGTCCTCCTCGGGGAGGATGCGGGAGACCACGCCCTTGTTGCCGTGGCGGCCGGCCATCTTGTCGCCCACCGCCAGCTTGCGCTTGATGGCGACGTAGACCTTCACCATCTTGATGACGCCGGGGGGCAGCTCGTCGCCCTTCTTCAGGCGGCCGATCTTCTCCCCGAAGAGCAGCTTCACGAGCTCGCGCTGCTCGTCGAAGTTCTCGACGATCTTGCGCACCTTCTCCTGCACGTCCTGGGTGCCGGCCACCGCGATCTCGCCCCAGTAGCGCTGCGGGACGGTGTCGAGGATCTCGTCGGAGAGGGCGTCGCCCTTCTTGAGGAGCTGCTCGCCCTTGTCGTCGACCAGCCGCGCCGCGACCTCCTTGCCGGAGAGCAGCTTGCGGATCTTCTGGAAGGCCGAGTCCTGGATGATGCGGATCTCGTCGTTCTGGTCCTTGAGGAGCTTCGCCTCCTCGGTGTCCTCGATGGCCTTGGCGCGCTCGTCCTTCTCCACGCCCTTGCGGCTGAAGACCTTGGCGTTGATCACCGTGCCCGAGACCCCGGGGGGGACCCGCAGCGAGCTGTCGCGGACGTCGCCGGCCTTCTCGCCGAAGATGGCCCGGAGCAGCTTCTCCTCGGGGGAGAGCTGGGTCTCGCCCTTGGGGGTGATCTTGCCCACCAGGATGTCGCCCGGCTTGACCTCGGCGCCGATGCGGATGATGCCCGCCTCGTCGAGGTCCTTCAGGGCCTCCTCGCCGACGTTGGGGATGTCGCGGGTGATCTCCTCCTTGCCCAGCTTGGTGTCGCGGGCGACCGCCTCGAACTCCTCGATGTGGACGGACGTGTAGACGTCCTCCTTGAGGAGCCGCTCGGAGAGGAGGATGGAGTCCTCGAAGTTGTACCCCTGCCAGGGCATGAAGGCGACGACCACGTTCTGGCCGAGCGCGAGCTCGCCCATCTCGGTGGCCGGCCCGTCGCCGATGACGTCACCCTTCTTCACCCGCTCGCCCGGCTTCACGATGGGCTTCTGGTTGATGCAGGTGTTCTGGTTGGAGCGCTGGAACTTGATGAGGTTGTAGATGTCCACCTCGTTGGCCACGTCGGTGGCCGAGGTGGGAACGTCGGCCTTCACCACGATGCGGCCGGCGTCGACCGACTGGATGACGCCGTCGCGGCGGGCCACCACGGTGACGCCCGAGTCGCGGGCCACGATGGCCTCCATGCCGGTGCCGACGAGCGGGGCCTCGGTGCGGATGAGGGGCACCGCCTGGCGCTGCATGTTCGAGCCCATGAGGGCGCGGTTGGCGTCGTCGTTCTCCAGGAAGGGCACGAGCGCGGCGGCCACCGAGACCAGCTGGTTGGGCGACACGTCCATCAGCCCGACCTCGCCGGGCTTGACCTGGACGTACTCCGCGCCCCTGCGGCAGGAGATCTCCGCGCTGGTGAAGTTGCCCTTCTTGTCGAGCGCCGAGTTGGCCTGCCCGATGGTGTGCTTCTCCTCCTCGAGGGCCGAGTAGAAGTGCACCTCACCGGTGACCCGCCCCTCCTCCACCTTGCGGTACGGGGTCTCGACGAAGCCGTACTCGTTCACCCGGGCGTAGGTGGAGAGCGAGGCGATGAGGCCGATGTTCGGCCCTTCCGGCGTCTCGATGGGGCAGATGCGGCCGTAGTGCGTCGGGTGCACGTCGCGCACCTCGAAGCCGGCGCGCTCGCGGGTCAGGCCCCCGGGCCCGAGGGCGGAGAGGCGGCGCTTGTGGGTGACCTCGGAGAGCGGGTTCGTCTGGTCCATGAACTGCGAGAGCTGGGACGAGCCGAAGAACTCCTTGATCACCGCCGTGACCGGCTTGGCGTTGATCAGGTCGTGCGGCATGAGCGTCTCGATCTCCTGCAGGCTCATGCGCTCCTTGATGGCGCGCTCCATGCGGACGAGACCGATGCGGTACTGGTTCTCGAGCAGCTCGCCCACCGCGCGCACGCGCCGGTTGCCGAGGTGGTCGATGTCGTCGATGTCCCGCTCCTTCGAGCCGTTCTTCAGGTCGATGAGGAAGCGGACCACCTCGAGGATGTCGCGCTTGGTGAGGACCTGGTTGTCGAGCGGCTCCTCCATCCCGAACTTGTAGTTGAGCTTGAGGCGGCCGACCTTGGAGAGGTCGTAGCGCTCCGGGTTGAAGAAGAGGTTGTGGAAGAGGGATGCCGCGGTGTCCGGGGTCGGAGGATCGCCCGGGCGCAGGCGCCGGTAGATCTCCATGACCGCCTCCTCGGGGGAGGCCACCTTGTCGGTCACCAGGGTGTCGCGCAGCGACGGCAGCACGTTCAGGCCGTCGATGAAGAGCACCTTGAACGCGCCGATGCCGCGCTTGCGCAGCTCCTCGACCTTGTCCTCGGTGACCTGCTCGTTCACCTCGAGCAGGACCTCTCCGGTCGACTCGTCGACGACGTCCTCGGCCGAGTACTTGAGGTAGACCTCCTCGGGCTCGATGGGCAGCGTCTTCACCTTGGCGGCCACCAGCTTCTTGATGGCCCCCTCGGAGAACTTGCGGTTCTTCTTGACCACCACCTCGCCGGTGCGGGGATCCTTGATGTCGCGGGTGGCGCGCTGCCCCTTGAGCAGGTCGGGCACCACGTCGCGCTCGTACTTGGCCTTCCCCTCGACCCGGATCGTCTCGGTGTCGTAGTAGTACTTGAGGATCTCCTCCGACGTTCCGCGGAAGTCGATGGGGTCCTTCTTGGCCGTGTCCGGAACCGAGCCGATGGCGCGGAGCAGCACGGTGGCCGGCAGCTTGCGGCGCCGGTCGATGCGCACGTACAGCATGTCCTTGTGGTCGAACTCGAAGTCGATCCAGGAGCCGCGGTACGGGATGATGCGGGCGTTGTAGAGAATCTTCCCCGACGAGTGGCTCTTGCCCTTGTCGTGGTCGAAGAAGGCGCCCGGGCTGCGGTGCAGCTGGCTGACGACGACGCGCTCGGTGCCGTTGATGATGAAGGTGCCGTTGTCCGTCATCAGCGGGATCTCGCCGAAGTAGACCTCCTGCTCCTTCACGTCGCGGATGGACTGGGCGCCGGTCTCCTCGTCCTTGTCCCAGACCACGAGACGGACGACGACCTTGATGGGCGCGGAGAAGGTCATCCCCCGCTGGTGGCACTCGTCGACGTCGTACTTGGGCTTCTCGAGGTGGTAGCTCACGAACTCGAGCGAGCTCGTCTCGTTGAAGTCCTTGATCGGGAAGACCGACTTGAAGACGCCCTGGAGCCCGGTGTCGTCCCTCTTCTCGGGCGGCACCTCGGCCTGCAGGAACTTGTCGTAGGAACTCTTCTGGATGGCGATGAGGTTGGGGATGTCCGCAACCTTCTGGATCTTCCCGAAGTTCTTGCGGGCCCGGAAATTGTTCTGGATCGTCGGCGCCATCGAGCTGGTTCCTCTTTCCCCGGAAGGAGTCTCGTCACAAGCACTACAAGCCGGCCCAAGGGCCGGCTCATGACTTCATGCCCGGCCGCTAGGCCGGGGGACGGGGATGGACATGGGGGGTTCGGTGGGTATTAACCACGATGGCCCTCCGTGTCAAAACTCCCGTCCCGGGTGGAAGGAGCGAGCCGGCCCCTGGCCAGCCCGCCCCCCTACCCGCCACACGGATTACTTGATCTCGACCTTGGCCCCGGCGGCCTCGAGCTTCTTCTTGACCTCCTCGGCCTCGGCCTTGGGAATCCCCGTCTTGACCTCCTTGGGGGCCCCCTCGACCAGGTCCTTGGCCTCCTTCAGGCCCAGGCCGGTGATGGCGCGGACTTCCTTGATGGTGTTGATCTTGTTGGCTCCGGCGTCCATGAGGACGACGTTGAACTCGGTCTTCTCCTCGACCGGAGCGGCGGCGGCGGCGCCACCACCGGCCATCATCACCGGGGCAGCGGCGGCGCTGACGCCCCACTTGGTCTCGAGGGTCTTCACGAGCTCGGCCGCCTCGAGGACGGTGAGGCCGGACAGCTGCTCCACGATTGCGTTCAGGTCTGCCATGACTTCGATATCCTTTTCTCTGGGGGCGTTTCTCGCGCCCCGCGTCCGTGCCCACGCTTCCGCGCGGGCGGGTTCACGTACCGTTTAAGAAGCCTGCTTCTCCAGCTGTTCCTTGCGCGCGCCGATGACCTGGGCCAGCTGCTGGCCCGGGGCCGCGAGCATCCGCACGAGCTTCGTTGCGGGCTGCGCGATGACGCCCGCGATCCTCGACCGCAGCTCGAGTATCCCGGGCAACTTGGCGAGGGCCAGGATGGCCTTGGCGTCGATGACCTGTCCCTGCACCACGCCCACGCGGAGCGTGAAGTTCTCACGGTCCTTGGCGAAGTCGGCGAGGATCTTCGCCGGGGCGATCACGTCGTCGTAGGACATGACGAGCGCGGTCGGACCGACGAAGTTCTTGGACAGCTGCTCGAGGTCCGTGCCCTTGGCGGCACGGATGGCCAGCGTGTTCTTGACGATGCGGTACTCCACCTTCGCTTCACGGCACTTCCTGCGAAGCTCGGTGACCGTCGCCACGTTGAGCCCCCTGGGCTCGGCCAGGATGGCGGCCTTGGCCTTCACCATCTTGGCGTGCAGCTGGTCGATGACTGCTTCTTTTTCCGTCCGGTTCAAGTGTTCTCACTTCCTTCCCGGCCGGCCGCGATGCGGCTCGGCGTTGTGTGGGCCACGGACCGGACTTCGGTACGTCGACCCCCTGGCCAAGCAGGGGACGCTGCTAAAGCAACTTCCCGTCTCGGCGGGTCGGGCTCGCTTCGCCCGCTTGGCCTCCCTGCCCCTTCTGCTTCTCGCACCCGGGGACGGGAGGGCCCGCTGTCTTGGACCAGGAAACACCCGGTGGCGCACTGCCGCCGGGCAAGCCTGGAAATTCGTGCTCCTTAGGCCGCCGTGTGGTGGGCGCTGAGCTCGGCGGGGTCGAGCTTGATGCCCGGGCCCATGGTCGTGCTCACGGTGACGCCCTTGAGGTAGACACCCTTGGCCGTCTGGGGACGGGCCTTGAAGATGATCTCCATGATGGCGTTGAAGTTGTCCTTCAGCTTCTCGGGGGTGAAGGAGGCCTTGCCGAACGGGACGTGGACGATCCCCGCCTTCTCGACCCGGAACTCCACCTTGCCGGCCTTCTGCTCCCGGACCGCGCGGGCCACGTCGGCGCTGACCGTACCCACCTTCGGGTTGGGCATGAGGCCGCGGGGGCCGAGCACCTTTCCGAGGCGGCCCACCACGCCCATCATGTCGGGGGTGGCGATGACCTTGTCGAAGTCCATGAAGCCGCCCTGGATCCTCTCGGCCAGGTCCTCGGCGCCGACGATGTCGGCCCCGGCCTCGGTGGCCTCGCGGGCCTTGTCACCCTTCGCGAAGACCGCCAGCTTGATGGCCTTGCCCATGCCGTGGGGCAGCACCACCGCGCCACGGACCACCTGGTCGGCGTGCTTGGGATCGACGCCCAGGTTGATGGCGGCGTCCACCGACTCGTCGAACTTGCGGACCGCGGTCTTCTTCACCAGCGAAAGCGCGTCGTCGAGCTTGTAGCGCTTGTTGCGGTCGACCTCGTCCGAGACCTTCTTGAACTTCTTTCCGATGTGCGCCATGTGCGTTCTCTCCCGGCCTAACCGACGATCTCGATGCCCATGGACCGGGCGGTGCCCTCGACGGTCCGCATCGCGGCCTCGAGGCTCCCCGCCGTCATGTCCTGCATCTTCATCTTGGCGATCTGCTCGAGCTGCGTGCGCGAGACCTTCCCGACCTTCTCCTTGCCCGGGGCGTGCGCGCCGCTGCCCTTCTTCTTCTCGGTGTGCAGTCCGGCCGCCTTCTTCAGCAGGATCGAGGCCGGCGGCGTCTTCAGGATGAAGCTGAAGGAGCGATCCTGGTAGACCGTGATGATCACCGGGATGATGAGCGCTTCCTTCGCCTGCGCCTGGGTCGCCGCGTTGAACTGCTTGCAGAACTCCATGATGTTCACGCCGTGCTGGCCGAGCGCCGGGCCCACCGGGGGCGCCGGGTTGGCCTTGCCAGCCGGGATCTGCAGCTTGATCTGCCCTGTGATCTTCTTCATGCCTCGTCATCCTTCCGGGCCGGTGCGGCTGGCCCTGCGTGGTCTTCCGGGCGGCGAGCCCTTCCACGCTCTGTGAACTGCGGGTACGGCGGCTTCGGACTGCGCGAGGCGGCTCCGATGATGCGACGTCGCCTCGGTGTGGCTCTTGCGGCGGCTGAAGCCGCCGCTACGTTTTCTCCACCTGCATGAAATCGAGCTCGACCGGGGTGGCCCGGCCGAAGATGGAAACGAGGACGCGGACCTTGCCCTTGTCGGGCTTGACCTCTTCCACCGTGCCGTTGAAGTTCGAGAACGGGCCGTCGGTGACGCGGACCTGGTCACCCTCCTCGAACTGGACCTTGGGCTTGGGCTTCAGCGTGCCGTCGGAGATCTGGCTGGTGAGGCGGGCCACCTCGACGTCGGTGATGGCCGGGACGTCCTTGGGGATCTTGGCGCTTCCCACGAAGCCGGTGACCTTGGCGGTGCCCTTGACGAGATGCCAGGTGCGGTCGTCCATCTCCATCTGGACGAGCACGTAGCCGGGGAAGAACTTCCGCTTGGAGGTCTTCTTCTCCCCCTTCACCATCTCGACGACCTGCTCCATGGGGATGAGGATCTCCCCGAAGCTCTCCTGCAGGTCTTCCTGGCGCACGCGCTCCTCGAGCGACTTCTTCACCTTGTTCTCGAAGCCCGAATAGGTGTGCACCGCGTACCACTTCTTCGCCATTGTCTCGTTCTCCCGACGCCAGGGCGCCGTCTCCGGGCGACCAGCGCCCGGTGCCTGCTAGTAGACCAGCGAAGAGAGCCGCGACCAGACCAGGTCGAAGATCCCGAGCAGGAACGCTGCCACGAAGGTGAAGACCACCACCGCCACCGTGGAGGCCCGCGTCTCCCGCAGGCTCGGCCACGAGACACGCTCCAGCTCCTGTGCGACCTGCATCGACACCGCGTTGACCCGCGGCGAACGCCAGGCGAGAACGGCCAGGACGGCGGCGATGCCGTACCCGAGGAGGGTGGACAGGGTCCAGTCCTCACCCAGGACGGCGACGTCGTTGAGGCGTGCGTACGAGAGGGCGAGCGCCAGGATCTTCTCGAGGAAGATCCCGACGACTACCGCCGCGAAGAAGTAGAAGATCGCGACGATTCGCTTTGGCTCGACGCCAGGTCCCTTGTCCATGCTGCCCTTCCGCTCAACTGGCAGGCCAGGAGGGATTCGAACCCCCAACCCGCGGTTTTGGAGACCGCTGCTCTACCGTTCGAGCTACTGGCCTTCGAAATCCCGGTACCAGGACTACTTCGTTTCCTTGTGCGTCGCGTGCTTGCGGCAGCGCGGGCAGAACTTGGAACGCGCGAGCTTGTCCTGGGTCTTCTTCTTGTTCTTCGTGGTGCTGTAATTCCGCTCCTTGCAGGTCGTGCACTCGAGCGTGATGATCGTTCTGTTGCCGGCCATGGTTCTCCGTCCTCACTTGAGAGATGCTGGAGCCCTCTTCCAGGATTGAACTGGAGACCTCGTCCTTACCAAGGACGCGCTCTACCGACTGAGCTAAGAGGGCCTTTCTTCTCTGCTTCGTATTCCTTGCGGGCTGGAGCGGGAAAAGGGATTCGAACCCTCGACATTCAGCTTGGAAGGCTGACGCTCTACCAACTGAGCTATTCCCGCGTACCTCGTTCTCCTGGATGTGGAGGGGGGTGGATTTGAACCACCGAAGGCGTAAGCCGGCAGATTTACAGTCTGCTCCCTTTGGCCGCTCGGGAACCCCTCCTTGACCACTTCGAACCTCGGACCACGACGATCGATGCGACAAGCCAGCTGGAGCTGGCGGTGGGATTCGAACCCGCGACCTGCTGCTTACAAGGCAGCTGCTCTGCCAACTGAGCTACGCCAGCGAATCCCCAGAAGTTTCGGCTCTGGCCATCCGGCGCGAGGGACACCCTTCCCGGCGTCGGAGCGGGGTCTTGTACAAGACGACCCCTGGGATGTCAAGGCCGGTTCTTCGCTGGGCTTTCGGCGCGCTGACGCGCTGCTTCATAGAGGGTGATGGCAGCCGCCGCCGAGGCATTCAGGCTCCCCACCCGGCCGAGCATCGGGATGTGGACGGCGTGGTCGCAGTTCTTCCGCACGAGCGGGCGGATCCCCTGCCCCTCACCCCCCAGGACGAGGGCGATCGGCCCCCGCAGATCGACCGAGGCCAGCTCCTGCTCCCCGTCCGGAACCGCGGCGACCGTCCAGATCCCCGCCTCGCGGAGCTCCTCGATGCACCGGACCAGGTTGGTGACCTGTGCGATGGCCATGTGCTCCACGGCTCCCGCCGAGGCCTTGGCCGCCGAAGGGGTCACCCCGGCAGCCCGGTCCCGTGGCATCACCACCCCGTGGGCCCCGAGCGCGTGGGCCGACCGGACGATGGCTCCGAGGTTGTGGGGGTCCTCGACCCCGTCGAGCAGAACGAGCAGGGGTGGACGCCCCGACCCGGCGGCGATGGCCAGGATCTCGTCGACCTCCCGGTAGCGGTAGTCGGCGACGACGGCCACGATCCCCTGGTGGTGGGTGACCCCGGCCAGCCGGTCGAGCCTGGTCCGGGGTGCGGTGTGCACCTTGGCGCCTCGTTCCCGGGCCACCCGCTCGAGGTCGGCGAAGGCCCGGACGCGGTCCCCGCCGTCGGCCAGCCAGAGCTCGCTCACCCCGTCGGCCCCGGACCGAAGGAGCTCACGGACCGGGTTCATGCCGTAGACGACGCGCACCGGGTCCTCACTTCACGTCGATGGCGACGGTGACCGTCTTGTTCTGCGGGACGCACCAGGCGTCGCTGCAGATGGCGAAGCGCATCTGGACCGCCACCGACTGGGCCCCCTTCGCGATCGCCGTCACCGGGATCTGGAAGGTCGGGTTCTCCGCCTTGGGGTCGACCGCGTCCTCGCGCTTCCACTCGAGCTTGTCGACCTTCAGTCCGGCCGAGGGCACCACCTTGTACTTGAGGGGAAACTCCCGGTTCACGTGGATGCCCTTCTCCAGGGGCACCACGTCGACGACGACCTTCCCCTTCTTGCCGACCTCGAGGGACCGGGACGAGCCGTCGGTGACCACCTTGTAGGTGCTCGCGACGTTCGATCCGTCGCTGCCGGCCAGGGCGGGCAACGCGAGCAGGGCGGCGAGGGCGCCAGCGGCGAATCGGGACACGGGACCTCCTTCAGCGGGTTTCCCGGCGGGTATAGCAGGGACGAGGCGGGACGACCGGGGATTCAGGCCCCGTCAGGAGGGCCGACGGGCGACCTTCCGCCCCTTCCCCCGCCCTCGGGCCACCGGCGGCGCGCCCACCAGCTCGGCGGCCCGCTCGACGATGGCTCCCGCGACGTCGACGCCGCAGGCCTCCTCGGCCTCGCGGATCCCCGGCGAGCTGTGCACCTCGAAGACCCGTGCCCCGCCGGGCGCGTCGAGCATGTCGACGGCGCAGACCTCGAGGCCGATGACCGCGGCCGCCGCGACGGCGGCGCGCTCGGCTTCGGGATCGAGGTCGGCCCGCTCGAAGCGGGCCCCCTGCCCCAGGTTGCGGGAGAGACGCCCGACCCGGGGACGGCGGCGCAGCGCCGCGACGGCCCGCCCCCCGACCACGAAGGCCCGCAGGTCCCCACCCCGGCGACCGCGCACGTACTGCTGCACCATGGTGTTCTGGCCCAGCCGCAGAATGGCCTCCAGCGCCGACTCGAGGGCCTGCCGCGTCTCGCAGACGATGACGCCCGTCCGCTCGTTGCCGCGGAGAAGCTTCACCAGCACGGGCAGCCCGCCGACGTGGCGGACCATCTCCCGCAATCCGGACGGCTCGGAGGCCATGACGGTGCGCGGAACCTTCACGCCGCTCGCCGAGAGGAGCTGCAGGACCCGCATCTTGTTGCGGGCCAGCCCGATGGCCGGCGCGCCGTTCAGCACCGGCAGCCCGAGGAGCTGCAGGTGGTTCACCACCGCGAGACCGTACTGGCTGATGGACGGGGCGATGCGCGGCACCCCCACGTCGGTGGCGGGGAAGTGCGCGCCGCGGTGGAAGAGCTCCGGCCCCGCCCGGCCCAGCCGCATCTCCACCTGGAGCGGATCGACCACCCGCGCCACGTGTCCACGGGCGCGGGCGGCCTCGACGATCCGCCGGGTGGTGAAGATGGCGGCCGAGCGGGAGAGGACCGTGACGTGCATCGCGACGATGGTGGCGCTGCTAGACCTGCTTGAACTCCGCGTCGACGACGTCGTCCCCGCCCTTCTTCTCGGGCTGGGGCGCCTGGGCGCCCCCGGGGGCTGGACCGGCCCCCTCGGCGGGAGGCGTTCCGGCCGCCTTGTAGAGCTCCTCGGCCAGCTTGTGGCTGGCCTTCTCGAGCTTCTCGAGCGCCCCCTTGACCTCCTCCGGAGCGCCGCGCTCGCGGACCCGGTGGGCCTCCTGCACGAGCGCCTCGACCTCGGTGACCGTCGCGGCGGAGAGCTTCTCCTTGTTCTCCTTGAGGTGCTTCTCGGTCTGGTAGGCGAGGTTCTCGAGGCGGTTCTTCACCTCGACCTCCTCGCGCCGCTTCTTGTCCTCGGCCTCGTGGGAGCGGGCGTCGTTCACCATCTTGTCGACCTCGTCCTTGGAGAGCCCCGAGGACTGGGTGATGGTGACCTTCTGCTCCTTGCCGGTGGCCTTGTCCTTGGCGGCCACGTTCAGGATGCCGTTGGCGTCGATGTCGAAGGTGACCTCGATCTGCGGGAGGCCACGGGGCGCGGGGGGGATGCCCTCCAGGTGGAAGCGACCCAGCGTGCGGTTGTCGCGCGCCATCTCGCGCTCGCCCTGGAGCACGTGGACCTCGACCGAGGTCTGGCTGTCCGAGGCGGTGGAGAAGGTCTCCGACTTCCGCGCCGGGATGGTGGTGTTGCGGTCGATGAGCTTGGTCATCACGCCGCCCAGGGTCTCCACGCCGAGCGACAGCGGGGTGACGTCGAGGAGCAGGATGTCCTTCACGTCGCCGGAGAGCACGCCGCCCTGCACGGCCGCGCCCACGCTCACCACCTCGTCGGGGTTGACGGTCTTGTTCGGCTCCTTGCCGAAGTACTTCTTCACCGTCTCGACGATGAGGGGCATGCGGGTCTGACCGCCCACCATCACCACCTCGTCGATCTTGTCGGGGGTGAGCCCGGCGTCGGCGAGCGCCTTCTTCACCGGCTCGATGGAGCGGTCCACCAGCGGAGCCACCAGTTGCTCCAGCTTGGCCCGGGTGAGCTTCACCGCGAGGTGCTTGGGGCCGGTCTGGTCGGCGGTGAGGAACGGCAGGTTCACCTCGGTCTCCATGGTGGAGGAGAGCTCGATCTTGGCCTTCTCGGCCGCGTCCTTGAGCCGCTGCAGCACCATCTTGTCCTTCGAGACGTCGATGCCGGTGTCGCGCTTGAACTCGGCGATCAGCCAGTCGATGATCACCAGGTCGATGTTGTCGCCGCCGAGGTGGGTGTCGCCGTTGGTGGCGAGCACCTCGACCACCTTGTCGCCCACCTCGAGGATGGAGATGTCGAAGGTGCCGCCGCCGAAGTCGTAGACGGCGATCTTCTCGTTGGACTTCTTGTCGAGGCCGTAGGCGAGCGCCGCCGCGGTGGGCTCGTTGATGATGCGCCGGACGTTCAGGCCGGCGATCTCCCCGGCGTCCTTGGTGGCCTGGCGCTGGGCGTCGTTGAAGTAGGCCGGCACCGTGATCACGGCGTCGGTGACCTTCTCGCCCAGGTAGTTCTCGGCGGCCCGCTTCAGCTTGAGCAGGATCTGCGCGCTGATCTCGGGCGGGCTGAGCGGCTTCCCGTCGATGTCGATCCGGACGTCGCCGGCGGGTCCGGCCATGACCTTGTACGGGACCCGCTTGCTCTCCTCCTGGACCTCGTCGAACCGGCGCCCCATGAACCGCTTGATGCTGTAAACGGTCCGCTCGGGGTTGGTGATGGCCTGGCGCTTCGCCACCTGGCCGACCAGCCGCTCTCCGTCCTTCAGGTAGGCCACGACCGACGGGGTGATGCGGGAGCCCTCCTCGTTCGTGATGACGACGGGGTCCTTGCCCTCCATCACCGAGACCACGGAGTTCGTGGTGCCCAGGTCGATGCCGATGATCTTGCCCATTGTGTGGAATCCTCCCTTGTGGAGGTGAGGCTAAGTACTCGGCGGGACGAGTCAAACGGTAGCCAGCCACTTCGTGGGGGAACCCCCCGGGGGGGCCGGCCGTCCCTCCCGGGTGCGTAGCCGGCTTCGCGGTCTGGAACCTTTTCTACCCGATCCGGGGCGTCCAGCCGCCTCCCTCTCGACATCCATTCGTTGATTTTCCGTCACTTTTCCCGTCGACGCAGTGTGGCATCCGGCTTGCTCGATAGCGCTGCGACGTCGTCGTCATACCCTCGAACAGGGGACTCGATGCTCCAGGCCCACTCCACGCGCCACGCCCCAGAGCACACGGCCGTCCTGCTCAACGCCAACGCGAAGCAGGTGAGCACCCGCGTCCGTGATGCCCTGTCGGGGCTCGTCCCGGCGGAGAGCCTCTTCTTCTCCCGGGACCGCGACGAGGCCCACCACATCGCCGACGCCGTGGTCTCGCGCGGCTTCCGCACGGTCTTCACCGGCGGCGGCGACGGGACGTTCGTCTCCTGGGTGAACCACATCCTCGACCGGGCCGAGACCCACTCCGCCCCCACGCCCCGTTTCGGGGTCCTCGCGCTCGGCACCGGCAACGCCGTGGCCGAGATGGTCGGGGCCGGCCGCCCCATGGACGACCTGCGACGCCACCTCTCCGGCGAGGTCCTTCCGGGACGCAGGCTCGACCTCGTCACCTGCGAGGGGCGGCGTACGCCGTTCGCCGGGGTGGGCATCGATGCCGCCGCGCTGAACGACTACCACTGGCTGCGCAACCGGCTGGGGCGAAAGGCAGGGCGGCTCACGTCGGGGCTACGGGGCTACGGCCTCGCCATCGCGCTGCGCACCGTCCCCCGGCAACTGCTCCAGCGGGCGCCCGCCTACTGCGAGATCGTCAACACCGGGACGGCGGCCTGGCGGCTCGACGCCGCCGGCGAGCGGGTCGGCCGCGCCATCGGGACCGGCGAACTGCTCTACGCCGGTCCCTGCATGATGGCCGCCGGGAGCACGGTCCCCTACTACGGCTTCAAGCTCCGGGCCTTCCCCTTCGCGGGGCGCCGCGCCGGGATGCTCCAGGTCCGCGTGGCCACCCGGATCCCCGTGCCATCGCTCGTCCTGCACGCGCGCCAGATCTTCAGCGGCGAGTTCCAGCACCCCGGCCTGCTCGATTTCGAGGCCGACCAGGTGGAGATGAACTTCGACCGCCCGGTCCCCTTCCAGGTGGGCGGTGACGCCGAGGGGCACCGAGAACAGGTGACGCTCGGGATCGCCCGGCGCAGCGTGGAGCTGCTCGACTACTCGGAAGGCGCCCGCGGCATCCCACTCGCACCCGCGGCGTGACGAGGACCGGCGGAAGCCGGAGCACCCACCGCTGGAGCTGCCAGAGGATCCGCGGGTCGCCCTGGAGCGCCGATCGGACCGTCCGCCGTGACCGCCTCCTAGAGCAGGTTCGCCGCCAGCTCGGCCAGCGGCGAACGCTCCCCCTTCGACATCGTCACGTGGGCGGCCAGCTTCTCGTTCTTGAACCGGTTCACCACGTGGACGAGGCCGTTGTTGGTCTGGTCCACGTAGGGGTTGTCGATCTGGTAGGGGTCGCCGGTGAGGACGATCTTGGTGCCGTCGCCCACGCGGGTGACGATGGTCTTCACCTCGTGCGGCGTGAGGTTCTGCGCCTCGTCGACGATCATGAACTGGTTGGGGATCGACCGGCCGCGGATGTAGGTGAGCGGCTCGATCTCCAGGATGCCCAGGTCGACGAGCTCGTGGTACCCGCGCCCCAGCTTCTTCTCGGAGCGGGACAGGTTCATGAGGTACTCGACGTTGTCGAAGATGGGCTGCATCCAGGGGTTGAGCTTCTCCTCGACCGAGCCGGGCAGGTAGCCGATGTCCCGCCCCAGCGGGAAGATGGGGCGCGAGACGAGCAGCTTCTGGTAGGCCGACTCCTCCATCGTCTTGTGGAGCCCGGCGGCGATGGCGAGAAGGGTCTTCCCGGTGCCGGCCTTGCCCACGATGGTGATGAGCCGGATCTCGTCGTTCATCAGGAGATCGAGGGCGAAGGACTGCTCCTTGTTGCGCGGCCGGATGCCCCAGATCCCCTCCTTGGGGAGCTTGATGAGCGGGACGTAGGCCTGGCGAGGCGCGCTGAACTTCCCCACCGCGCTGTGCTGGGGGTTGTCCCGGTCGCGCAGGACGACGAACTCGTTGGGCGGCGGCGGCGGGGTCCCGGGGGCGATCGGCACCTCGCCCTGGGCGTAGAACTGGTTCACCGCCTCGGCCTCGACCACCACCTCGGCCACGCCGCTCCAGAGCTCGTCGAGGTCGACGCCCTCCACGTCGTAGTCCTCGGTGGTGAGCCCCATGGCGTCGGCGCGGATGCGCAGGTTCGTGTCCTTCGACACGAAGACCGCGGGCAGCTCCCGCTCCCGCTGGGAGATGTCGAGGGCCACCGCCAGGATGCGATCGTCGGTGGTGGAGTGGCCGTTGCGCAGCTCCGGGGGCAATTGACGGTCGGTGAACAGGACGCGGACCGTCCCCTTCCCCGTCCCGATGGGCACGCCCTCCTTCAGGCGTCCCTGGGCGCGGAAGTCGTCGAGGCTCCTGGCCACCGCCCGGGCGTTGCGCCCCAGGCTGGAGAGGTCCCGCTTGAAGTTGTCGATCTCCTCGATCACGTAGATCGGGATGACGACGTTGTTGTCGTCGAA
>CAIVAR010000090.1 GCA_903904005.1 uncultured Anaeromyxobacter sp.
CATCACCGCCACCTCGGGCGTGCGGCGGATCCGCGAGGCCACGAGGAGGACGCCGGCGCCGGTGGCGAGGAGGAGCGCGATGGGGGTCTTCACCAGCCAGGCCAGGGGGAAGAACCAGGCCCAGCACTGCATGGACTGCTTTCCGAGCATCCAGGTGGCGTGCCCCACCCGGGCGTGCTCGCGCTGCAGCTCGAGGGCCCGCCACCAGGCGACCGGTCCCTCCGGAAGGCAGACGACCGCCAGGGCGACTGCGCCGCCAGCCGCGATCCAGAACGCGCCGAGCGCCCGCCGGCGGAGCTCCCCGGGCGCCGCCCCCCCACGCCGTACCGCGGGCGCGAGCGCGAGCAGCCCGAGGACCGGCACCACCAAGATGCCCGTCCCCTTCGCCGCCAGGGCCAGGCCGACCGAGGCGGCGGCGAGCGCCAGGTGGAGCGCCCTCCCGGTGTCGAGCGCCACCCAGGAGAGCGACACTGCCGCGAAGATGGCCGCCGTGGCCCCCAGGTCGAGGGTCGCGAGCCCGGCGTGGGCCAGCACGAGCGGGTCGAGCGCGTAGAGCGCCAGCGCCAACAGCCCCGCCGCCCCGCCGAAGGCCCGGCGCGCCGCGAGCAGCACCCCCAGGGCGAGGAACACGGAGAGGAGCACCACCGAGGCCCGGGCCCGCCAGAGCAGGGCCGGCGCCCGGGCCGGGTCGCGGTAGAGGGCGCGCGGGCCGAAGGTCCACTGGTCGGCCGCGGCGAACCCGGGGACGGCGGCGGGCGGGGGAAGCCCGGCCCCGAGCCAGGAGGCCCCGAGCCACAGCTTCACCGCGGGTGGATGCTCGGGGTTGAGCCCGGGCTTCCCCCCGGCGAGCAGCGCCCAGCCCGAGGTCGCGTAGTAGGGCTCGTCGTAGGTGGCGGACTGGAGCCCGGCCTGGTGGAGGGCGAGCCCTGCGTGCAGGGCGACGAGCGCCGCGGCGAGCACCGTTCCTGCCCGGGAGCCCGGGGTCCGGGGAGATCGCATCGGCGAGGAGGCTGCCACGGCCGGGGCCGGGTGTCACGGGGCGGGAGGGCCCGATGGCCGGCGCCCGCCGCGCCGTGGTATCTCCGATCGAGCGTGGAACATCCGAGCTACCGGGCCATCGCCCATGCCATCCGGCGCCGCGCCATCTGGACCAACGGCGAGCCGATGGACTTCCCCGACCTGGGCGCCGAGGTCTTCTTCCTCTCCGTCCGCTCGCGCCACGGCCACCACCTGCTCGGGAGGGATGGCTACCGGTGCGAGGAGCACGGCATCGACTTCCCGGCCGAGCGCATCGACGACGCCCCGGCCGACTGCGACATCGCCGAGAACCTCGACTTCCGCTATCCGCTGCTGCGCGCCCGGGGCGCCGGGAAGGACCGGGCCCGGCACCTCGTGGTCCTCCTCCACGGCCTGAACGAGCGGAGCTTCACCAAGTACGTGCCCTGGGCCTACCAGCTGTGGCGCGCCACCGGCGCCGCGGTGGCCCTCTACCCCCTCTCCTTCCACGTGAACCGCGTGCTGCCCCGCTGGGGGCGGGAGATCGAGGGGCACCTCTCCCGGCGCCGCGCGCTGCCCCGCAACGAGGACGCCCATCCCTTCAACTGCGTGATCAGCGATCGGCTCGACGCCTACCCGGAGCGGCTCTTCTGGGGCGGGCTCCAGTCCTACGGCGACGTCCTCGACCTGGTCCGGGAGGTGCGGGAGGGGCGCCACCCCCACGTCCACCCCGAGGCCCGCATCGACCTGCTCGGCTACTCGATCGGCGGGTACCTGGCGCTCGGGCTCCTGCTGCTCGACGAGGGGGGTCTGCTCGGGGACAGCCGGGCGGTGATCTTCGAGAGCGGCGCGGCGCTGCGGGCCACCAACATGTCCTCCCGCTTCATCATCGACCACGCCTGCGAGGTGTCGCTGATGAAGCTCTACGTCCGCTTCACCGGCCGTCTCGCCAACCCGCGCCTCGGCCACTGGCTCCGGGAGCACGAGCTGGGGCGCTGGTTCCGCGCGCTCTGCGGCGACGAGCCGGAGCGGGGACGCCTCGAGACGCGGCTGCGGGATCTCGCGCCGCGGCTGCTCGCCATCTCCAACTCGGCCGACGAGGTCATCCCGGCGCCGGCCATGCTGAACACGCTGCAGGGGCTCCACCGCGACACCGGCGTGCGGGTGGAGGAGCTCCCGCTCGGGGTGCACGAGCACCCCTTCCTCTGCCCCGACTACGCGCAGCGGGACCGGCGCTTCGTCACCGAGTTCATGGACCTGCCCCGCTACGGCACCGGGTTCGAGCGCTTCATCGACGCGTCGGCGGGGCTGTTCGGGACCGGCGGGCGCTGAGCGGCACACCCATGAGGAAGCGGGGGGCCGCTCTCGCGACCCCCCGCCGTTGCTTCGCGACGTCGCCCGGGGCTACTTGCCGGCCGGGACCTTCCCCTCGACGCCCTCGACGTAGAAGTTCATCTCTCCCTTGAACTTGTCGTCACCCACCACGCCGGCGGCGAGCACTTCCTTGCCGGTGTTGTCCTTGATGGGGCCGCGGTAGACCGCGCCCGGGTTGGCGACGAGGAAGGCCTTGGCCTCGTCGAGCTTGGCCTTGGCGGCCGGCGGGACGGAGTCGTTCACCTTCACGAACTCGGTGAGCCCCTCCTTCACGCCCCACTTGGTGTTCTCGACCTTCCAGGTCTTGTCGAGCACGTCGCCGACGGCCTTCACGTAGTACGGACCCCAGTTGAGGGCGCAGGAGGCGAGGTGGGCCTTGGGGGCGAAGGCGCTCATGTCCGAATCCCAGCCGAAGGCGAACTTGCCGTTCTTCTCGGCGGTCTGGAGCACGGCGGTGGAGTCGGTGTTCTGGAGCAGCACGTCGGCGCCCTGGTTGATGAGAGACTGGGCCGCCTCGGTCTCCTTCGAGGGATCGAACCAGGCGCTGATCCAGACCACCTTGGTCTTCACCTTGGGGTTCACGCTGCGGGCGCCGAGGGTGAAGGCGTTGATGTTGCGGAGCACCTCGGGGATGGGGAACGAGCCCACGAAGCCGATGATGTTGCTCTTGGTCACGGCGCCGGCGAGCACGCCCGCGAGGTAGGCGTCCTCGTAGAAGCGCCCCTCGTAGTTGCGGAGGTTGGGGGCGGTCTTGAAGCCGGTGGCGTGCTCGAAGTAGACCTCCGGGTGGTCCTTCGCGACCTTCTCCATCGAGTCGCCGAAGCCGAAGGACGTGGCGAAGATGACCTTGTTGCCCTGGGCGACGAGGTCGCGGATGACGCGCTCGGCGTCGGGACCCTCGGCGACCTTCTCGACGAAGCTGGTCTTCACCTTGTCGCCGTACTTGGCCTCGACCGCCTTGCGGCCGAGGTCGTGGGCGTAGGTCCAGCCGGCGTCGCCGACGGGACCGACGTAGATGAAGCCGACCTTGAGCGGCTCGGCCTTGGCGACCGGGGCCGGGGCGGGGGCCGCCGGCTTGGGCGGCTCGCTCTTGGCGCAGGCGGCGAGGCCGAAGGCCACGACGACCGCGAGCGTGAGGTTCTGGATCCAGGAACGACCTTGCATCGTTGTTTCTCCTTGGTGGTGGTGACGGGTGGACTTCACGAGCCGGGGTGGAACGTCTTGCCCAGGGATGCGGGCATGTTGAGCCGGATCCAGAGCGGATCGCGGGAGATGACGACGAGGACGACGACGGTGGAGAGGTAGGGGAGCATGCTCATGAACTGGAGCGGGACCTGGACGCCCATCCCCTGGAGGTGGAGCTGGAGCATGGTGACGCCGCCGAAGAGGTAGGCCCCGAGGAGCACCCGCGCCGGCCGCCAGGTGGCGAAGACGGTGAGCGCCAGCGCGATCCAGCCGCGTCCGGCGATCATCCCCTCTACCCACATGGGCGCGTAGATGATCGACAGGTAGGCCCCCGACACCCCGCAGAGCGCACCGCCCGCCAGCACCGCGGCCATGCGGATGCGCCGCACCGGGTAGCCGAGCGCGTGAGCCGAGTCGGGGGCCTCGCCCACCGAGCGGAGCACCAGGCCGGCACGGGTCCGGTAGAAGAACCAGGCGATGGCCGCCATGAGGGCGATCGACAGGTAGACCATGGCGTGCTGGCGAAAGAGGGCCGGACCGAGGAGCGGCAGGTCGCGCAGCCCGGGGATGCCGGAGATCGTCGTGCGCTCCAGGTTCTTGCCGACGTAGCCCGTGCCCACGAAGGCGGAGAACCCGGCGCCGAAGAGGGAGAGGGCGAGGCCGGTGGCGTACTGGTTCGTGTAGAGCCAGAGCGCGAGCCAGCCGAAGATGGAGGCCGCCGCCGCCCCGGCCGCCGCCCCGGCGGCGAAGCCCAGCCAGTCGCTGCCGGTCAGGTAGGCCGCCGCGAACCCGGTCACGGCGGCGATGGCCATCATGCCCTCGGCGCCCAGGTTCACCACCCCGGCCCGCTCGTTCACGAGCAGTCCCAGCCCGGCGAGCGCGAGCGGCGTGCCGGCGGCCAGGGTGGCGGCGACGAGGAGCGCGATCTCGTTCATCGGGCCCCCCGGCGCGGCCGGTACTGGATGAGGGTGTCGCACCCGAGGAGCGCGAGGAGCAGCACGCCCTGGAAGACGCCGGTGATGGCCGACGGCAGGCCGAGCCGGGACTGGGCCAGCTCGCCGCCGATGGAGAAGGTGGCCAGCACCAGCGACGCGAGCACCGCGCCGATCGGGTCGAGCCGCCCCACGAAGGCGACGATGATGGCGGCGAACCCGTAGCCCTGCGAGACGTGCGGGGTGAGCTGCCCCATGGGGCCGGCCACCTCGAGCGCCCCGGCGATGCCCGCCAGGGCGCCGGAGATGAGGAAGGTGCTCCAGAG
>CAIVAR010000091.1 GCA_903904005.1 uncultured Anaeromyxobacter sp.
CCACCCGGCGTGACCTTGCGGATGGTGCTGTTTTCGGTGTCCGCCACGTAGACGTTGCCGGATGCGTCCGTAGCGACGCCTCGAGGAGAGAAGAAGATCGCAGCCGCACCGGTACCATCGGCCGATCCCACCACGCCCGCCGCGCCCGCGAGCGTGGTCACCACTCCACCCGGCGTGACCTTGCGGATGGTGCCGTTGCCGGTGTCCACCACGTAGACGTTGCCCGATGCGTCGGTTGCGACGCCTCCGGGCCTCCAGAACTTCGCCGTCGCACCGGTACCGTCGGCCGAGCCTGTCTTGCCGGCCGTACCCGCGAGCGTGGTCACCACTCCACCCGGCGTGACCTTGCGGATGGTGCTGTTGCCGGTGTCCGCCACGTAGACGTTGCCCGATGCGTCGGTCGCGACGCCTCCGGGAATCCAGAACTGCGCCGCCGCACCGGTGCCGTCGGCCGAGCCAGGCCCGTCTACGTTTCCAGCCAGCAGAGAGAGAGCAGCCTCTGCCGATCCACCGGACTTTCCGCTGCAGGCTGCCAGAAGTAGCAGCTGAGCGCCTGCGAACAGCACCGTCCCGATCCTGGCCGTCATGGCACACCCCTCCACCGCCGCGCATGCCGCCACGGGTTGTCTCTATTTGCCGGGCAAGAACGGCATTGCCGACGCCGAGTACCTTCGAAAAAGACCCTCTTGAGAATAGCATTTTGCGTCTGTAGGCGCGGGTGGGGCGGAACGCCAGCCAGCAGCCCGCCCCGGACCGGGAAAGCTCGCTGGGGAGCCCCGATGGCTGGAACGTAGGCGTGGACCTGACAGGCGCCGGGACCGCCATGAACGCAGAGAGGCGGCTCTCGCCGCCCCTCGTCGCTGCTCTTCTGAAGGGAGATCCTCGAGCTACGCCTTGCGCTTCTCGTCGACTTCCTTGGCGAGCTCGGCGAGCTTCGGGTCCTCGACCTTCCCGCCCTCGGCCTTCTTCGCGTCGGTGGCCTTGCCGGTCATGTACGCGGCGCCGGGCGCCCAGCCCGGGGTGACCGTCGCGGCCAGGTCCTTCGCCGACCGGTGGAACACGCCCGTCACTCCGCCGACGACCGTCTTCGCGGTCAGGTAGAGACCGATGAATGGGAGGAAGACCACCATCAGGCCACCGAGCACCGGCATGACCATCAGCGCGGTAGCCGTGTTGACCTTCACGTAGTGCTCGGAGACCGGGCCGGGGAGCTTCTGCCCGTCGCGGGCGATGGGGAAGATCTCCCAGGCGCTCTTGGAGAGGTAGTACCCGCCCTGCACTGCGCTGCCGCCGTTGATGGTCTTCATGGTCTGTTCTCCCTTTCTGATGAGGAGTCTGCTCCATCCGGCGGGCAGCCGATATTGGGAGAGGTACCGAGCCGGCCGACATTGATTCCGGTCCCACCCTCCGGAAAACACCCCAACCCGGATGGGTCCATCGCCCCGGTCCTCTCGAGTTCCCCGATTTCATGGCAAGAATCCGCCATGAGCCTCCATCCCACCGAGGAGACGCCGGCGCTGCTGGCCGCTGCGAGGCGCGTGGCCCGGTTCATGGAGACGCTCGCCGACGAGGGCCTCGCCGGAGCGTTCGCGCCCACGGACGTCGTGATCGTGGAGAACTTCCCGCCGTTCGTGTTCGCCGGTCCCGGAGCCGTGGAACGCTGGGCTGCGGCGTTTCGGCTTCACGTCCACGGAGTCCACGGCCTTCGCCACGCCTTCGAGGAACCGTTCGAGGCCGTCGTCTCGGGCGAACGGGCCTACCTCTCGTTGCCCACGACGTGGACGGGCGTGGAGCAGGGGCGTGCGTTCACGGAACGTGGTGGATGGGCCTTCGCGCTGGTCCGGGTCGACGGCGCATGGCGAGTCTGCGGGTACGGCTGGGCGCCCACGGCCCGCGTGGAGGGGTGAGCAACTGCTCCTACTTGTGCCCAACGAAGTTCAGGTAGACGGGTGTGTTCTGGGAGCATCCGCTCAACTGGCCACTGGCGTAGGACAGCAGGCTCGTGCCATCGGCGCTCAGCGTGGCACGTGCGGTCGTCCACGTGAGGACGGCGGTGGCGCAGCTGCCCAGTTCGAAGGGCGGGCACTGGAGCGTCCCCGTCCAGTTTGCGGTGTTTCCCGTCCCCGAGGCGGTGATGGTCCCGGACCCGCCGGGGCAGATGGGCGTCATGGCCCCGTTCTGGCCCGACACGGTCACCGTCACGGTGGCCGGCCACTGGGCGATCAACGTGCTATCCGAGCCGAGGATGGAGTTGCCGCTCCAGCTTCCGGCAAGCCCGGGATTGAGACCG
>CAIVAR010000092.1 GCA_903904005.1 uncultured Anaeromyxobacter sp.
CGGGGCGCGAATATCGCGGGGTTGCGCGATTTTCCCTGCCCCCAAACCTGCCACTGGCCCTGTCCCCAATCCTGCCCCCCTGGCAGGGCACCCTCGGGGGCACCCCAGAACACCGGACCCTTGGAATTTCGCTTGTTGGTCCGCGCGGACCAGGACGCGGTTTTTTGCGATGACCTCGTTCTGGTCCACGTGGACCAGAACAGCGTCGTCGGAAAAGTCGTGGTTGGTCCGCGCGGACCAACCCGCGGTTTTTCGTGTTCCCCCGGGTCTGGTCCACGTGGACCAGGTGGCAGTACCGACTCACGGCGAGCCTTCCTACCTCCTGGTAGCGACTGGCGTACTGGCGGCATGCAGCCAAAGCCCGATCGCTTCCCGGACCATCCCGCGAATCTCGACCTCGGAGTCCCCTTCCGTGAAACACCCCGGGAGGTCGGGCACGCTCACGGAATAGCCACCGGCCCGCTCATCTGGCGTGCACTCGACGGTGTACCGCCGACCGCGAACCCGGACACGGAGCCTCCGAACCGCGCGAGCGTCTCCACGGGAGTTCACTGGAGTCCCTCCGAGTACAGGAGGTCTCGGGTCAGATCGTCCGGGCTCCTCATGCCGATAGGACCGCAAGGCGCGCACGCAAGTTCCAGGGAGAGTTCCTCGAGGGAGCGAGGCGGCCACGGGTGCCCCTTGCTCATGCGGATGAAGTCGTTCATCGAACCCAGGACGGTCCGGCTTCGCGTCTTCCCGACGGTGACGGAATCCATCGCGTGCATTTCCCGTTCCACGACCGATGGCCGGACACCGAGCCTGAGGAGCATGGCGGAGAGCGCCACACGGAAGCGAGGAAGAAGCGTTCTCGCCTCCCTGGCAGGAACGACGACCGGAAGGAGCGTCCTCTCGCTCACAACCAGGACGACCTGCAGCCGGGGGGCGTGGATGAGTGTCGCGTACCAGTCCCCGAGCACGGTGGTGGGCTCCTCCACGCTCGCGGAAGGCGACGCCCCGAGTCGCCTGAGCAGCTTCCCCGTGCATCGGAGCGTGAACACCTTTCGCATCTACCACGGGGAAAGGCGACGCGCACGGCACCTCGTCCACGAGCTTTACGCATGTCGAATCGGACATGATGAATGGGGGCGAATGGACCGGTTGCGACGAAAGCAACTCGTGGGGACGGGATGGAAGCTCGGGACTGGTGACCAGTTCTTGGGGCTCTCTCGCATGGAGTCTGGGCTGGTCAGCACCCAACTCGAGGACGGGGCTCCGGGCGCCTCCCTCGACCTCTACCTCCGAGCGCTCTTCTCCGTGCACCCTCCAGCCGAGGGGGACATCGCAAACCTGGCCCGTCGGTGGGCCGGGGCCACGGCGCCTGCCGCGAGACGAGCGACACGGCGAGCCGGCACCGGCTCGAGGCGCAGGGGACGGCCATAGACTGCGTGGAGGCCGTGGGTGCCCCCGTTCCTCTCGCGGAAATGGCCGCCCCTTCCCACCCCTCCCGACCCCGCCTAGAATCTTCTTCGTGCGCCGCAGCGAGGCCATCGATCTCTTCTCCTCTCACCGCGACGATCTCCGGCGGCTGGGGATCACCTCGCTTCTCATGTTCGGATCCGTTGCCCGGGATCAGGCAAGACCGGATAGCGACGTGGACCTCATCGCCGAGTTTGACCGCCCGATCGGCTACCTCGGCCTCGCGCGGGTCCAGCACGAGCTCGAGAAGCTGCTTGGCTGTTCCGTCGACCTCGCGACGCCGGGAATGATCCGGAGCGAGTTCCGGGACCGTATCTATGCGGAGGCAGTGCGTGCCACCTAGGGAGTGGTGCATCCGCGTGAACGACCTGGTGGAGGCCGCGGAGCGTGCGCTCGCCTACGTCGAGGGGCAGAGCTTCGAGCAGTTCGCTGCCGACCGTCGCACCGTGGACGCCGTCAGCTACGCCATCGTGGTCATCGGGGAAGCGGCCAAAGCGATCCCGGAGCGGGTCACGTCGGCAACTCCGGAGATCCCCTGGGCGGACATCCGAGGGATGCGGAACAGGGTGGCGCACGAATACTTCGGCGTCGACGTGAGTGTCCTCTGGCAGACCGCCCGCGAGGATCTGCCTTCCCTCCTGGAGGCCATGCGTGCCCTCGTGGCGAGGACCGACCTGAGCTAGGAAGCCAGGGGGCCGCCCTTCCGCCGTCGGCCCAACCCGCCTTCCGGTATCCGCAGCACGTTCACCACCCGAACGCAGGGCATCTCCCCCCGCGCGCAGGCCTTGTAGACGGTCGCCGTCGAGACCTTGAGCCTTCTGGCCGCCTCCCGGACGGTCAGGAACCTCCCCGGAGTCGCACCCACGGTCATATTTCTCCGTAGCAAGGGCGTAGCAAAATCCTCGAAAAGGAGCGGGTTTTCGCGGGACCGCTGGACGGCGGCCGCGACCGGATCCGCAGGGATTGCAAAGGCTTGCACATCCTTGCACGCATCAGGACTTTCGGTGAAAACCGTTCCCAAGCTGAGGGTCGCCGGTTCGAATCCGGTTTCCCGCTCCAGTCCACAGGCCGGTGATGACTCGCGATTCTGCGAGGCGTCTCCGGCCATTTTCTTCTCCCCCGGCACCGCCCGTAGCACCGGCGTAGCAAGGCGAAAAGGATGTCCAGGGGCTCGTCCGCAAGTGGATGGCGGCGGGCGCTCCCGCGACCCGGGTCCGGCGCCCGAAGGTCCGTCCGCGGCACGCCCTCGCAGCCGCGCGGTAGGTTGATCTCACCGCTCAACCCCTGCGCCGCCCCGGAAGCCCTCCCTCGGGTATCCGCAGCACGTTCAGCACCCGCACGCACGGCATCTCCCCCCGTGCGCAGGCCTTGTATACCGTCGCCGTCGAGACCTTGAGCCGCCGCATCGCCTTCCCGATCCTCGCCGTCCTCGCCTCCTCCTCCGAGGTGGGCTGGCGGGCATCGGTGCGAGGCCAGCCCGGGTTCTCGACGTGTCCCGTCGAGGGCCCGACCCAAAAGGCACGACCGATCCACACGGGTCTCCCCGGATGATCCCTGGGTCCACCCCGGAGGCAGCATGATCCTTTCCCCATCCGCCCGCGCTTCGCTCCCCGTGATGCTCGCCCTCGCCCTCCTCTCCGGCGGCTGCGGAGGGGGCAGCGGAGGCGGAGGCGGCGAGAAGACGCTCACCTCGGTGGCCATCACCCCCGCGCCGGTCGCGCTCGCCGTGGGCGCCACGCTCCAGCTCAAGGCCAACGGAACGTACTCCGACACCAGCACGGCAGACCTGACCGCCGCGAGCACCTGGGCTTCGAGCAACGTCTCGGTGGCCACCGTCTCCACGGGCGGCCTCCTCACGGGAATCGCCGCGGGCACCACCACCGTGACCGCCACGTCCTCGGGCGTCGCGGGCACCCAGGTCGCCACGGTCTCGGGTCCGACGGTCGTCTCGATCACGGTCAGGGCCGCCACCTCCGACATCACCCGGGCCGGTGCCGCGGTGCCCCTCACCGCCATGGCGGTCTTCTCCGACTCCCCGACCCCCGTCGACGTGTCGAGCCGGGCGACCTGGACGACCTCCTCCGCGGGGCAGCTCGTCGTCTCGACCGGCGGATCGGCCACCGCCCCGTCCTCGGCCATCGTCGGGGCCACCGGCACGGCGACGGCGTCGCTCGGGGGCAAGGAGTCGAGTGCGGCGCTGCGCGTCGTGCGCGGCCCTGCCTACGGTCCCGGGACCTCGACGTCGAACGACCCCCTCACCTCGGAGCAGTGGTACATCAAGAACACCGGGCCGAACCAGAAGGCCTTCTCGGACGCGGGCGGGACCGTCGGGGAGGACCTCCGGCTCTCCACCGCCTGGGAGCTCGGACTGATGGGGGAGGGCGTCAAGGTCGCCATCGTCGACGACGGCCTGGAGATCGCCCACGAAGACCTGAACAAGAACATGGTCACGGGGTCGTGGAACTTCCTCCTCGGAACCGACAATCCCTCGCCGACCGGTTCCGGGGACGCCCACGGGACCGCGGTGACCGGGATCACCGCGATGGTCTACGGCAACTCGGTCGGCGGGATGGGGGTCGCGCCCAAGGTCGGGCTGAACGGCTACAACCTGACCGCCACCGGCTCCTCGCAGGACGCTTCGATGATCGAGAAGTCCCTGGGCCAGAGCGCCAGCAACCCGATGTCGAACAACGTCTTCGTCTTCAACCAGAGCACCGGCAGGGACAACAACGTCAGCACGTTCCTGGGCGATACGGCGGAGAACGTTTACAAGGCGGGCGTCGAGAACCTGCGCTCGAAGCTTGGCGCAATCTACGTGAAGTCCGCCGGCAACGGGTTCATCCAGGAGGAGAACGACGGGTTCACGTCGGGGGAAAACTGCACCCAGGCCAACGCCACCGGCCTGACCTGCGTGAACGCCAACATGGACGTCAGGAACTCGACCCCCTACAACGTCGTGGTGGGATCGCTCTCCGCCAAGGGCAGGAAGGCGAGCTACTCCACCGCCGGGTCGGCGCTCTGGATCAGCGCTCCCGGTGGGGAGTCCGGAGGGAACGCCGCGGTCTCGCCAGCGCTGAACCCCAACACGAAACCACCGAGCGCGTGGCCCCCAACCCAGTTCGAGGCCGCCATGGTCACGACCGACCGGACGGGCTGCGTCTACGGCTACGCGAGGACCGCCGCACCCGTTGATTGGACCTTCAGCTCCTTCGACAGGGGAGTCGCGCCCAACACGTCCTGCACCTACACCAACTCCTTCAGCGGCACCTCGTCGGCGGCCCCGTCCCTCTCCGGGGCCATCGCGCTCCTCCTCGACGCCCGCCCCGACCTGACCTGGCGGGAGGTGAAGCACATCCTGGCGAAGACCGCCCGCAAGGTGGACGCCGGCATCCTGCCGGTGACCATCAAGGACATGCTGGACGGGGACTACGTGGCCGAGCGCGCCTGGACCGAGAACAAGGCGAAGTTCTGGTTCCACAACTGGTACGGGTTCGGGGCCGTGGACGTGAGCAATGCGCTGAAGGAGGCACAGACCTTCCCGGGCGGCTCCCTGGGGACGCTCGCGATCACCGACTGGAAGCCGAGCGCGCAGACGCTGAACCTCGGCATCCCCGACAACAGCGCCAAGGGGGTCTCGAGCACGCTTTCGGTCGCCGACACCCTGGTCGTCGAGTCGGTCCAGATCGAGGTGAAGCTCGTCCACCCTCGCCCGGGAGACCTGGGCCTCGAGCTCACGAGCCCCGACGGGTCGACGAGCATCCTGCTCAACATCCGCAACGGCTTCATCCCGGCGACCGGCGTCGAGATGTACTTCCTGTCCCACCTGTTCTACGGGGAGTCGGCGGCGGGGAACTGGACCCTCAAGGTGGTGGACGGGCTTACCGGGGAGAGGGGAACGCTCGACTTCTGGCAACTCCGCATCTACGGGCACAAGAAGTGAGGAGACGACCATGACTTCCTGGAACCGCATCGCCTTCCTGATCCTCTCCGTCCTCGCCTCCTCCTCCGCGCTGGCCCAGGTCGGGAGCGCCCCCACGGCCCCGGCGCGCCGCACCCAGATCGTCTCCGCCGCCCAGAAGGGCGCTCCCTTCCTCACCGACACCCGGCAGAGCTACCAGGTGGTGGTGGGGCTGCGGGCGACGATCCGCGGCAGCGCCACGGCCGAGGCCCGGTTGGCCGCGCTCGGCCTCCCCGCCACCGACCTCGTCGAGGAGAAGGGCCCCTACGTGGTCTTCCAGCGGGCGGCCTCCGGCCCCACCGCTCCGGCCCGGGTGGCCGAGGCGAGCGCCGTCGCGGCCGTGGACCGGACGCCGGCCTACCCGGTGGTGGTCAACACCCGGACCGGGGAGCTGGCCATCCTTCCCGGCATCGTCATCACGAGGCTCCGCAACCCCGCCGACGCCGCATCGCTCGCCCAGGCGAACGGACTCGTGGTGGAGTTCGTCGGCGAGACGAGTGGCAACGGCTACTTCCGGGTCCCCGAGGGAGGCGACGTCGTCTCCGCCGCCGCGGCGCTGGCACGCGATCCGCGGGTGGAGACCGCCTTTCCGGAGGTCAGCGAGCGGTTCGAGCACGCCAGGTGACCGCGGGAGGCGCGGCGGCGTCTGGCCCTCCGACGAGTTCTCGGCCCGGATCGCCTCCCGGCTCGAGGCCTCCGGGTCCCGCGCCGAAGATGGTCGCGTTCCTCTCGCAGCAGCTGCGCTGGGGCGCGCTACCCGCCCATCCCCACGCCCTGCAGGATCTCGTCGCCGGAGAGCTTGCGCCACGCTCCCTCCCCCTCCGGGCAGAAGATCCCGTGCACCTTGAGGGGGAGACGGGACGACCGCGGGTCGAGCTCGTGGTGGAGGGGGAGGTTGAAGTAGAAGAGGCGCGTGGCGGTGCCGAACCGCATCCGGCACAGCGGGGCTCCCCCGAAGTCGTCGGTGGAGAACTCGGAGAGCGCCACGCTCCTTAGGTTGTGCCGGGGACCGATCACCACCGAGGACGCGCCGTAGGCGCCGTGCCCCTCCCCGCCTTCCACGTGGCTCTCGTCGGAGCAGTTCCCGAAGACGGTGACCGTGTCCCGCACCCCCGGTGTGTCCTCCAGGTACTCCCCGTAGAATCCCGAGAGGACGTCCCGGTAGGCCCGGTGCTCCGGCTTCGGGTTGGCCTGGATGACGAAGAGGGCGTCTAGCCCCTGCCGTGTGCGGAAGAAGATCCGGTTGGCGTGGTCGACGATCTGCCGGATGTTGGACGCGAAGAGGTCCCGGTAGAGGTAGTCGAGGCAGATGAGGACCATGAAGTTGAAGGACGACGTGCCCCGGAAGTGGTGGACGATCCGCCCCCGGTACAGGTCGTGGCTCTTGTCCAGGTATTCCTCTCCGTGAAACGGGTGCCCCTTGGCCTGGAAGAAGACCCGAACCTTCCCGTCGTCCTCCCGGACCACCACGCAGGAGAGGTTCGCCGGCATGGTCGGGTCGCTGCCCGACTCCAGGTCGGCCTCCAGGATCTCGAGCGCCCGCGCGTTGTCGGCCCGGTGGCGCTGGAGCAAGGCGCGGAAGGCGGAGAGCGGCACGTGCTCGAGCCCGAACATCGTCACCGTGCTGGGGCCCAGCCTCCTCTCGACGGCGGCCAGCATGTCGTCGAGGTGGGAGAAGGGCAGGCACCCCTCCGGGAAGACCAGGAAGTGGAGTTTCCGGAAGCTCCCGTTCCCCTCGGTCACGAGTTCCAGCACGGACCGAACCCGGGCCCACTGCTCCTCCGGCCGGGGCACCACGTATCCCTGCTCGCCGCGCACCAGGTGGTCGGGGATCTGGGCCAGCAGGCAGTGCGGGTGCTGCCCCAGGGGCAGGCTCAGGTTCAGCGGGGTCTCGAGGATCTCCAGCATGTCGGGAGATCATAACGCGGCGGGGCGGGGATGATTCCCCGCCGGCCCCATGTTGACACCATTTGATGTAACGGTTATAGGTGTCTCATCACCCGCTGGCCCCAGGAGCCCCCCGTGACCCACGCCCCACCGCACCCCTCGCCTCCCGCCTACTCCCCGGGGGAGGAGGTCGCCAACGTGGTCACCCACGGCGTGGGCGCCATCGCCGCCGGCGCCGGCCTGGCCGTCCTGCTCGTCTACTCGGCCTGGTTCGGGGGCCCCTGGCAGGTGGCCAGCAGCGTCATCTTCGGGACCACCATGATCCTCCTCTACGCGGCGTCGACCGTCTACCACGCGTCGTCCTCTCCCCGCGTCCGCCACGCCGCCAAGGTCCTCGACCACGCGAGCATCTACCTGCTCATCGCCGGCAGTTACACCCCCTTCACCCTTCTGGCGCTCCGGGGGGCGTGGGGCTGGTCGCTCTTCGCCGCGGTCTGGCTGCTCGCCCTCGTCGGCGTGGCGATGGAGGCCTTCTGGGTCTACCGCCCCAAGTGGATCTCGGCGGTGGTCTACCTGGCCATGGGCTGGATGGTGCTCCTGGCCGGACCGCGGCTTGCCGAGGCGCTCCCGCCCGGCGCCCTCCCGCTGCTCGTGGCGGGCGGCCTCCTCTACTCCCTCGGGACGATCTTCTACGTCATGAAGCGGGTGCGCTACGCCCACGCGGTCTGGCACGGCTTCGTCCTCGGGGGAACGACCTGCCATTTCCTCGCCGTGGTGCTGCTCGTCCTCCCGGTGGCCCGATGAGCGGCGCTCCCCTCACCATCGACGACCTGGCCCGCGAGGTCGCTCTCCCCAGCCGGACCATCCGCTTCTACCAGTCGAAGGGGCTGCTGCCCCGGCCGGAGATGGCCGGCCGCGTCGCCCACTACGGGCCTTCGCACGTGGAGCGGCTGCGCCGGATCGCGCAACTCCAGGACCGCGGGCTCAAGATCAAGGCCATCCAGGAGCTCCTCTCGCGCGTCGAGCGCGGCGAGACCCGGCTGGAGGAGTGGCTCGGTCTCGAGGACCGGCTGCGGGAGCCCTGGGCCGTCGACGAGTCGCGGGTGGTGGACGCCGACGGGCTCGCCGGGCTGGCCGGCGATCTCCGTCCCGGACGGCTGGCCGACCTGATCCGCCACGGCCTCGTGGTCCGGCGGGGCGGGTCCTTCCTCGTCCCGAGCACGGCGCTCCTCCAGCTCGCGCTGCGGCTCGAGGCCGCCGGGGTCGACCTCGACGCCGTGGCCGGCCTCCAGCGCACGCTGCGCAAGCGCCTCTCCCGGACCGCCGAGGACCTGGCCGAGCCGTTCCTCTCCCGGCGCGCACGGAAGGGGGCGGGCGGCCGAGCGCCGCCGCTCGGCGACGTGCTGCGCGAGCTGCGCCCCATCGCGCTCGAGGCGGTGCGCCTCGTCTTCGCCCAGGAGATGGAGCGGGTGCTGCGCGAGTGGGTGGAGTCGGGGCGCGCCGCGCGCGTGGCACGGTGACCTTCGCCGGCTCGGCTAGGATGACCGGGTGAACCGCTCCCTCGGTCCGGCAGCCCTGGTCGCCGTCGCGCTGGCGCTCGCCTTCTCCAGCCTGACGCCGCCCATCGCCTGGAACGAGGCCTCCCGGGCCGCCCTCACCGCCGCCATCGTGGACCGCGGGACGTTCGCCATCGACGCCTACCAGACCCGGTCGGGCGCGTGGTCCACCGGCGACCGGGCCCGCTTCGGCGGGCACCACTACTCCGACAAGATCATCGGGACCTCGCTCCTCGCCATCCCCGGCTACGTGGTCGCCAAGGTCCTGGCCGGCTGGCCCTCCGGCGGGCTTCCGCCCGGACCGGCGATGGTGGCGATGCGGGTCACCGCGGAGACCATCCCCGGCATCCTCTCCGCGCTCCTCTTCTGTTCACTCCTCGTTCGCCTGGGCGCTTCCCGGCGCCGCGCCGTCCTCGGCACCGCCTTCGCGATCTTCGGCACCATCTGGTTCGCCTACGGGATGGCCCTGTATCCGTACGTTCCCGGCATCGCCGCGACCCTCGCCGCCGCGCACCTCACCCTCTTCCCTCCGGAACGCTGGCGCCCGGCGGCCGTTTCACTCGCCGTGGGGGCCTTGCTCGGCCTGGCGCTCCTCATGGACTACGCCTTCGCGGTGGTGGCAGGGGCCGTCGGGCTCGCCCGGATCGGCCTCGCCCTTCGTGCGTCGCCGGGGATGGGGCGGGGGGTGGCTCGTACCGCCGGACATGCGCTCGCGATCGGCGCGGGTGCGCTGCCGAGCCTGGCCCTCTTCGCCTCGTACTGCCTGGCCGTGTTCGGGCAGCTGGCGATCCCCTACCAGTTCCTCGAGAACGACGTGTTCCGCGAGGGGATGGCCCGCGGCGTGCTGGGGGTCGAGGCGCCGCGTCTCGGACCGCTCTACTTCGTCACGATCCACCCGTTCCGGGGGCTCCTCTTCTGGTCCCCCGTGGTCGTGGTGGGGTATGCGGGGTGCGTCCTCCGGCTGCGAGATCCGGACGTGCGCCGGCGCGCCGCGGCGTGGCTCGGCGCCGTGCTCCTCCCCGCCTACGTTCTCCTCAACGCCGGCTACTACATGTGGTGGGGCGGGTATGCGATCGGATCGCGCTTCCTGCTCCCGGCCGTCCCGTTCGCGATGCTGGGGCTCGCGGCGATCGGCTCCCCCGTGGAGGGGCGCCTCGGCTCCTGGCCGTGGCGCATCGCCCAGGTGACGGGTTGGGCGTCGATCCTGCTCAACGTCCCGCTTGCCGTCGTCGGCGTGAACCTGCCGCCAGGTGTCTCCGACGAGGCGCTGTCCCGGGCCGTCGTGGGCACGGACCTCCCGCTCGCCACCGTGGACGCGCTCCGTCGCTTCCTGGTCGGCGTCGTCGACCCATGGCCGTTCGGACCGCCGGGGCCCGCCTGGACCCGTCCCGCCGGCTACGCCTGGGTGGCGATCACGGCGCTGGCCACGGGCCTTCTCCTCTGGCGGGCCGCGGGAGAGCGGGAGCCCCGACCCTAGTCACCGCCCGGGCGCCGGTCCGGGCGCTGTCCGTACGGGTCGCTCGGCGGGCCACCGGAGAGGACCGCCTCGTGGCGCGCCTTCACCGCGGGCAGGATCTGCGGGTGGGTGAAGACGAAGAAGCGCTCCTCCGCCACGGCGTCGAAGGTCATCCCGGCCACCTCGTCGGCGGAGATCCTCCCCCCCGCCACCGCCTTCTCCACCGCCGCCTGCGCCCGGACCTGGGACGGGGTCGGCGGCGACGCCTCGGCGAGCTCGACGGGGCGGTTCCTCCCGGAGCGCGCGATCCCGGTGGGCACGAAGGCCGGGCAGAGGAGCGAGACCCCGATCGCGGACCCGGCCGTCCGCAGGTCGTGGAAGAGGGTCTCGGTGAGCGCGACCACCGCGTGCTTCGAGACGTTGTAGACGCCGAACATGGGCGTGGCGAGCCATCCGGCGATCGAGGCCGTGTTCACGACGTGGGAGGGGACGCCCCGGGCCTCCGCGGCGAGCATGCGGGGGATGAAGTGGCGCAGGCCGTGGACCACGCCCATGAGGTTCACCCCCAGGACCCAGCGCCACTCCTTCTCGGTGGTCTCCCAGACGTAACCGCCGCCACCCACGCCGGCGTTGTTCACGAGGAGTCCGACGTCCCCGGTGGCGGTGAAGGCGCGATCGGCGAGGCGCGCCACCTGGGCGTCGTCGGCGACGTCGACCACCTCACCGAGGGCGAACCCGCCCTTCGAGACGACCTCGTCCACCGCCCGCGCCAGAGCATGGGGCTCCACGTCCGCGAGGACGAGCCGCATGCCCAGGGCGTGGGCCCGGCGGGCCATCGCGAGCCCCAGGCCGCTCCCCGCCCCCGTGATCACGGCGGTCCTTCCGGCGAGTTCCCTCATGGTCCGGCCTCCCCGCTCCCGAGGCGGGGAAGCCTAACAGCCGCCGGGGGCGCTCCCTAGTGGTACCGGTGGAGCATCGGACGTGGCACCTCGGGCTCGCCGACGCGGATGATCACCTTCCCTACCGCGCGTCCGGCCTCCTGGGCCGCGAAGGCCTCGTGGGCCCGCTCGAGCGGGAAGACCTCGGCCAGCACCGGCCGGACCCTGCCGGAGGCGACGAGCCGGGCCAGCACCGCGTAGTCCTCGGGACGCCCGCGCGGGACGGCGACGATGATCTTGGGGCCGCCCAGCAGGCGTCGGAGCAGTGCGGCGATGCCGACCTGCTGCACCGGGAGCGTGGTCACGAACGTTCCCCGGCGGGTGATGACCCGCGACGCCGACTCCCGGTCCACCGTTCCCTGGGCGTCGAAGAGGATGTCGTGGCGCCGCGCCAGGCGGGTGAAGTCCTCGGCATCCTGGTCGATCACCTCGGCCGCCCCGAGCGCACGCGCCCGGTCGGCGTGGGCCGCGCTGCACACGGCGGTGACGGTCGCGCCGCGCGCGCTGGCGATCTGGACGGCGAAGTGCCCCACCCCGCCCGTCGCGCCGTTCACGAGGACCCGCTTCCCCTGGAGCGGACCGCAGCGCCAGAAACCGTCGAGCACCGTGAGCGCCGCGGTCGGCAGGGCCGCGGCCTGCTCGAAGCTGAGCCCCTGGGGCATCCGGTGCACCCGGCTCACCGGCACCCGCAGCCGTTCCGCGTGGGCGCCCTGCCCGCCGGCCATGGGAGATGCCTCGCCGTAGACGGGCATTCCCGGGGAGAACCCGGCCACTCCCTCACCGACCGACCGCACCGTGCCGGCGAAGTCGGCGCCGAAGACCCTGGGGAATTTCCGGTCGGAACGGGCGCGGAAATATCCGTTTCGCATCATCCAGTCGAGCGGGCCGACGCTCGATGCGTGCACGTCGACGACCACCTCGCCCGGCCCGGGCTCGGGTTCGGGCATCGCGGCGAGTGCCATCACCTCCGGACCCCCATAGGCTCGAGCCGCAAACGCCATCATCACTGCCTCCGGTCGTGTTCCCTCATGGGGGTGACACCGGACCCGGTCCAGGAAGGCCAGAATTCGTCAGCGACCGAGGCGAGGTGTGCCATCCTCGGAGGGCGCAGAACGCATGGCGCCCTTGGGGGGGATCGATGGCTTTCCTGCTGCTGCTCGGACTCGTCGCCGCGGTCGTGTTCGCGGCCATCTCCGTCTACAACCGGCTCGTCACCGGCCGGAACGGATACAAGAACGCCTACAGCCAGATCGACGTCCAGCTGAAGCGGCGTCACGACCTGATCCCGAACCTGGTCGAGACGGCCAAGGCCTACCTGAAGCACGAGCGCGGGACGCTCGAGGCCGTGATCGCCGCCCGCAACACGGCGGTCACGGCGAGCCGGTCCGCGGCCGCCAACCCGGGCGACCCGCAGGCCATGCAGGGGCTCTCCAGCGCGGAGGGCGCCCTCACCGGCTCCCTCTCCCGGCTGCTGGCCGTGGCCGAGTCCTACCCGGACCTCAAGGCCAACCAGACCATGTCGCAGCTCATGGAGGAGCTCTCCTCCACGGAGAACCGCATCTCCTTCGCCCGGCAGGCCTACAACGACGCGGTGATGAGCTACAACAACACGCGCGAGACCTTCCCGGGCCTCCTGCTCGCCGGGGGCTTCCCGGCCGCCCAGCCCTTCACCGTCGAGGTCGCCGCGGAGCGGGAGCCGGTGAAGGTCTCCTTCTAGGCCGGCCGGCCCTCCGCCATGTCCGCTCCGCTCCCCGCGCGGAGGACCCTCGACTTCTTCGACGCCCAGACCCGGGCGCGGAGGAACACGGGGCTCCTGGTGTTCCTCTTCCTCTTCGCGTGGCTCGCGACCATCGTCCTCGCCGACGTCGGGCTCGCGCTCGCCCTCTCGGTGGACCCGGTCGCCCTCCTCCTGCCCGTGGCGGGCCTGGTGACCCTGGTGGTCCTCGGCGGCAGCGCCTTCCACGCCGTGCGTCTGGCGGCCGACGGCGGCGACGCGGTGGCGCGGATGCTCGGAGGGCGGGCGGTCGACCGGCAGACCACCGATCCGGCCGAGAGACGGCTGGTGAACGTGGTGGAGGAGATGGCCATCGCGTCCGGGCTCCCGGTGCCGCGCCTCTACGTCCTCGACGGCGAGTCCGGGATGAACGCCTTCGCGGCCGGCTTCACGCCGGAGCGGTCCGTGGTCGCGGTCACCCGCGGCACGCTCGAGGGGCTCGACCGGGACGAGCTGCAGGGCGTGGTGGCGCACGAGCTTTCCCACGTCCTCAACGCCGACACGCGCCTCAGCACCCGGCTGATGGCGATGGTGGGCGGCCTCACCGTGCTGGCGCTCCTGGGACGGATCCTGCTCCGCGGCGACGGCCGGGGAAAGGGCCGGGGCATGGTCCTCGGGGCCGGCCTCTCGCTCCTGGTGGCCGGGTCGATCGGCGCCTTCTTCGGCCGGCTGATCCGGCTCGCCGTCTCGCGGCAGCGGGAGTTCCTCGCCGACGCGGCCGCCGTCCAGTTCACCCGCAACCCGGGCGGGCTGGCCCGCGCGCTCGCGAAGATCGGCCAGCAGGGCTCCCGGCTGTCGACGCCGGAGGCGCTCGAGGCCTCCCACCTCTTCTTCGCCGAGGGGGTGGGCGGCTTCCTCTCGAGCTTCCTCTCCACCCACCCGCCCATCGAGGAGCGGATCCAGCGAATCACCCAGGGTGAACCGGGAGCCCGGACCCGGGCGGACCGGTCCGATCGGGCGCCGGTGACCGCTTCGCCGGGGCGCGAAGGGGTGGTGCTCCCGCCGGCGATCCAGGCGGCCGCCGCGACGGTGGGCCACCCGGGGCCGGAGCACATCGAGCGCGCAGGCGAGATCCTGTCGGCCCTCCCGCCCGTCCTGGTCGGGCTGGCGCGCGGGCCGCTCGGCGCGCGGGGTGTGGCCTGCGCGCTGCTCCTGGACGGGCACCCGGAGGCGAGCGAGCGGCAACTGCTCGCGCTGGAGCGGGATCCGGCGGTCGCCCAGGGGATCCGGCCCATCGCGGCCGGGGTCGCCGGGCTGGATCCGGCGGCGCGCCTCGCGCTCCTCGACCTGGCCCTGCCGGCGCTCGACCACCTCTCCCCGGGACAGGCCAGCGAGCTCCTCCGGGACCTCGCGGTGGTCGCCTCCCGGCAGGCCCGACCCGACCTCTTCCGCTGGGCGGTGCGCCGGATGATCGAGCGGCGGGTCGCGCCCCTGCTCGGCGGGCGCCGGGACGCGCCGGTCCGGATCTGGGCCCTCGAGGACGTCCAGGTGGAGTGCCTGGAGCTCCTCTCGGCGCTCGCCTGGACGGGTGCGCCCGGGCCGGAGGAGGCGCAGCGCGCGCTCGCGGCCGGGCTCGCGGCGATGGGGGTCCCCGTCACCTGGCGCCTGCTCCCCGCCGACCGCGTGGACGCCGCGCGCCTCGACCGGATCCTGGGGCGCCTCGACGAGGCCGCGCCCCCCCTCAAGTCGCGGATCCTCTCCGCCTGCGCCGCCTGCGCCCTGGCCGACCGGACGGTCGTGCCCGGGGAGGGCGGGATCGTCCGGGCGGTCGCGGCATCCCTCGGCTGCCCGGTGCCGCCGCTCGTGGCCTCGTCCTAGCCGGCGAGCCAGTCCCGCACCCGCGCGTAGACCTCGGCGCGGTCGAGCAGGTCGAGGTGGCCCGTCCCGTGGACGACGACGCGCCCGGAGCGGGGCAGCGCGAGCGTCATGGCGGAATCCGGGTGGCGCCCGAGCGCGCTGTCGACGGTCACGAGCCCGTCCCCCCGGAGCCGGACCCCGGGCCCCCTCGAGGTGGAACCGGCCACCGCCAGGCACTTCACCCCGCGTGGAAGAGGGACCGGACGGCGCCGATCCGGCCCCTTCCCGAACCGGTCGCGCCCCTGCCAGTCCTCGTCGAGGAGGTTGCCGTGGCGGAGGTCGGTGACCCCGGCGCTGCGGATCCGGGGAAGGCGCGCCAGCGGACCGGTGAAGGGCGCCGCCGCCACCACCCGGTGCACCCAGTTCCCGACCCGCTCGGCGGGTGCGCCGTGATGGGGAGTTCCCAGGAACACCATCCGGCGCAGGCGGCCCGGCCAGGAGAGCCCCTCCTGCGCCGCCTGGTGGCAGGCGCTCCGGGCCACGAGCCCCCCCATGCTGTGGCCGAGGAGGACGAGCTCCTCGACCGGGACCGGCCAGGCGGCGACGAGCCGCTCGAGGAGCGCCGACAGCTCGCGCCCGTTCGTCGAGACGTGCCGGCCGCTGTCGTAATGCAGGTAGAGGGTGGTGAGGCCGAGGTCGCGGGAGAGGGCCGCGCCGTGATCGTGCCCGTGGCGCTCCCAGAGCAGGTCGTTCATGCACGATCCGTGAACGAGGATCAGCACCTTCCCGCAGGCCCCCGGGATGGCCGCGGCCAGTGCGCGCCGCCGGAGCTCGAGCGGCACGCCGTCGCGGCGCAGCCGCATGGGGATGGCGAGCGGGTTCCCGGTGGCGGCCAGGTGGTCGCCGACGACCCCGTTCAGGACGGCCAGGGCGGCCTCCATCCCGGGTCGCGAGCCGGTCTGCCCGAGCAGCGGGACGAAGGGGGCGAGGAGCGCGTCGACCCCGGCGCCCACCATCCGGGCGGTTCCGCGGATCCCCATGTGGACCAGCCCGGCGATCCCGAGCGTGGGTCCCTGCATGTCCTCCACGATCGCGGCGACGCCGACCGTGGCCTCGACGGCGAGGCGCGCGGCCCCCCTCAGGTCCGACGCGACGTTCCGGGTCGATCGGCTCACGCGCCCCGCCGGCGGATGGCACGCGCCACGAGGGCGAGCTTCTCGGCCCGGGAGAGCCGCTTCACGGCGGCCTCGCGCCGCAGTGCGCCCCCCCGGTCGCCGGCCCTGACCTTCCAGACCAGTTCCACCGGGAGGCGCGACCGGGTGTAGCGCGCCCCCTTGCCGGCGGCGTGCCGGGCCAGCCGCCCGGAGAGGTCGTTGGTCGCGCCGGCGTAGAGGGTTCCGTCGCGGCAGCGCAGGAGGTAGACGTGCCAGCCGCGCCGAACCGACACCACGGAAGGCTCAGCGGCCGCGCTGGGCCGAGCGGCTGCTCTGGCGGGCGACGAACGGATTGGAGGGCTTCCCGAAGCGCTTCGGGGGCGCGACCTCCACGACCGGCGCGGCGGGATCGACGGGCGTCTCGGCCGCCAGGGGCGGCGCCACGCTGCGGTGAACGGGCTTGCCATCCTTCTTCTTGCGCTTCTTGCTCACGGGCATTGGCTTCCTCCAGGCGCGCCTTCGCGTCGCCTTCCCGACTCTATCAGGGTGGACACCGGGACGCCGCGACGTCGAGCGCGCGCACCCGGCCGGCGGGAGCTCAGGCCACCCGCCGGACCAGCGCCTCCAGGTAGCGGGACCGGACCTGCTCGGTGGCCGCCAGCCGCTTCACCGGCGGCAACTTGAGAATTGCCCCGAGGAAGGCCGCCATCGCCCGGTGACTCCAGAGGAGCCGGTTGTCGAAGACCAGGTCCTGGAGGTTCCCCCGCTCGAGCGCCATGAGGACCGCCCGGTGGGCCCCGTTGAGCGGCGTGAGGCGGCGCGGACCGCGCTCGGCGAGCGTGAGCGCCTCCTCGCGGCAGGCGCGGATGCAGACCCCGCAACCCAGGCAGCGGTCGGTGTCGAGCCGGGCGACCGTCCGCTTCGGCCGCTGGGGATCGTTGGCCGAGACCGCGGAGAGCGCCTCCACCGGGCACTTGCGGACGCAGCGCTCGCAACCGGTGCAGGCCTCCGCGTCGATCACGGGGAGGAAATGGGTGGTCTGGACGGGGTGGGCGGCGGCGAAGCGGCGCGCGGCGACGAGGGCCTCGCAGCAGCAGCCGCAGCAGTTGCAGACGAAGTTCACGCCCTCCCGGACGTTCTCGCCGAACTGGACCAGGTCGCGCTCCTGCGCCTGGTGGAGGAGTTCGAGCCCCTCCACCACGTCGACCTCGCGCGCGTGGCCGTGCCGGATGAGCGCCGAGGCCGAGGCGTTGAAGGTCATGCAGATGTCCTGCGGGGCGTCGCAGGCCCGGCCGACGTGCTCCATCTTGTGGCGGCAGTAGCAGAGGGAGATGGCCCGGTGCGAGGCGGTGCGCACCACCTCGCTGGCCCGCTCGAAGTCGAGCACGTGCAGCGCGTTCTCGTCGGTCAGCACCGCCTCCTGCACGAAGGCCCGTCCGAGCTGGGTCTCGCCCTGGGCGAAGAGGGCGCGGACGAAATCCTCCTCCACGTTCAGGTACTGGTAGAAGAGCTCGGCGAGCGCCTTCTGGTCGATGTCGGTGCGCACCCGCATCAGGGAGAACTCGAAGAAGCCGGCCATGGGCGGCGGCAGCACGTACTCGGTCCCCTGCGGCCCCTGCCAGTCGACGAGGAGCGCCCGGGAGGCGAGCTCGTCGAGGGTGCGGCGGGCCTCGGACTCGGGGACCTTCCAGATCCCGGCGGCCCGCGACGCCGTGAAGGGCCGGATGGGCAGCACCGCGACGAGCGCGGCCTCCCGCTCGCTGAAGAGGATCCGGAGGATGCGGAAGAGGCTCTCCGCGGGTGGCGCACCCTGGGGAAACCGGTTCAGCCGCTCGGTGAGTCGGTCGTAGACCGACCGGGAACGATGGTGGGCCATGGCTCTCGGCCGACGATGATACTGCGGGGATGGAATTTGTTACATTTCCCCGCACTTTTTGGCGCCGGGCCCGGACGGGGCCGGCCACACTGGAGGGGATGATGGGTGTTTCGCTGTCTCACCGCCCGGCGGGCCTCGTGGCCGCCCTGGCGCTCGCGCTGGGCGGGGCGGGATGCTTCACCGGCGCCGAGCACGAGGGCACCCCCGTCCGTCCGATCGTCCGGGCATTCACCGCCGCTCCGGGGACCATCCTCCCTGGCGGGACGTCCTCCCTCTCCTGGAGCGTGTCCGGGGCGACGTCCATCTCCATCAGCGGCGGCGTCGGCGACGTCACCGGGACCACCAGCAAGGTCGTGACGCCCGCCGCGACCATCACCTACGTGCTCACCGCCACCAACGCGGGGGGGAGCTCGACCGCGACGGTGACGGTGACCGTCGGTTCCGGCCCGGTGATCACCTCCTTCACCGCCACCCCGACCTCGATCGCCTCCGGCGCGAGTTCCACGCTGGCCTGGACCGTGACCGGCGCGACCTCCCTCTCCATCGACAACGGCGTCGGCGCCGTCACCGGGACCACCAGCAAGGTCGTCTCGCCCACCACGACCACCACCTACACGCTCACCGCCTCGGGACCCGGAGGCGGCCCGGTCACCGCCTCCGTCACCGTCACCGTGACGGCCGGCCCGGTGATCACCTCCTTCACCGCCACCCCCACCTCGATCGCCTCCGGCGCGAGCTCCACGCTGGCCTGGACCGTGACCGGCGCGACCTCCCTCTCCATCGACAACGCCATCGGCGACGTCACCGGGACCACCAGCAAGGTCGTCTCGCCCACCGCGAC
>CAIVAR010000093.1 GCA_903904005.1 uncultured Anaeromyxobacter sp.
GGCTTCCCCGGGCCATGGAGACGGTAGCCCCCCCTCGGGCAGGTGGTCCGCTTTGGCCTAAGACACCGGGCTTATGGAGCTTCTAGACTGGGGGGGCGGACCGGTGGTAGGTTGCGCCCCCGCTGGAGGGCAGGCAGGCGGAAACGCTGTGCGGAGTGGCCTTGGGACGTCTCAATATGACCCCAAAGAGGGACCATTCGCGACGCAGGCAAGTGGTCGTGATGACAGGAAACAAGAATCGGTGAGGTAGCTCAGTCGGCTAGAGCGAGGGTCTCATAATCCCTAGGTCGGGAGTTCGATTCTCCCCCTCACCACCAGCATCTCCCCCGAGTCAGAACCTGTCCTCACCGGGGAAGCGCTTCATCTGCGCGATCGACCGGATGGCCTCCCCTCGCGCCCCTTTCCTTTTTCGTTTCGGTGCGATACCCACGATCACCCGGTAGGCAGCATCGTCCAGGAGGTCGCGCATGGCTGGAAAGCCCGCTGTCGAGACGAAGCCCGAGGTACCCGCGAAGCCCCGCAAGCCCACGCCGGGCGCCCCCGCCGCCGCGGCGAACCCCGTCTACTCGCGTGAGGAATTGCAGCGGATTCTCGGCGAACGGGAGTCCTGGACCGCCGGCGAACTGGCCGAGACCCTGGCCCGCGCCCCGCGCCGCCGCAAGAGCTTCCAGACCGACTCGGGCATCCCCATCCCCGACGTTCTCGACCCGGCCAGCCGCTCCCAGGAGGACCACCGCCGCGACATCGGCTACCCGGGGCGCTACCCGTTCACCCGCGGTCCGCAGGCCACCATGTACCGCGGCCGCCTCTGGACCATGCGGCAGTTCGCCGGCTTCGGCTCCCCCGAGGACACCAACGCCCGGTTCAAGTACCTGCTCGCACACGGCATGACGGGGCTCTCCACGGCCTTCGACATGCCCGCCCTGATGGGCTACGACGCCGACCACCCCTTGTCCCGGGGCGAGGTGGGCAAGGAAGGGGTCGCCATCTCGACCCTGAAGGACTTCGAGATCCTCTTCGACGGGATCCCGCTCGGCGACGTCACCACCTCCATGACCATCAATGCGAGCGCCGTGGTGGCGCTCGCCATGTACGTGGCGGTCGGGGAGAAGCAGGGGGTTCCGCGGGCCCGGCTGGGCGGCACCATCCAGGCCGACATGCTGAAGGAGTACATCGCGCAGAAGGAGTGGATCGTCCCGCCTCGACCCGCGGTGAAGATGGTGGTCGACATGATCGAGTTCTGCGCCAAGGAGATGCCGCGCTGGAACCCGGTCTCGATCTCCGGCTACCACATCCGCGAGGCCGGGGCGACGGCCGTGCAGGAGATGGCCTTCACGCTCGCCGATGGCTTCGAGTACGTCCAGGAGTGCGTCGACCGCGGCATGGACGTCGATTCCTTCGCCCAGCGCCTCTCCTTCTTCTGGGACGTTCACAACGACTTCTTCGAGGAGATCGCCAAGTTCCGGGCGTCGCGCCGCATCTGGGCCCGCACGATGCGGGAGCGCTTCGGGGCCAGGAAGCAGGCGTCGCTCCTGCTCCGGACCCACGCCCAGACGGCCGGGGTTTCCCTCACCGCGCAGCAGCCCTACAACAACGTGGTCCGCACCACCCTCCAGGCGCTCGCCGGGGTGCTCGGCGGGACCCAGTCGCTCCACACCAACTCCCTCGACGAGACCTACGCGCTCCCCACCGAGGACGCGGTCCGCATCGCGCTGCGCACCCAGCAGATCATCGGCTTCGAGTCGGGGGTCGACCGGGTCGTCGACCCGCTCGGCGGCAGCTACTACGTCGAGTACCTGACCGACGAGATGGAGAAGCGGGCCCTCGACTACATCCGCCGCATCGACGACATGGGCGGCATGCTGCGCGCCGTCGAGGAGGGGTTCCCGCAGAGGGAGATCGCGGAGAGCGCCTACCGCTGGCAGCGCGAGGTGGAGAGCGGGGACCGGATCGTGGTCGGGGTGAACGAGTTCCGCACCGAGGGGGACGAGCCCATCCCGCTGCTCCGCATCGACGAGAGCGTGGCCCGGGCCCAGACGGAGCGGCTGCAGGCGGTCCGCGCCTCGCGGAGCGCCGACAAGGTGAAGGAGACGCTCGACGGCGTGGAGCGCGCCTGCCGCGACGGCTCGAACGTCATGCCTCCGATCATCGAGGCCGTGAAGGCCTACGCCACGCTCGGCGAGGTGTGCGACGTCTTCCGCAAGGTCTGGGGGCAGTACCGCGAGGACGGTCACTTCTAGTTGACCCGCCACTGGGCCGACGACTACTACGGCGACCTCTACTACGAGTCGGTCGCCGACCTGCTCACGGCCCGGCTCTCCACCTTCGAGGCGGCGCTGCTGCGGCGGCTGCTGGTCCTCGGGCCGCGCGACCGGGTCCTCGACCTCGCTTGCGGCCACGGGCGGCACGCCCGGACCCTCTCCCCCGAGGTGGGGCTGCTGGTGGGACTGGACCGCAACCCGGAGTACCTGGCCCGGGCCCGCCACTCGGGGGCGGTGCGGGTCCGGGGCGACCTGCGGGCGCTGCCGCTGCGGGAGGGGAGCTTCGACGCCCTCTACTCCTGGTACTCGTCGCTCTTCATGTACGACGACGAGGAGAACGCCCGCGTCCTCGCCGCGGCGGTGGCGCTCCTGCGCCCCGGGGGGCGCCTGGTCGTCCACCACGACAATCCACTGCGACTCCGTCGCCAGACGGAGGCGCAAAGCTCCTGGGACATGCCCGGGGGAGGGCATGTGGAGGAAACCTCGGTCTACGATCCGGTGACCGGTCGCGACTCCTGCACGCGCCGCGTCATCCGCCCCGACGGGACGTTGTTGGCGGGGGTGGCCCATTTGCGGTACTACACTCCGGAGGAGTGGAAAGGACTCGCCGGTCGTTGCGGCCTCGAACTCCTGCGGATCACCAGCACCTGGCAGGCGGACCGGCCGGCGGAACGCCTCGACGACGACGCCCCGGATCTGATCGCCATCGGGAGAAGGCCAGCATGAGCCAGAAGAACGAGCGAACCCTCCGCATCCTGGTCGCCAAGCCCGGCCTCGACGGCCACGACCGCGGTGCGAAGATCGTGGCGCGCGCCCTGCGCGACGCCGGATTCGAGGTCATCTACACGGGACTTCACCAGACCCCGGAGATGATCGCGGCCGCGGCGGTCCAGGAGGACGTGGACGGCGTGGGCCTCTCCATCATGTCGGGCGCCCACCTGACGCTCTTCCCGGCGGTGGTCGACGCCTTGAAGGAGCGCGGCGCCTCGGACGTCACCGTCTTCGGCGGCGGGATCATCCCCCAGGACGACATCCCCAAGTTGAAGGAGTCGGGGGTCTCGCAGGTCTTCCTCCCCGGGGCGACGACCCAGTCCATCGTCGACTGGATCCGCGGCAACGTGAAGCCGCGGGCCGAGGTCGCCTAGCCACACCCGCCGGTCCCATGGCGACGCGCATCACGGTCTACGAGGTGGGCCCGCGCGACGGGCTCCAGAACGAGGCGCGCGTCGTCCCCACCGACGGCAAGCTGGCGCTCGTCGCGGCCCTCGCCGACGCTGGCCTCACCCGCATCGAGGCCACGAGCTTCGTCTCCCCCGCCTGGATCCCGGCGCTGGCCGACTCGGCCGAGCTGGTCGCGCGCCTCCCGGCGCGCCCCGGCGTGCAGTACGTGGCGCTGGTGCCGAACGGCAAGGGGCTCGCCCGGCTGCTCGAGGCCCGCGGCAAGGCGAGCCCCGCCTCGCCCGTCGACGCGGCCGTCTTCCTCTCGGCCTCCGAGACCCACAACAAGAAGAACGTGAACAAGACCATCGAGGAGACCTTCCGGGCCTTCGACGAGGTCATCGGGCCGGCGCTCGCGGCCGGCCTGCGGGTGCGCGGCTACGTCTCCACAGCCTGGGGCTGTCCGTTCGAGGGGGCCGTCGACCCGCGCCGCGTGGCGGGGATCGCCGAGCGGCTGCTCGGGCTCGGGTGCTGGCAGGTCTCCCTCGGGGACACCATCGGCGTGGGAACGCCCAACCAGACGCGCGAGATCGTCGGGCTCCTCGCGCCGCGGGCCCGGCCTGGCTCCATCGCGCTCCACCTGCACGAGACCCGCGGCACCGCGCTCGCCAACGTGCTCGCCGGGCTCGAGGCCGGGATCACCACCTTCGACGCCTCGGTGGGGGGGCTGGGCGGCTGCCCGTACGCCCCGGGCGCCTCCGGGAACCTGGCCACCGAGGACCTCGTCTACATGCTCCACGGGATGGGTTACGAGACCGGCGTGGACTACGGGAAGCTCGTCACCGCGGGCGCCCTGGCCCAGGAACTGGTCGGGCGCAGGCTGCCCGGTCGGGCGCTCCAGGCGGAGCTCGCCGGCCGGGAGCGCGCAGCGCGCGCCGCGGAGGCGAAGGCATGAGCGGTCGCGAGTGGGTGGTCGAGCGGCTCGAGGGCATCGAGGTATGGACCATCGACGGCGAGGCCCGGCGCAACGCCCTCTCGCGGGCGATGATCGCCGAGCTGCTCGTGAACCTGGCCCGCGTGCGCGACGACCGTGCCGTCCGCTGCGTGGTGATCACCGGCAAGGGGGACAAGGCCTTCTGCGCCGGCGCGGATCTCAAGGAGCGGGCCGGCATGTCCGCCGACGAGGTCCACCAGTTCCACCGGTCGCTCCGGGACGCGTTCCGCGGGGTCGAGGCCGCCCCGCAGGCCTTCGTCGCCGCGTTGAACGGCGCGGCCCTCGGCGGCGGGCTGGAGATGGCGCTCGCCTGCGATCTGCGCGTCGCGGGGGAGGGGGTGGAGATGGGGCTGCCCGAGGTGGGGCTCGGCATCATCCCGGGCGCCGGCGGGACGGTTCGCCTCCCGCGGGCCATAGGGGTGGCGCGGGCGAAGGAGCTCATTCTCACCGGTCGGCGCGTCGGCGCGGCCGAGGCCCTCGCCATGGGGCTCGTCTCCCGGGTGGCCCCGGCGGGCGGGCTGCGCGACGTGGCCCTGGAGGTCGCCGGCCTCGTGGCCCGCAACGCCCCCGTCTCCATCCGGCAGGCCAAGCGGGCCGTCGACGGGGGGCTGCACCTCGACCTGGACGCCGCGCTGGCCCACGAGAACGCGATGTACCAGGACTGCCTGAGGACGAAGGATCGGGTGGAGGCGCTCCGCGCCTTCGCCGAGAAGCGGAAGCCGATCTTCACCGGAGAGTGACGGAGAACGAAGTCCCGAGAACCCATGGATTTCCAGCTCGACGATTCGCACCTCCAGATCCGGCAGATGGTTCGCGACTTCTGCGCGGAGGAGGTGGCGCCGCACGCCCGCAGGTGGGACGAGACCTGCGAGTTTCCGCACGCCGTGGTCCGGAAGCTCGGTGAGCTCGGGCTCATGGGCGTCACGGTTCCGGAGGAGCTCGGCGGCGCCGGGCTCGACATGCTGGCGCTCGCGGTGGTGGTCGAGGAGATCGCCCGCCAGGACGGGTCGCTGGCCCTCACCGTGGCGAGCCACAACGGCCTGGGCTCGAGCCAGATCCGCTATTTCGGGACCGAGGCCCAGAAGCAGCGCTGGATCCCGGCGCTCGCCCGGGGCGAGAAGCTCGCCGCCTGGGGGCTCACCGAGCCCGGTTCGGGCTCCGACGCGGCGGGCCTGCTCACCAGCGCCGTCCGCAAGGGGAAGGGCTGGATCCTGAACGGCTCCAAGATGTTCATCACCCAGGGTACGGTGGGGGACACCTTCGTCGTGCTGGCGCGGACCTCGCCGGAGAAGGCCCAGAAGGGCATCACCGCCTTCGTCCTGGAGAAGGGGATGAAGGGCTTCAGCCAGTCGCCCATCCACGCCAAGCTGGGGATGCGAAGCTCCGACACCGCCGAGCTCCACATGGAGGACGTGGAGGTCCCGGACGAGAACCGCATCGGCGACGTCGACCACGGCTTCCTCGACACGCTCTCCATCCTCGACCGCGGGCGCATCACCATCGGCGCGCTGGCGGTGGGGCTGGGGCGGGGCGCCGTCGAGGAGGCCCGGGCCTACGCCCGGGAGCGCAAGGCCTTCGGCAAGCCCATCGCCGAGTTCCAGGCCATCGCCTTCGCGCTGGCGGACATGGCCACCGAGGTGGACGCGGCCCGGATGCTGGTGTGGCGCGCGGCGGCGCTGTGCGACGCCGGGGTCCCCTTCGGCCGGGAGGCGTCGATGGGGAAGCTCTTCTCGAGCGAGGCGGCCATGCGGGCCACGAGCAAGGCGATCCAGATCCTGGGCGGCTACGGCTACACGCGCGACTTCCCGGTGGAGCGCTACTTCCGCGACGCCAAGCTCTGCGAGATCGGCGAGGGCACGAGCGAGATCCAGCGGCTCGTCATCGCCCGGTCGATCCTGAAGGACGCATGACCGGGAAGGGCGCCACCGTCGTGGAGCGGGTGCGGGCCGGCGACATCCGTGCCGCCGCCCGGCTGATGCGGAACCTGGACGACGGGATTCCGGGGGCGCGGGCGGTCCTGCGGGAGCTCTTCGCCCGTCCCGGGCACGCCCTCGTGGTCGGGCTGACCGGGCCGCCGGGGGCGGGGAAGTCGTCGCTCACCGACCGGCTCATCGCCTACCACCGGAAGGCGGGCCGGACGGTCGGGGTGGTGGCCGTCGATCCCACCAGCCCATTCACGGGCGGTGCGATCCTCGGGGACCGGGTCCGCATGCAGGACCACGCGCTCGATCCGGGGGTGTTCATCCGGTCGCTCGCCACCCGCGGCCACCTGGGAGGGCTCTCGCGGGCAACCTCCGACGTGGTCACGGTTCTCGATTCGATGGGCAAGGACGTCATCCTGGTGGAGACGGTCGGCGTGGGGCAGGACGAGGTGGAGATCGTCGAGCTCGCCCACACCGTCGTCGTGGTCTCCATCCCCGGGATGGGCGACGAGGTGCAGGCCATCAAGGCCGGGGTGCTCGAGATCGCCGACGTCTTCGCCGTCAACAAGGCCGACCGGGAGGGTGCCGACCGCACCGTGAAGGACCTCCAGATGATGCTCGACCTCCGGCGGACCACGGCCACCCGGGGCGGGCTGGACCACGACTCGGTCCACCGGATGACCCGGACCGGCTCCGAGGACCCGCACGAGGCGGGCTGGTGGGAGCCTCCCATCGTGAAGACCGTGGCCACCCGCGACGAGGGGATGGTCGAGCTCGCCGAGGCCGTCGAGCGCCACCGGCTCCACCTCGACCGGACCGGCGAGCGCAAGCTCCGCGAGGTGGCACGGGCCCGGGCCACCTTCCTCACCATCCTTCGCGATCGGCTCATGCAAGGGGCCCTGAACCGCCTCGCCGAGGAGGTGGGGCACCTCGACGAGCTGGCCGCCCGGATCGCAGCCCGGAGCGCCGATCCGTACGAGCTGGCCGACGAGCTGGCGAGGAGGCTCTAGCATGGCTCCGGAGTTCACCGTCGAGGACCGGGAACGGGTCGCCCGTCTGGCGGAGCGCGTCCGCGCGCCGCTCGCCGACCGGGGCATCGCCCTCGCCGCCCTGACCCACAAGTCCTGGGTGAACGAGCACCGGGGGGAAGGGGCCGAGGACAACGAGCGGCTCGAGTTCCTCGGCGACGCGGTCATCGACCTGCTCGTCTCCGACTGGCTCATGGCGCGGTTCCCGCTGGCGCGGGAGGGGGAGCTCTCCAAGCTGCGCGCCGCCGTGGTCGACGAGCCGGGGCTCGCCGCGGTGGGGCGCGCCCTCCAGCTCGGCGAGCTGCTCCGGCTGGGGCGCGGCGAGGAGTTGACCGGCGGCCGGGAGAAGGCCTCGCTCATCGCCGATGCGATGGAGGCGGTGGTGGCCGCGGTCTTCCTCGACGGCGGTCTCGCCGCGGTCCACCGGCTCGTCGACCCGTTCCTGGAGGACGCCTACGCCCGGGCCGGTACCGGCGCCTTCGACCGGGACTGGAAGACCCAGCTGCAGGAGCAGGCGCAGGCCCGATACCGGACCTCCCCGCGCTACCGCGTGGTGGCCGAGGTCGGGCCGGACCACTCCAAGACCTTCGAGATCGAGGTGGAGCTCCGCGGCGAGGTCCTGGGCCGGGGTACCGGCCGGTCCAAGAAGGACGCCGAGCAGGGCGCCGCCCGGATGGCGCTGGAGGCGCTCGCGGCGCTCCCGGTGGAGGCGCCACCGCCGGTCGCTGCAGCGGTGGTCCCGGACGTGGTCTCTCCTGTGCCCGAACCGGTCGTTCCGCCCGTCCCGGAGCCCCCTCCCGCCCCCGCCCGGAAGGCTGCCACGCGGAAGCGCCCGAAGAGCGCCAAGCCCGCCCCCCGGAAGGGAACCGGGGCGAAGGCCCCCCGGAAGGGCAAGGCCGTCCCGTCGAGGAAGATTGCGGTGAAGCGGGTGCGTGACTAGCATCCCCCGCATGACCAAGCTCGCAATCGCCGCCGCGCTGGCGCTCGCCGCCTCCCCGGCCGTCGCCCAGGACCTGTACGCCACCTTCGACACCACCGCCGGCAAGATCGGCGTGAAGCTCCTTCCCGGCGAGGCCCCGAAGACCGTCGCCAACTTCGTCGACCTCGCCCAGGGCAAGAAGGAGTGGACCGACCCGAAGACGGGGCTCAAGGTGAAGACCCCGCTCTACGACAACACCCTGTTCCACCGGGTGATCTCGGGCTTCATGATCCAGGGCGGAGACCCGCTCACCCAGGGCGCGCAGATCGGGGCGAGCTCGTCGTCCCAGGGGCGCCCGTTCGGCAGCGGAGGCCCCGGGTACAAGTTCGAGAACGAGATCCCGAAGCCCCCCGCCAAGACCTTCGAGAAGCCGTGCGTGCTCGCCATGGCCAACTCGGGAGCGGACACCAACGGCTCGCAGTTCTTCATCACCGAGGGGTACGGCCGGACGGTCAGCCAGCTCGAGCCCACCTCCTGCGTCGACGCCAAGGGCGGCGTGTGCGGCTACACCCGCTTCGGGCAGGGGGTCTGCGGATGCGACCTCGTGGCCGAGATCGCGGGCAAGGGCACCTCGAAGGTCCGTCTGAACAAGGTCGTCATCACCACGACGCCGCCCACCTGCAAGTAGGAGAGTCACCACCATGGCCGATCCCATCCACGCCACCTTCCATACCTCCGCCGGCGACATCGTCGTGAAGCTCCTTCCCGAGAAGGCGCCCAAGACCGTCGAGAACTTCCTCGGGCTCGCCGAGGGCACGCGCGAGTGGACCGATCCCCGCAGCGGCGAGAAGGCGAAGAAGCCGCTCTACGACGGCACGGTCTTCCACCGGGTGATCCCCGAGTTCATGATCCAGGGGGGCGATCCGCTCGGCACCGGCACCGGTGGCCCGGGCTACAAGTTCGGCGACGAGATCGGCCCCGACAACAAGTTCGACCGGCCCGGGCTCCTCGCCATGGCCAACGCCGGTCCGGGCACCAACGGGTCCCAGTTCTTCATCACCGAGGTGCCGACGCCGCACCTCAACCGGGGGCACACCATCTTCGGCGAGGTGGTGAAGGGTGGCGACCTCATCGCCAAGATCGCCCGGACCGGCAACGCCAAGGTGAAGCTCACCAGGGTCGTCATCACCCGCGGGCCGGTGGGATAAGGGATCTCTTGACCGACAAGGGGCCGTTCCGCGCCGGATTCGTCGCCATCCTCGGGCGCCCCAACGTCGGGAAGTCGACGCTGCTCAACCAGCTGCTCGGGGAGCACGTGGCGATCGTCACGGCGCGCCCGCAGACCACGCGCACCCGCATCCTCGGGGTGGTGAACGGGGAGGGCTACCAGCTCGCCCTCTTCGACACCCCGGGGATCCACAGGGCGAAGGGGCCGCTCAACCGGCGCATGGTGGAGACGGCGCTGTCGACCCTCTCCGAGGTCGACGTGGCGCTCGTGCTCGTCGAGGCCACCACCGGCCCCGGCGGCAGGGTGGAGGTGGGCGAGACGATGGAGTGGATCGCCGCCGAGCTGAAGCGCCGCCGCCGGCCCGCCGTCCTCGGCATCAACAAGATGGACCGGGTCCCGCGCGAGACGCTGCTGCCGGTCATCGAGGCCTACCGCACGGTCTACGACTGGTCCGACGTGGTGCCGTTCTCCGCGCTCACCGGGGAGAACGTCGACCGGCTGGCCGCCGCGCTGGCCCGCCACCTGCCGGTCTCCGAGGCCCCGCTCTTCCCGCTCGACGTGATGACCGATCAGGCCGAGCGGGTCATCGCGGCCGAGTACGTCCGCGAGCAGATCATGCAGCAGACCCGCGAAGAGCTCCCCTACGCCGTCGCCGTCGAGATCGAGGAGTTCGACGAGTCGGAGCGGCGCGACGACGGGGGGCTCATCCGCGTCGGCGCGGTGGTGTGGGTGGAGCGCGAGTCGCAGAAGGCCATCGTCATCGGCAAGGGGGGCTCGATGCTCAAGCTCGTCGGCACCCGTGCCCGGGAGCGGATGGAGCGGCTGCTCGGCGCCAAGGTCTTCCTTCGCCTCACCGTGAAGGTCGAGGAGCGCTGGTCGGAACGGCTCGAGGCGCTGCGGCGCCTGGGGATCGCGCCGTGAGCGCCCTTCGCCCGATCATCGCCTTCGTGGGGCGCCCCAACGTGGGCAAGTCCACGCTCTTCAACCGCATCGTCGGGTACCGGACCGCCATCGTGCAGGACGTTCCCGGCGTGACGCGGGACCGGAACTACGGCGACCTCACCTGGGACCACCGGCTCCTCTCGGCGGTGGACACCGGGGGATTCGAGCCGATCGCTCCGGCCCGCAAGGACGAGACGTCCGGCCGGACGCTCATGCGCAGCGTGCAGGAGCAGGCCCAGCTGGCCGTGGACGAGGCTTCCGCCGTGGTGCTCGTGGTCGACGGGCGGGAGGGTCCGACCTCCATCGATCGGGCGGTTGCCGACCTGCTCCGTCCGTCCGGCAAGCCCCTCTTCGTCGCGGTGAACAAGATGGACACCGCCGGGACCGAGGGCGAGTCCCCCATCGCCGAGTTCTACGAGCTCGGCTTCGGCGACGTCGTCCCGGTCTCCGCCGAGCACGGGCGCGGTGTCGGCGACCTCATGGGGGCGATCCTGGACGCCCTCGAGGCGCGTGGGACGCCGGCCCCGGAGGAGGCGGAGGAGTCCGAGGAGTTCCCGCCCGACGACGAGGAGGGTGAGGAGGTCGAGGAGCCGGCCGAGGACCCCGCGCGGGAGATCCGGCTCGCCATCGTGGGCCGGCCGAACGTCGGCAAGAGCACCCTCGTGAACACCATCCTGCGCGAGGACCGATTCGTGGTGTCGGACGTCGCCGGGACCACCCGGGACAGCATCGACGCCTCCCTGGAGCACGAGGGGCAGCGCTTCATCATCACCGACACCGCCGGCATCCGGCGCAAGCGCTCCATCGCCCAGAACGTCGAGCGCTACTCCGTCATCCGCGCCATGCGGTCCATCGACGACGCCGACGTGGTGGCCCTGATCCTCGACGCCCAGGAGGCGGGCGCCGACCAGGACGCGAAGCTCGCCGGGCTCGTCGCGGAGAAGGGGCGGGCGCTCGTCATCGTCGTGAACAAGTGGGACATCGCCCAGGAGGCGGGCGCGACCCAGCGCTGGTACCGGGAGGAGCTCGGCAAGAAGCTCCCCTTCGTCGCCTGGGCCCCGATCCTGTTCGTCTCGGCCCGGGACGGGAACGGGGTCAGCGCGCTCCTGCGTGAGGCGGGGAGGCTCGCACGGCAGTACCGGACCCGCCTGCCCACCCCCAAGCTGAACGAGCTCCTGGAGGCCATCCAGGAGGCCCACCCGGCCCCGCTCTCCCACGGCCACCCGGTGAAGCTCTACTACGTCAGCATGGTCTCGACGGCCCCGCCGACCATGGTCCTCCAGGCGAGCCGGCCGCAGACCATCCCGGACCACTACAAGCGCTTCGTCGAGAACCGGTTCCGGGAGGCCTTCGGGCTCAAGGTCCCGCTTCGGTTCGTCTACCGGGAGCGCACCCGGCGGGACCGCGGACGAAGGCCGAAACCCGGTCGCCGCGGCGCTTGACGCCCATCGGCTCCACGCCTAGATTGTGCCGACTTTTCGCAGGGATTGACGAGAGAGGACCATGTCGAAACACGCCCCCGAGCTGACCCGCAAGGACATGAAGGCCCCCGACGCCTTCCAGACCGCCGCCAAGGCCGCGACCTGGCTCACGGGGAAGCAGCAGACCATCGTCGCCATCGTGGTGGGCGCCCTGGTCGTGGTCGCCGTCATCCTCGGGGCCATGGCCTGGATGGACGCCCGGAAGAGCACCGCCGGGGCGCTCCTCTACCGCACCCTGGACGACGCCGACGGTCAGGTCTCGAGCGTCCCGCTGCCCGGCGTCAGCGTCCCGATCTTCCCGTCCACCGAGGCGCAGTACCGATCCGTGCTCGGCCGGGCCGACGAGCTCCGCAAGACCTACCCGTCCACCGACGCGGCCCGTACGGCCGCGCTCGCCGCCGCCGCTGCCAACCTCCGGCTCGCCGCCTGGGATGCCGCCATCGCCGACTACGAGGCCTACCTGGCGGGAAGCGCACCGCAGGACTCGCTGGCCTTCATCGCCGTCGAGGGGATCGCCCGGGCCAAGGAGGCCAAGGGTGACGTTCCCGGCGCCATCGCCTCGCTCGAGAAGCTCCAGAACACGGCTCCGGCCCGCGCCGACCGGGCGGTGCTCGAGCGCGCCCGGCTGCTCGCCGGCTCGGGGAAGGCCGACGAGGCCCGGAAGCTCCTCCAGGCGTTCCCGCAGGACTTCAAGGACTCGCAGCTTCGCGGCGACGCCGACAAGCAGCTCGCCGCGCTGGGCGGGACCAAGTAGGTGTTCCTCGCCGGTGCCGCTGCAGCGGTCCTCGCGCTCGCGGTGGTTGCGACACCGCCGGCCCCCATCCCGACCGACAGCCTCTTCGCGGTCGCCTGGCGGAAGTCGCTCGTCGAGCCCTACCTCCTCGAGTACAAGCCCTTCGAGCCGGCCGGGCCGGGGATCGACCCGCTCACCGGGATGGTGGTGGCCGCGACCCGCGACGGCTTCGTGCAGGCCTACGACCCGGCCGGCAAGGAACTCTGGCACTGGCGCGGCAAGGGGCCGTACCTCGGGGCTCCCGGCGTGGGCGACGGGCTCGTCTTCGTGGCCGGCATCGACGGGAAGATCGTGGCCCTCGACGCGGCGCGGGGCGAGGAGCGCTGGACCTACTCCTACAAGGAGGAGTTCGGCAGCCAGCCCGTCGTCGCCGGTGACCTGGTGTACTTCGCCACGCTCGAGGGCACGGTGCTCGCGCTCGAGGCCCGCACCGGCGCCTGGAAGTGGCACTTCCGGCGCGAGCCGTCGGGCAAGTTCATCATCCTCGGGGTGGGGCGTCCGGCCGTCGTCGACGGCATCCTCTACCAGGGCTTCGCGGACGGCAGCGTGGTGGCCTTCGACGCCAGGACCGGCGCGGTGAAGTGGGACCGCAAGGTCGGGCGCGGCGCCTACCCGGACATCGACGCCGACGTGCAGGTCACGAAGGATCGGGTTTACGTGGCGAGCTACGGCGGTCAGGTCGCCGCCCTCGACCGGCAGAACGGCACGCCGATCTGGGAGGCGAAGGCGGTCGACGCGTACAAGGCCCGGCTCGACGGGGACGTGCTCGTGGTGGTCACCACCAAGGACGTCGTCGGCTTCGACGCCCGCTCCGGCAAGGAGATCTGGACGCTGCCCCACGAGGGATCGCCGCTCGCCGAGCCGCTGGTCGCCCGTGGGCTCGTGCTCGTCCCCATCGGCAAGGGGCTGCTCGTCCTCGATCGGAAGAGCGGCAAGAAGCTCCGGTTCTTCACCCGCGGCTCGGGCGCCACGGGCAGCCCGGCCCTGCTCGGGAATCGGCTCTACCTGCTCTCGAACGCGGGCGAGCTCATCGCCATCGACCTCCGGTGAAACGGGTGCGGGTGGTCGCGGCGGTACTCCGCCGGGACGGCCGCATCCTCGTCACGCGGCGCCACGGCCACGCCGAGCGCGGCGGGCAGTGGGAGTTTCCCGGGGGCAAGGTCGAGCCCGGGGAGGCCGAGCCCGACGCGCTGGTCCGGGAGATCCGGGAGGAGCTCGACTGCGGCGTGGCCGTCGGCGCCCTGCTCGCCCGCACGACCCACCGCTACCCGGACCTGGAGGTGGAACTCGCCTTCTTCGCCTGCACCCTCGAGCCGGGGCAGGAGCCGCACCTCGTGGGGGCGGCCGCCATGGAATGGTCCGAGCCGGCCCGCCTCGCAGGCTACGACTTCTGCGAGGCCGACCGGCCGGTGCTTCCGGTGCTGCTCGGGCTCGAGCGGTAGCTACCGCCCCCGGCTACCGCCACCACCGTGGCTGCCGCCTCCTCCGTGGCTGGCGCCCGAGGAGTGGGAGGTCGTGCGCTGCCGCGCCGCCGCATCCCGTCCCAGGCCCGCGGGGGCGCTGGGGTAGGAGGGCTTCGACGACGGGCGTGCGGCCTGCTGCGGGGGCGCGGCAGGTCGTGACGCCGGACGGGCCTGCTGCTGCTGCGGCTGCTGCGCCGGCCGGGCCTGCTGAGGCTGCTGGGGGGCAGGGCGGGTGGCGGAAGGGGTCGTTGGGCGCGCGGCCTGGCCAGGCTTCGCCGAGGACGAGCCTCCCTGCTGTGGCTTCCAGCCCTGGGCGGTGTTCCGGTCCCACGAGCCCCCCTGGTTCTGCCGGTACACGTTGCCGCTCTTGTCGGCGTAGACGTTGTTGGGGCGGTTGGACGGCCGGGGCGCCGGGCGGTTGGCGATGGCCTGGGCCCTGTCGGCGTTCCGGACCCTGTTGTCGGGGCGCGCGTACAGGTTGTTGTTCCAGCCCCCCGGGCCGGACGGCCGGGGAGGGGGAGGCCGGACTCCGCCGCCGGGGGGGTAGCCGCCAGGAGGCGGCCGGTATCCGCCGGGCGGAGGGGGGCGATATCCGTATCCGGGGTAGGGGGGACGGTACCCGGGCGGGGGGCGGTACCAGCCGCCCGGATACGGGGGCGGGTACGGTCGGTATCCCGGAGGACCCCACCAGCCGGGCCGGTAGTACGGATATCCGTAGCCACCGAAGTGGATCCCCACCGAGACGAACGGGGAGCCGAAGCCGTAGGTGAGCCCGAACCCGGTCCACGGGTTGTAGGTCATCCCGAAGCCGTAGGTCACCGGGCGTGCGTAGTAGACGGACGGGCCGATGTACGGCGGGTAGTAGAAGCCGGTGCCGTACACCACCGTGCCGTAGTACGGGTACATGCCGGTGTAGCCGGGCAGGTAGCCGACGTACACCACCTGCGGCGTCGACTGGTACACGTAGACGTACTTGGTGTTGTAGACCGGCGCGCTGGGCGGGACCTGGTCGATGTCGGGCGGCCGCCGGTCGCTCACGGTCCAGGGTCCCCGGGGACCCGAGGCCACGTACCAGACCGCCTGGTCGCAGGCCCAGTACCGGCCGGCGTCCAGGATCACCGAGGCCGAGGTGTTCACCGCGAACGACATCTGCGTGCCCTCGATGGCCTTGAAGCGGGGCTCGCCGTCGTAGACCACCTCGAACTTCTGGTCGCGCTTCACGGCGGTCGTCTGGGGGATCTGGGTGTCGGCGACGGCGTCCTGCGCCTCGTCGGTGCCGGCCACGAAGGTCCGGACGTTTCCCACCGCCGAGTCGGGCGGCAGGCTCGAGAAGCCGGCCGGGAGCTGATCGGGCCGGACCGAGACCCACGGACCGCCGAGCGACCGCGACTTGAACCAGCGTCCGGAGGCGAGGACGAAGGTCTCGTTGGTGGGAACGTACACGAGCACGTCCCGCTGGGTGTTCTCGGCGTAGAGGAGGTCGGCGTCGGTGCCCACCGGCACGTACTTCGGCGGGCCGTCGAAGACGAAGAGCTCGGCGGGGTCGGTCGAGACCAGGATGCGCGGCGGCGAGGTGGGCTCGGTGATGGCCTTCTCCTCGGCCTTCTCCTGGGCGTCCCCGGATCCCTTCTCCGGCGGCGGGGGATTCTGGTCGAAGAACCTCTTCACCGTTGGTGACGGGGCGGCGACCGGCGCGAAGGGGCCGGTGGCGGCGGCGGCCTCGTACCAGAACTTCCCGCCCGAGAGGTAGTAGCGGCGGGTCGACGGATCGAGAACCACGAACATGGGCGTGTTGACGACCCGCTTCAGGTCGGAGCCCGGTATCGGCTGCTCCACCGGCTTCCCGGCGTAGAGGAGGAGCACGGCCGGGTCGTTCGAGAAGAGCATGCGGGGTGGCGTGGACTTGAGCCCCTCCGACGACCGCTTCTCGGCCTGCGAGACGGCCAGGCTCGCCTGGATGGCGTCGAGCCCCACGGTGAGCTCCCACCTCGGGACGTCGGCCTCGATCTTGGCGGCGACCTGCTTCTCCTGGTCCTTCGTGATGTTGGGGAAGCGGACCTTGGTGACCTGCAGGCTCTCCACCGTGGCCTGGCGCGCGTCCCGGTCCACCGAGACCTGGGCGACGTACCAGATGACCCCGAAGACCGGCGCCTTGTCCTTCTCGGTCCAGGCCACCGCCGACCGGCCGGAGAGCTTCACGCCCTCGAACTTCTCGAGCTGCGGCTGGTAGATCTCGAGGGACCCGTTGCCGATCTCGATGGCCCGGGGCCAGTCGGACGAGGGTTCGTCCTGGCCCTGGCCCTGTCCGGCGTCGACCGGGGGCGGCGGGGTCTGCGCCCCGGTGTCGAGGGCGGCGGCGAGCAGCAGGACGGCCAGGGCGTGGGCGCGCATCGTTGAAGTTTATCGCCGGAGGGTGATGCCGGCGATGCCCGTTGGGACGCGCTAGCGACTTCGCTTCTTCTTGACCTTCTTGGGGGGTGCGGGCGGCGGCTCCCCGGCGACCCGGAACGGGACCGCCAGGGGCTCGAAGGTGGTTCCGTCGACCGAACGGACGAGCCGGTTCTCCAGCCCCTCGAGCCGGAGGACGTAGCGTCCGGCCGGGGTGAGCGGGTCCTGGGGGGTGAGGACGAAGCGGGACCCGGATGGGCCGACCTCGGACTCGGAAGTCGACGGCACCATGGCGTCCCGCGAGTCGAGCAGCACCAGGCGGGCCGCCCGGACGGCGAGCGGGGAACGGACCTCGAACGACGAGGCGGGGTCGACGGCCTCGGTGCCGTCCGGCGGGACGGGGCCGGACGTCTCGGCGATCCGCACCAGCACCGCCGACACGGGGAACGGGGCCGGCGCCGCAGGTGGGGCCGGTGCCACCGGGCCCGACGGTGCGGATGCGCCCGGACCCGACGGGGAAGCAGGTCCGGACGGAGCCGACGGGAAACCCGAACCGGTGGAGCGCTCAGGGGTGCAGGAGGACGTTGCCGCGCAGAGCAGCCCGACGACGATCACCGCATGAAACCGGGATTTCAGCCCCCCAGGGTGAGTCCGATAATGTATATTATGTAAACTACGACCGGGACCGGTCATGCGTGGCTTCGGCTCGCCCCATCGGCCATCGGATGGCGTCCATGGGCGGCCTCCGGTCGCGGTCCGGCGTGGAGACCCCCGCACTCCCCGGTCCTCGCCAGCACCCGGACGATCCGCGGTGCACCGCGCTCGGCTGCGACCGAGCACGGGCAAGGAACCGATGCCGGATCGGAATGCTCCTCCTCGGTGACCGACGCGAGCGCCTGGCGCAGCTCCGACTCGAGCCGCTTCAGCTTCTCGATGCGGCTGCGCACGCGCACCACGTGGGCCGGCAGCCGATCGGCGAGCAGCTTCCGGAAGTCGACGGCGGTCCGGCACCCTTCCCGCATCGCCAGCAAGGCCCGGATGTCCGGGATGGAGAGCCCGAGCTCGCGGAAGTCGAGGATGAACTGGAGCTGCTCGAGCGCGGCGCGATCGTAGCGGCGGTGGCCGCCTTCGCTCACGGTGACGGGCGGCAGGAGCCCCTGCTCCTCGTAGAAGCGGACGGTGCGGACGGTTTCCCCCGTCGCACGCGCCAGATCCCCCGAAGTGAGCACCTGCTCCATGCGGGTTGGCTAATCGCCTCCCGCGCCGTTCGCAACGAACGTTTCGGGACGGTGCCGGATCCGGCTCAGCCCTGTGACAGGATGTTCCGGGCGATGACGAGCCGCTGGATCTCGCTCGTCCCCTCGTAGATGGTCTGGACCCGGGCATCGCGGAAGAGCCGCTCGACGGGGAAGTCGCCCACGTAGCCGTACCCACCGTGGACCTGGACGGCCTTCGACACCGCCACCTGCGCTGCCTCGCTGGCGAAGAGCTTGGCCATGGCCGCCTCCTGTCCGAATGGGCGCCCGGCCTCCTTCTGTGCGGCGGCGCGCAGCGTGAGCATGCGGGCCGCGTCGTGGGCCGTGCGCATGTCGGCGAGGGCGAAGGAGACGGCCTGGAAGTCGGCGATGGGGCGGCCGAAGGCCCGGCGGTCCCGGGCGTACCGGACCGACGCCTGCAGCGCCGCCTGGATGGTTCCTGTGGCCTGGGAAGCGATCCCGATGCGCCCGCCGTCGAGGGCGGAGAGCGCGACGCGGAGGCCGTGTCCGAGTTCCCCGAGCACGGCCGTGGCGGGCACCTCGCAGTCCTCGAACGTGAGGGAGACCGTGCTCGAGGAGCGCAGCCCCATCTTCTCCTCGTGCCGTCCCACCGAGAGCCCCGGGGTGCCCCCCTCCACCAGGAAGGCGGTGATGCCCCGGTTGCCGGCGCCGATGTCGGTGCGGGCCCACACGATGATGACGCCGGCCCTGTCCCCGCTCGTGATCCACTGCTTGGAGCCGTTCAGCACCCAGCGGTCGCCCCGGAGGTCGGCCCGCGTGCTCATCGAGTTGGGGTCGCTTCCCGCCTGGGGCTCGGAGAGGCCGAAGGCGCCGGCCAGCCACTCCGAGGACGCGAGCCGGGGGATGCAGCGGGCCTTCTGCTCCGGCGTGCCGAACTTGGCGATGGTCTCGCCCACCATGTTGGTGACCGCCATGGTGACCGCGAGCGAGCAGTCGGCGCGGGCGATCTCCATCACGGCCATGGCGTAGGCCACCGCACCGGCCTCCGACCCGCCGTACCCGGCGGGGATGTTCACCGCGAGGAGCCCGAGCCCACCCAGTTCCCGGATGAGTTCCTCGGGAAAGCGGGCCTCCCGATCGGCCCTGGCGGCCGCCGGATCGGCCCGCTCGGTGGCGAACTTCCGCGCCGCCGCGGCGACGGCCTGCTGGATCTCGGTCCCCCCGAAGTCCACCGCCTAGCCCTTCAGGACGTTGGCCGCGATCACCAGCCGCTGGATCTCGCTCGTGCCCTCGTAGATCTCGGTGATGCGGCTGTCGCGCCAGTGGCGCTCCACGTCGTACTCCTTGATGTACCCGTACCCGCCGTGCACCTGGATGGCCTTGGAGGTCACCCGCTCGCACATCTCCGAGGCGTAGAGCTTGGCCATGGCGCTCTCCGCGCTGTGGCGGATGCCCTTGTCCTTCATCCAGGCGGCCCGCCAGACCAGCAGCCGGGCCGCGTCGATCTCGGTGGCCATGTCGGCCAGCATGAACTGGATGGCCTGGAACTGGGTGATGGGCAGCCCGAAGGCCTTGCGGTCCTTGGCGTAGGCCACGGCCTCCTCGTAGGCGGCCTGGGCGATGCCCAGCGCCTGGGCGGCGATGCCGATGCGGCCGCCGTCGAGGGTCTGCATGGCGACCCGGAACCCCTCCCCCTCCCCACCCAGGCGGAAGCGCTCGGGCAGGACCACGTCCTCGAAGTAGAGCGTGCAGGAGCCGGAGGCCCGGATGCCCACCTTGTCGTCGGCCTTGCTGCGGGTGAAGCCCTTCACCGAGCCCGGGACCAGGAAGGCGCTCACGCCCTTGTTGCCCTTGGTCCGGTCGGTGTTGGCGAACACGATGACCACGTCGGCCTGGGGGCCGTTGGTGATGAAGTTCTTGGCGCCGTTGAGGACGTACTCGTTGCCCTTCTTCACGGCGACGGTCCGCATCTCGGCGGCGTCGGAGCCGCTGGTGGGCTCGGTGAGGGCGAAGGCTCCGAGCCGCTCGCCGCGGGCGAACGGGGCGAGGAACTCCGTCTTCTGCTCGTCGGTGCCGAACTTGTAGACCGGGTCGCAGTAGAGCGAGTTGTTGACGCTCATGATGACGCCGGTGCCGGCGCAGCCGCGGGAGATCTCCTCCATGGCGAGCGCGTAGCTGACGTTGTCCATCCCGGCGCCGCCCAGCTCCGCCGGGATGGCGACGCCGAGGAGCCCCAGCTCGGCGAGCTTCTTGATCGCCTCGGCCGGGAACTGGTGCTCGACGTCCCACTTCCGGGCGTTGGGCCTGAGCTCGGAGTCTGCGAACTGCCTGCAGAGTTCGCGGACCTGGCGCTGCTCGTCGCTGAGCTGGATGTCCATCGTTCTCCTCGGGGGTTCAGGCGCCCTGGAAACGGGCGGGGCGCTTCTCGACGAAAGCCTGCAGACCTTCCTTGCCGTCGGCGGTGCCGAAAAGCATGCCGAAGGCGTCCGCCTCCATCTCCAGGCCGGCGGCGAGCTGGGGCTGGGCCGTGGCGCGCAGGATCCGCTTCGAGGCCGCGATGGCCCCGGGCCCCTTGGAGGCGATCTTGCGGGCCTGGGAGAGCGCGTACTCGAGCAGCTTGTCGGCGGGCAGGACCTCGAGGGCGAGCCCCCAGGCCTTGGCCGTGGCGGCGTCGGCCATGTCGCCGGTGAGGATCATCTCCATGGCCCGGGCCGGGCCGACGCGCCGCTGCAGCCGCTGCGTGCCGCCGAAGGCGGGGATGATGCCCAGGTTCACCTCGGGCTGGCCGAAGCGGGCCTTCTCGCTCGCGTAGACGAGGTCGCAGGCCATGGCGAGCTCGCATCCGCCGCCGAGGGCGAAGCCGTTCACCGCGGCGATGGTGGGGATGGCGAGCGCCTCGAGCCGCTCGAAGGTGCGCTGCCCGGCCTCGGCGAAGCGTCGGGCGTCGAGCGGCGACAGCCGTGACATCTCGGCGATGTCGGCGCCGGCCACGAAGGCCTTCTCCCCGCTGCCGGTGAGGATGAGCGCCCGGAGCGTCCGGTCGGCCTCGACCTCGGCGAGCATCTCGCCCAGTTCACGGACCGTCCGGGTATCGAGGGCGTTGAGCGCCTTGGGGCGGTTCATGGTGGCGATGCCCACCCCGTCCTCGACGCGCCACAGGATGTTCTCGAGCTGCATGCCGCCTCCGGTCCGCCGCGTGGCGGGTCACGCGTACTTGTAGAAACCCCTGCCGCTCTTGCGCCCCAGCCAGCCGGCCGCCACGTACTGCCGGAGAAGCGCCGCCGGCCGGTACTTGTCCTCGCCGAGCTCCCGGTGGAGCACGTCGGCGATTAAGAGGCAGGTGTCGAGGCCGATGAAGTCGGCCAGGGTGAGCGGGCCCATGGGGTGGTTGAGCCCCAGCTTCACACCGGTGTCGATGTCCTCCGGCGTGGCGAGCCCCTCCTGGAGCGCGAAGCAGGCCTCGTTGATGAGCGGGATGAGGCACCGGTTCACGATGAACCCGGGAACGTCCTTCGACGTCACCGTGACCTTTCCCATGGTCTTCGTGGCCAGGTCGACGGTGGTCTTCCAGGTCTCGTCGCTCGTCTGCAGGCCGCGGATGATCTCGATGAGCTGCATCACCGGGGGCGGGTTCATGAAGTGCATCCCGATGAACTGGGCCGGGCGCTTCGTGGACGCGGCGAGCTGGGTGATGGAGATGGAGCTCGTGTTGGAGGCCAGGATGGCGTGGGGCGGGAGCAGCGCGTCGAGCTTGCGGAAGAGCTCGACCTTGGGCTCCACCTTCTCGACGATGGCCTCGATGGCCAGGTCGGCCCCGGCCGCGGCGTCGACCGAGTCGGAGGCGGTGATCCGGTCGAGGATCCCCTGCCGGACCTCGGCGGTGATCTTCCCCTTCTCCACGAGCCTGGCCAGACCGGCCGCCATCTTGCCATGCGCCTTGGCGGCGAGGCCGGGGATGCCGTCGATCAGGGTGACCCGGAGGCCGGACTGCGCGGCCACCTGGGCGATGCCGCTTCCCATCTGCCCTGCGCCGACGACTGCGATTCGTTCGATCGCCATGGATGCTCCTCTCGCGGGGACGGACCGTGATACGGAGAATCCGGCACGGTTGTCAATCGGCGTTTGAGCCGTCGCGGCGGATCGAAAGGACCACCGGGCCGCTCTCCGATACGACGACGGGGAGCACGGTTCGCCGGGTCCCGCGTTCCGCCCGCGAGACCCGCAGCGCGACGTCGTAGGTCCCGTCCGGAAGCTTCACGTCGTGCCGGATCTGCTGCGGTGCGCCATCCGGGAACCGGTACTCCGCGTGGCGAAGCGTCTCGGTGCCGTGCCGGACGTCCACCTCGACCACCCGCACGCCCGGCGGGTCCTCGAGATCGTAGACGAACGTGACGCTCCGGGGCATTCGGCCGAGGAAGAAGAGGCCGATCGCCGCGAAGCCGAGGAGGAGGACGAGGCGGAGGGCCCCCTTCACTCCCCGGAGTCCTCGGGGGGCGCCTTCGGCCGGCGCTTCACCTTGATCCGGACCGGTTGCGCCTCGCCGTCGTCGGAGGCCTTGAGCCGCATCTCGGCGTGGACCTCGATGGTCATGTTCTCCACCGACTTCAGGATCTCCTTGCGGAAGGTCTCCGAGTCGAGGAGCCGCCGGAGCTCCTGCCCGACGACGCGCAGCACCTCGTCCCGGGCGCCCGACGCCTGCGAGACGAGGTAGGTGGCGAGGTCCTTGGGGAGCTTCCACTCCCGGGCCACCTTGCGCGCCCCCTCCTCCGTCAGGAAGAGCGCCCCCACTCCGGTGAGGACGGCCTTGCGGACGACGTCGGCGACGAACCCGACGGTGCCGGGTCCGCCCGGGAGATCCTCCGGGGCGGTGGTGGGGTCCTGCGGACTTTCCGGGTCGGCCATGGGGAAAGCCTACCCCATCCCGTGCCCGTCCGCGCCGGGCATCAGGCCCTGGGCTGGGAACCGATGACCGGGAGGCGGGGCGCCTTCATCACCTGGACGCTGATGGCCCCGGCCACCTGCCCGGCCATGGCGATGAAGGCCTTCGCCTGCGGCCCGTCGGGAAGGGCCTCGACGACCGGCACGCCGGCGTCGCCCCCCTGCCGCACGGCCAGGTCGAGCGGGATCTCCCCCAGGAAGCGGATGCCCATCCGCTCGGCGGCGATCCGTGCACCACCGTGGTCGAAGATGGGGGTCTCGCCGCGGCAGTGGGGGCAGATGAAGCTCGACATGTTCTCGACGATGCCGAGCACCGGGATTCCCACCTTGTCGAACATGAGCTTGGCCCGGATCACGTCGGCGAGCGCCATGTCCTGCGGGGTGGACACGAGGACCACGCCGGCCGCCTTCACGTTCTGGGCGAGCGTGAGCGGCACGTCGCCGGTCCCTGGCGGCAGGTCGAGGAGCAGGTAGTCGAGCTCCCCCCAGTTGACGTCCCGCAGGAGCTGCAGGAGCGCCCCCGTGACCATGGGGCCGCGCCAGATCATCGCCTGGTCGGGGTCGACCAGGAAGCCGATCGACATGAGCTTGAGCCCGTGGGCCTCGATGGGGTCGAGTCTGTTGCCCTCGACGGTCCTCGGCCGCTCGGTGACGCCGGTGAGGAGCGGGAGCGAGGGGCCGTAGATGTCGGCGTCGAGGACGCCAACCTTGGCGCCGGCGCGGGCCAGCGAGAGCGCCAGGTTGATGGTCACCGTGGACTTGCCCACCCCACCCTTGCCGGCCCCCACGAGCACGATGTTCTTCACGCCGGGGGTGAGCGAGGACTGGGCCACGCCGGGGGCGGCCCGGACGCGGGCGCCGAAGCGCAGCTCGACCCGGGTGGCGCCGGCGGCGCGAAGCGCGCCCTCGACGTCCTTCGCGATGGTGTCCTTGAGCGGGCAGGCCGGGGTGGTGAGCTCCACCTCCAGGGAGGCCACGCCCCCCTGAACCGTAAGCTCCTTCACCATCCCCAGGCTCACCAGATCGCGGTGGAGCTCCGGGTCCATCACCTTGCGAAGTGCAGCCATTGCGCCGTCGAGCGTGATCTCCATGGGGGCGGGCTATAGCGGGCGGCTCCCCTCGTGGCAAGATGTGCCGGTGCTGCGCGTGCTGAGGCTCGAGGGAGACGCGGTCCTGTCCGGGGGACGGGAGCTCGCCGCCCCGGGCGCCACCATCTGGGTCGACTGCTCCCCGGAGCCGGAGAATCTCGACTGGCTCTCCACCCGCTTCGGATTCCACCCGCTCGCCCTCGAGGATGCCGCCCACGCCGGGCAGCGCTCCAAGTTCGAGGACTACCCCGGGACCTCCTTCATCGTCCTGCACCGCCTCTCGAGCCGGCCCGACGGCGAGGAGGTCATCGACCAGGAGCTCCACTCCTTCCTCATGGTTGACGCGCTCGTCACCGTGCACGTCGACCGCATCGTCGAGCTCGACCACGTCTTCGACCGGGTGAAGGGGGACGCACCGGTCCTGAAGCGCGGCCCCGACTTCGCGCTCTACCTCGTCTACGACGCCATCACCGATGCCCACTTCCAGCTCGCCGACGCCCTCTCCGACGAGGTGGAGATCCTGAACGAGGAGGTGCTCGAGAACCCCCGGGAGCACGAGGCGCTGGCGCGGATCTCGGGGCTCCGCCACCGGCTCGCCCACCTCCGCCGGAGGCTCGCGCCGCAGCGGGAGGTGCTCGCCGCGCTGGCCCGGCCGGGACAGCCGGTGGTGCACGATCGGACGGTGTTCTACTTCCGCGACGTCCAGGACCACGTGGTCCGCATCACCGAGGAGCTCGACGTGGCGCGAGACCTGGTCTCGCAGACCATGGAGATCTACCTGTCATCGGTGAACAACCGGCTCTCCGCGGTCATGGCCCGAATGGCGCTCGTGGCCACGATCTTCCTCCCGCTCGCCTGGGTGACGAGCTTCTTCGGCATGAACCTCCCGGGCACCAGCTGGATGGGCGGCTGGTGGCTCGTGGCCGCGACCACGGTCGTCCTGCCGCCGGCGATGTACATCCTCTTCAAGAGGCGCGGCTGGTTCTAGCCGCGGGGCCGGACCCGAACCTCGCCCTCGCCGCCCTCGCCACCGTCCACGTCGACCTCGACGGGCAGGAAGGCCCGGACGATCCCGGCGTTGGTGAGGAGGTGGCGGGTCACTTCACCTACGGTGAACCGTGTCGAGCAGTCCACCCCGGGAGGCCGGGGGACGAGACCCGCGGCGACGAGGGCGGCGGGGAGGAGCAACTGGTCGGCGAGGTGGGGGTCGACCGCGCCCCGACCGTCGAGGAAGCGGGAGAAGGCGGCGACCGCCGCGTCGGCCGTGCGGTCGGGTTCCCGCCCACCCTCGTTGGTGGCCGAGTGGCCCGAACGGACCCGCTCGAACCGGGCCACGACGAGGAGGTGGGCTCCCCGGGACGGCCCGCCGGGCATCGGGACCACCCGGGCCTCGCAGGAGACCCCGTTCGCCCGCATCCGGCGTTCGGCTCGCGAGGCCTGCTGCTCCCCCACCGCGAAGTGGACGCCGGAGAAGAGGGACACCACCTCGGTCTCGAGGAGCGTTCCCCGGTGGACGAGGTCGAGCGGGGGCATCGCCCGGGCGGGCTGGACGGTCGCCTGGAAGGCGCCACCCCCTTCCGGGTAGAAACCGGCCCGCTGGAGGGAGAGTCCGAACGGGAACCCGAGCCGGGCCACCGCCGGCGCCCAGACGAGGGCCAGGTAGTGGAAGGAGGGGCTGTGGTCCTGGTGGGTGCCGCCGAGGAGGGAGAGTTCGGTCGGGAAACCGGCGAGCGCGAGCGGCCAGCAGAGGGTCTGGAAGAGCAGCGGCGCCGATCCGGCCGTGCCGATGTCGAAGGTCCAGGAGCCCTGCCGCACAACATCCCGTGGTTCCAGGGAGATCTCCCCTGACCCCACCTCGTCCCCGACCAGGGTCCCGGCGCAGATGGCGGCCGTCGCCCGGGCGGCGGCGAGGTGCTGGGGGCGAAGCCCCGGCTTCAGGCGGCCGTGGCGTACCCGGGAGAGCCGGAAGGGCCGGCCGGTGATGGCGGAAAGGCTGAGGGCGCTCCGGAGGATCTGACCTCCACCTTCGCCGATGGCGCCGTCGATCTCGATCCGGCCTCGGGAGTCCACGCCCGGCCATCTAGAACCCGGCCGGGCTCCCTCGTCAAGCCATCGCGGTTTCGCCGAAATAGCCGCTTTCCCCGGCCGTAGGGGGTTGCATGGTTGCAGCCCACGCATTGCCCGGGATAGGTTCCCGCGTCTCCTGGCCCGCGATGAAGCAGGGGGAACGGGTCCTCTTGGCGCCTCCATCCCACGACGCCAGCCTCGCCCTCTCGGCGGCTCGCGGCGACCGCCGGGCCTTCGCCCGGCTGGTCGACGAGAACAAGCGCTCGGTATACGGCCTCTGCCTCCGGCTCCTCTCCGATCCGGAGGAGGCGAAGGACGCAGCCCAGGAGGCCTTCACCCGCGCCTACGCGTCGCTCGAGAGCTACGACCTCGAGCAGGCCTTCGCCCCCTGGGTGCTCCGCATCGCCCGGAACCACTGCCTCGACCTGCTCCGCCGCCGCCTGCCGGCCCGGGCCCGGGTGGAGCTCGACGCCGAGGAGGAGGACGGGCGGCACCACGAACTCGCCGACACCACCTCCGAGCCGGCCGACGAAGCCATCCAGAAGGCCCAGACCCGGGTGGCCCTCGAGCGGGCCGTGGCGGCCCTGCCGCCCAACTACCGCGAGGTCGTGCACCTCTTCCACGTCGAACAGCTCTCCTACAAGGAGATCGCCGCCACCATGGGCATTCCCCTCGGAACGGTGATGACGTGGCTCCACCGGGCCCGCGCCCAGCTTCGCACGCTGCTCGAAGGACAGGAGGTGTCGCCGTGACCGACGTCCGCCACATCGCAGAGGACGAGGCCCAGCTCTACCTCGAGGGCGCCATCGAGCCTTCCGAGGCGGAGCGGATCGACGGTCACCTCGCCGGATGCACGGCGTGCCAGGCGCTCGTGGCGTCGTTCGAGTCCCTCTCCGAGGCGCTCTCGGGGCTCCCCCTCGCCGACCCCCCGCCCGACTTCACCTCCGCCGTCATGGCCCGCATCGACGAGCGGGAACTCGCCCGCGCGAGCGAGCGGCTCATCGCGTTCGGCGTGCTCGCCACCGTCTGCGTCTCCCTGGTGGTCGCGCTCTCCCTGGCCGGTCAGGCGGCATGGGCCCCGGCCCTCTCCGCGGTCTCCTCCGCCGGCGTGAGGGCGCTGCAGGCCTTTCGCATCACCTCCGACGTCCTCTCCCCGGTCGTCTCGGCGCTCCGCGTCGAGATCATCGTGGTCGCGGCGGTCGTCGGCATCCCGCTCACCATCGCCCTCTCCCGCCTGGCGACCCCCCGCCAGGGCCAGGTCGCCTGACCCGGAGCCATCCCATGTTCACCGCACTCCTCGTCGCCGCCGCCCTCGCCGCTCCACCGGCCCCCCCGGCCCTTCCCCCGCTGCCGCCCCTGCCCGGCGCCGTGGCCCGATCCGGCCGGGACTCCCGCCTCCTCGGCGAATGGCCGTCGAAGCCCAACGACGCCAAGGTCACCCTGAGCGACGGCAAGATGACCGTCGACAAGGCGCTCCGGAAGATCGCCAGCGCCGCCGGCTGGAGCATGGTCGCGAACACCGGCCGGGCCGGCGACCGGATGCTCGTCCTCGACCTGCGCAACGTCCCGGTGGAGGACGCGCTCGTCGCCGTCCTCGAGGGGACCACCCTCGCGGCCACGCGCCGGGGGGAGACCATCACCGTTGCCCCGCGCTCCAGTCCCGTCAGCGAGACCCCCGTTCTGTCCGGGTTCGAGGCGCCTTCGGGGAAGAAGGTCAGCGCCAACTTCGCCGATACCCCCGTGGACAAGGCGCTGCGCCAGATCGCGGAGGCCGCCGGATGGTCCATCGTCCTGCCGCCGGGCCTGCGAGGCGCGGTGAACGCCAACTTCCGCGCCACCCCCGCCGAGGAGGCGCTGAAGGCTGTCCTCTCCCAGGCCGGCCTCACCGCGGTCCGCGACGGCTCCATCGTCACCATCGCCCGCGAGTCGGGCCCCCGCGTGGTCATCCGAGGCGAGAAGCGCCGGCTCGTGTTCGACGGCGACGGCGAGGTGGTGCAGGAGGATGTCCGCGGGATCGCCGACGAGGCCCGGCAGGCGGCCGCCGAGGCCCTCGCCGACGCCCAGCAGGGGCTCCAGGACGGGCTCGTCGAGTCCGGCAGCAAGGGCAAGGACAAGGTCATCTCCGGCGACGTCGTCATCGGCCCGGGCGAGCGCTGGCGGGACGTGGTCGCGATCCGCGGCAACGTGCGGATGGAGGCCGGTTCCTCGGCCCGCCAGGTCACTGCGGTGCTCGGCAGCATCGAGATCGGCCCGGGCGCGACCGTCGAGAAGGAGGTCGTCGCCGTCGGCGGCAACGTTCACGTGGCCGCCGGCGCACACGTCGGGAACGACGCGGTCAGCGTGGGTGGCGAGGTCTCCATCGACCCGGGCGGCACCGTCGACGGCCAGGAGGTCTCGGTGAGCGTGCCGGGCGTGGGGAGCCTCCTCGGCCTCGCCTCCCCCGGCCCCGCCACGTCGAAGGGAATCTCCATCGGCCTCCAGATCGGCCAGGCGATCGCCAAGTTCATCGTCTTCTTCCTGCTCGCCCTGCTCCTGCGTGCCGTCGCCCCGGCCCGGCTCGAGCGGGTCACGGCAGGCCTCACCCGGGCACCGCTCCGCGACGTGCTGGTCGGCCTGCTCGGGACCATCGCCATGCCGGTGCTGACGGTCCTCCTGGCGGTGACCATCGTCGGGATCCTGCTCATCCCGGTCCAGTTCGTCGCCATCATCCTCGCCGCCATCCTCGGCTACACGGCGCTGGCGCTCCTCGTCGGGCGGGCCATCCCCATCGGTGAGCGCGGGGCCAGCGGCGTCATCCAGCTCGCCATCGGGACCGCGATCGTGGTTCTCGTCAGCGAGATTCCCTTCGTGGGAATCCTCGCCATGATCTCCGCCTGGCTTCTCGTCTTCGGCGCGGTGCTCCGCTCCCGCGGCGGCCAGCCCTCGCCAGCGGCCCCGGCGCCCACGACCTCCATCGCCCCCACCGCCGGCGGATGACCCCCTTCCAGGGGGGGGGCTCCCTACTGGGGTCTTGAGTAACCGTTCCTTTGGGTGAAGGCTGCGGGGATGACCACATCCAGACTGGCCGTCCTCGCCGCCGCATCCACCCTCCTCGCCTGCGCCACCCCCTCCGGCACCCCGATCCCGGTGACCACCCCCGCCCCCGGAGAGGTGAAGACGAAGGACTTCAAGTCCACCGGCGAGGTCTTCTTCGACGCCCAGTCCGCGGGCACGAGCGTGGCCTTCAACGACTTCCGGATGGTGGGACCCCAGGTGAACATGGGGCTCGACGCCAAGGGCAACTGGGGCGGCAACATCGGCGAGAAGAACATGATCGTCACCGTGAAGCCCGGTCGAATCACTGGCGACGGCGTCGACCTCTACGTGGTTCGCAAGGGCACCACCGTGAGCATCCAGGGGATGTACTTCCAGCGCCAGGTCTGGTTCACCCTGAAGCCGAACGAGATCCAGGGCACCACCGACGGCGGAAGCTGCTCCTTCGATCTCACGCCGGCCCGCACGCCCGGCTTCTACACCGGCGGCGTCGGCTGCGGCGGGAACATCCGGATGGGCACCCTGCAGCTCACCGGGATCGCCGCCAACATCGAGCAGCCGCCCATGCCGCAGCTCGTGTTCGCGCTCATCGCCGTCCTTCCCTGACGGGGGGCGGCGTCAGGGCTTGCGGACCGGCCGGGCCGGGAGGCGCGCCAGCGCTTCCCGGGCGGAGCGTCGTACCTCGGCGTAGTAGTCGGAGCGCAGGGCCTCGAGGCGCAGCGAGGCCGGCTCGTGGCGGAGCTTTCCGAGCGCCCGGGCCGCGGCGGCGCGCACCGCCGGCCGGTCGCTGAGCAGCTCCGCCGAGAGCGCTTCCCCCGCCTCCGGCGACCCGAGCTGGGCGAGCGCCTCCACCACCTCCAGCCGGCCGACCGTTCCGCCGCCCGCGAGCGCATCGAGCAGGACCCGGGTGCCGTCAACGCTGCCGAGGCGACCGATGGCGAGGGCCGCGTCGGCGGCCAGCGGCCCGCCCAGGAGAGGCGAGAGGAGCGGAAGGGCGGACGGGTCGCCGGTTGCACCGAGCGCCCGGACGATGGCTTCCCTCTCGACGGGGTCGCCCGGGCTGCGGGAGAGGGCTGCGCCGAGGGGGGCGACCGCAGGGGCTCCGTGGGGGCCCAGCCCCACGTAGGCGAGACGTCGGACGTCGGGGTCCGGGTCGGCGGAGAGGGTCACGAGCGGCGGGAGGGCCGAAGGTTCTCGACCCAGGGACAGGGCCCGTGCGGCGGCAGCCCGCAGACGCGCGTCCGGCGCCGCGACCAGGCGTGCCACGAGCGGTCCGGAGGACTCGGGGGCCAGCCGGGCCAGGGCGACCGCCAGCTCGGCGAGCTCCTCGACGTCCCCTGCTTCGGCGATCCCGGGTGGCTCGCCCGGCCGGGCGCTCCGGGCCGCCCTCTCCTGGATCGCGGCCACGCGCCGCTGAAGCGCGGGAACGGCGGGGGGGAACGGCGCCGCCCCCAGCGCCCGGGCAGCCGCAGCGCGGACCCGCGGATCGGCGCTCGACCCCAGGATCCCGGTCGCCTTCTCCCCCACCCCCTTGGAGCGCTCGGCGGGGAGCCCCAGGGCGCCGAAGGCCGCGAGCGGGGCGATCGACTCCGGTCCGCCGCGCCCGATCCGCTGGACGAGCGGCCGCTCCGGGCAGTCGCCACCCCGCGCATGGGCAGCACCTGCCGCCGCCTCGGTGACGGCCGGATCGGTGGCCCGGAGCGCCACCTCGCACAGCGAGACCCCGACTCCGGGTGCGGGCGGGAGCGTGTCGAGCGCGGCAACGGCGCTGCGCGCCACCCGGGCGGGCCCGGTGGAGCCCACCTCCCCCAGGCCATCCGCCGCGAGGGGATCTCCGAGGTTCCCGAGGGCCCAGGCGGCCGCCTCGGCCAGCCCGGCCCACCGGCTGCGGAGCGCCGCCTCGAGCGGCTCGAGCGCGGTCCGGTCGCCCGACCCGCCGAGCCCCCTTGCGGCCGCCTCCGCCAGCTTCGGATCGCCATCGGCGTCCTCCATCAACGGGACGAGGAACTTCACCGCCTCCACCCGTCCGCTCCGCCCGAGTTCCTCCGCGGCGCCGGCCCGCACGGTTGGCGAACCGGTCCGGAGCTCCCGCACGTTCTGCTCCCAGAGCTGCCGGGCCTCGGCCTCGAGCGCATCCCGCAGCGAGGTCCCGGTGGCCCGCATCGCCTGCGCGATCTCGACCCGGGCACGCGAGTCGGCCCTTCCGTAGGCCTGGGCGAGGGCGCGCCCGGCGCGTTCGGAGACCTCCGCGGCGCCGCGGGCGTCGGACGGGGCCCGGTCCGGGCGGAGGGTGGCGAGCGAACGGGCCGCCGAGGACATGACCTCGGGATCGGGATCGGCGAGCATCTCCGAGAGCGCCTCGAGCGAGCGGGTTCCCCCTCGCCTGCCCAGCGCCCGCGCCGCCGCGGCCCGAACCCGGGGATGGGGGTCCTGCCCGGCGACGAGGAGGGCCGCGAGCTCCTTCGCCTCCCGTGGATCGGTGAGCCGTTCGACCGCAGCGGCCCTGCGGGCCGGATCGGCCGAGGAGAGATCGCGCTGGCCGCCGGGGCTGCACGCCGCGAGCGCCGTCGCGAGGAGCGCGGCGGCCGCCCGTCTCACTTCTTCTTGCCTCGCCCTTCCCTTCCGCGGGACGGGGCCGGGCGGATGCGGCGTGGGCGGGACTCCCGCTCGGGCTCCGGCTCGCGCGGAGGGCGTGGCGCGGGGGCGTCCCGGGGGGCCGGGGCGCCGTGGCCGTGCCGTCGCGCGGCCCGCGGGAGGGGCAGCGCCGGTGCCGCAGGTCGTTCCCCCTTCGTCAGTCCGGCCGAGTGGCGGAGCATCTCGACCTCCTCCGGGCGGAGCTCGCGGGAGTGTCCGGGGCGAAGCCCGGCCACGCTCACCCCGCCGAACTCGGGACGGAAGAGGCGCAGGACGTCGAGTCCGACAGATTCGCAGAGCCGCTTCACGAGGTGGCGGCGCCCTTCCCCGACCACCACCCGGATCCAGGAGTTCTTCTCCACCCGCTCGTGGAAGGCGGCCTCGAGCGCCTGTGCCGGGCCGTCCTCGAGCCGGACGCCGGAGCGCATGCGCTCGAGCGCCCCCGGCGGCGCGTCGCCCTTCACCTTGACGAGGTAGGTGCGGCGATGGCCGTAGCGGGGGTGCGCGAGCCGGTTGGCGAGGTCGCCGTCGGTGGTGAAGAGGAGCGCCCCCTCGGCGTCCCAGTCGAGCCGCCCCACCGGGAAGACCCGCTCCTTCACGCCGCCGAGGTACTGGGCGACCGTGGGGCGTCCCTGCGGATCGGAGAGCGTGGTCACGCATCCGGGCGGCTTGTAGAGGAGGAGGTAGCGGGCCCGGGCCTCGGTCTCCACCGGCTTCCCGTCGACGACGACGAGGTCGCCGGGATCGACCCGCGTGCCCATCTCGGTGACCACCTTGCCGTTCACCGACACCCGTCCGGCGAGCACGAGCTCCTCGGCCTTGCGGCGCGAGGCCACGCCGGCACCGGCGAGGAACTTCTGGAGGCGCTCGCTCATGAGGTCCCCCCGTCGCCGGGCGCGCCGGCCGGGGGAGGCTCGGGGTCGAGGACCGACTTCACGGAGCGGCTGCTCGAGTCGGCGCGGTCGATGGCCCGCTCCAGCTCCTCGAGGGCCGTGTCCGCCTCCTCGCGCCCCTTCTCGAGGGCGGCGCGAAGGTTCGGGTCGGCGAGCTCCGCCACGAGCCCCTGGAGGTTCGGAACCTCGGCCGGCGCCTCCTTCTCGACGATATCCCGGTGCTCCTCGGAGAGCTCGTGGAACTCGCGGAGGGTGGGGAGCGAGGCCAGGTCCTTCAGCGCGAAGAACTCGAGGAACTCGCGGGTGGTCCCGTAGAGGATGGGGCGTCCCGGCTCCTCCTTCTTGCCGAGGATCTTGAGCAGGCGCCGCTCGAGCAGCGCCTTCATGACGGCGCCCGAGTCCACCCCGCGGATCTCCTCGACCTCGGGGCGGGTCACCGGCTGGCGGTAGGCCACGATGGCGAGCGTCTCGAGCGCGGCGCGGGTGAGTCGCTGGGGCTTCACGCGCAGGAAGCGGCGGGCGAAGTCGGAGGCGTCCGGGGAGGTGCGCAGCTGCCAGCCGCCGGCCACCTCGTGGAGGACGATGCCCGAGACCCCTTCCCGGAAGTTGCCGGAGATCTCGTCGAGGGCCTTCTTGATGCGGGCCAGCTCGAGGCCGGTGACGATGCGGACCTCCTCGACGCCGAGCGGCTTCTCGGCGAGGAAGAGCAGCGCCTCCACCACCGCGCGCGCCCGCTCCGGGGAGATCTTCCGGGCCTGGGCCGCGAGCTTCTCGAACGGCTCCTCCTTCTCGGTCGCGCTCTCGGGCACGTCGATGGCGGCCGGCTCGACCTCGTCGAGCGACGGATCGGCCTTCACCTCCTCGGCTGCCTGGAGGGCCTGCAATTCCTCTGCACTGGGGCCGGGCCCCTGGTTCTCGCTCATCGGTAATCCTCCGCCCCTTCCGGAGCCGGCGTCCCGTCGCCCAAGGTATCCCGCGCCTCGACCAGGATCTCGCCCCCGGTTCCCTGCTCGTCGGCCGGAGCCTGCACCATCCGCAGCAGGCGCAGCTTGGCCATCTCGAGGATGGCGAGGAAGGCCGAGATGATGGCCGATCGACCGCTGCCGCCGGCGGCGAGCAGCAGCTCGACGAAGGAGACGCGCCGCCGCAGGCGAAGCACCTCGGCGACCCGGCTGATGGCATCGGTGATGGAGAGCCGGTCGGCCTCCACCTCGTGCATCGTCTCCGGCTTCGCGTTGGCGAGCGCCTTGTCGAGGGCCTCGATGAGCTGGAACACCGAGACCTCGGCGAGCCCGTCGGGGCCGTCCGGCTGGGCAATCCGCGCCGCCCGGACCCGTCGGGCGAAGACGTCCCGGTCGAGGATGTCGTGGCGCCCCAGCTCCTCGGCCGCGGCCCGGTACTTCTGGTACTCGAGCAGCCGGCGGATCAGCTCGGCGCGCGGGTCCCCCTGCTCCTCGCCCGGGCCGGCATCCTCCGCCACCTCGGTGCGCGGGAGCAGCAGCTTCGACTTGAGCAGCATGAGCTGCGCCGCCATCTGGAGAAACTCACCCGCCACGTCGATGTCGAGGTCCTGCATCGTCTTCAGCGCGACGAGGTAGGCGTCGGTGATGCGGGCGATGGGGATGTCGAGGACGTCGACCTGGTGCTCCTGCACGAGGTGGAGGAGCAGGTCGAGCGGCCCCTCGAAGGGCGGCTCGCCGGGGCGCGCCGGAGGCAGGCGGACCTGGAACGCGAGGGGCGTCGGAACGTCGGCCGCGGGGGGGCCCGGGGTGGCCGGGTCAGGGGTCATGGGGGGCGCCGGACCGGGATCTTACAGGTTCTGGTCCAGGTGCATGGCGATGCGCACCTGCTCCATGGTCCGCTCGGCCTCGGCCCGGGCCCGGGCGGTGCCGTCACGGACGACGTCGCGGACGTAGTCGGGCCGGGAGAGGAGCTTCTCCCGCGCCTCTCGCAGCCGTTCCTGATCCGGGACGAGCCGCTCGAGCAGCTTCTTCTTGCAGTCGACGCAGCCGATCCCCGCGGTGCGGCAGTTCTCGTTCACCCAGCCCTGCGTCTCGGCGGTGCTGTAGATCCGGTGCAGGTAATAGATGCCGCACAGATCCGGATTGCCGGGGTCCTTGCGGAGCTTGCGGGCCGGGTCGGTGACCGCGCCCATCACCTTCTTGGTGGTGGTCTCGGCCGCCTCCCCCAGCTCGATGGCGTTGCCATAGCTCTTCGACATCTTCCGGCCGTCGGTGCCCACCACCTTGGCCGCCTCGGTGAGCAGTGGCTTCGGCTCCGGGAAGACCTCGCCGTAGTGGAAGTTGAACTTCCGGGCGATCTCCCGGGTCAGCTCGAGGTGGGTGACCTGGTCGGCGCCCACCGGGACCATGGTGGCCTTGTAGAGGATGATGTCGGCCGCCATGAGCACGGGATAGCCGAGGAAGCCGTAGAGCGCGAGGTCGCGGTCGGTGATCTGCTCGCGCATCTCCTTGTAGGAGGGGGAGCGCTCGAGCCAGCCGATGGGCGTGATCATGCCGAGCAGCAGGAAGAGCTCTGCGTGCTCCTTCACCTGGCTCTGGATGAAGAGCACGGTCTTCGCCGGGTCGATGCCGGCGGCCAGGAAGTCGACGAACATCTCGAACTCGGCCTGCTTCAGCTTGTCGGTCTCGTGGTAGCTCGTGGTGAGCGCGTGCCAGTCGGCGCTGAAGAAATGGGCGCGGGTGATCTCCTGCAGCCTCACCCAGTTGGCGATGGCGCCGTGCAGGTGGCCGAGGTGCAGGCGGCCGGTCGGGCGCATCCCGGAGACGACGATGGGGAGCTTCGGGTCGGTCATGGGCGAAGGCCTCGTCAGACGATGGCGACGAGCAGACGCTCGAGGAGCCGGATGCCGGCCTCCACGGGAACGCCGATGACCCGCCAGCCGAAGAACACGAGCGCAAGGAGGAGGAAGGGCGAGAACCGCGCGAACGCCTCCCACTGGGGGCGGAACCGGGCCGGGAGGAAGGCGTCCACGATCCGGCTGCCGTCGAGGGGGGGGATCGGGATGAGGTTGAACACGGCCAGGACGACGTTCATCTGGATGGAGATCTGGAGGAACGCGGCCAGGCCGCCGACCCGCTGGCTGAACCCCGGCGCGAACCGGAACAGCATCCCGAGGACGAGCGTGGAGAGGATGGCGAGGATGACGTTCGCGAACGGGCCGGCGAGCGACGTGAACATCATGCCCTTCCCCATGTCGACCCCCTTGCGGAAGCGGGAGGGATCCACGGGGACCGGCTTCGCCCATCCGAAGGGGGCGATGAGGGGCAGCAGGAAGGTGCCGAGCGGGTCGGCGTGGGCGAGCGGGTTCAGGGTGAGCCGCCCCATCCGCTCGGCGGTGTCGTCCCCCAGGCGGCGCGCTGCCCAGGCGTGCGCGAACTCGTGCACGGTGAGCGAGAGCAGCAGCACAGGAAGGTAGAGGACCGCCCTCTGGATGATGTCGGCGAAGGAAAAACCCAATCGTTACCTCAGGGGAAGGCCGGTTGAGTAGCACCGGGAGGTCGGCCGGTCAACGATACCCGGCCGGCCCGGAGATCACGCCCGCGGGTGGTGCCGGGCGTGCAGCCGCCGGGCCTGCGTGCGGTCGACGTGGGTGTAGATCTCGGTGGTCGAGACGTCGGCGTGGCCGAGCATCGCCTGCACCGCCCGGAGGTCGGCGCCCCCCTCGAGCAGGTGGGTGGCGAAGCTGTGGCGGAGCTTGTGGGGGGAGATGGCCCGGGAGATCCCGGCCACCCGGGCATAGCGCCCGAGGAGCTTCCAGAACCCCTGCCGCGTCATCCGCCGTCCGCGCGGGGTGACGAAGAGGTCGCGGGAGCGGCGAAGCCGGAGCACCTGTTCCCGCGGACCGGCGAGCCAGGCCTTCATCGCCTCCACGGCCGGAGTGCCGATGGGGACGAGCCGCTCCTTGTTCCCCTTCCCCCGGGCGAGGAGCACCCGTGACTCGAGGTCCACCTGGTTCAGCTCGAGCATGACGAGCTCCGACACCCGGAGCCCCGTGGCGTAGAGCAGCTCGAGCATGGCGCGGTCCCGGACGCCAGCCGCACCCTTGGCCTGGCGCGGAGCGGCCAGCAGCCGGTCCACCTCGCTGCGGGAGAGCAGCTGCGGGAGCTTCCGCGTGCGCCGCGGGGCGTCGACCTCGTCGGTGGGGTCCTCCCGGGCGATCCGCTCGGCCAGCAGGAGCTTGTGGAACCCACGGACCGCCGAGAGGGCGCGGGCCTGGCTCCGGGCGGAGATGCCGTCCCGGGTGAGGGCGCCGAGATGGGCCTGGACGTCCCCCCGGGTGACGTCGTCCCAGGAGGTCCGGCCGGACGCCGAGAGGAAGGCGAGGTAGCGGCCGACGTCCCGAGCGTACGCCTCGACCGAGTTCCGGGAGAGCCCCTTCTCCACGCGCAGGTGGGCGAGGAAGAGGTCGAGGGCCGGGGCGAGCGGACCACCCTCGGCGGCCGGCGCCTCGCCGCGCGCCATCAGAGGTCCGAGGCGTCGCCCTTGCCGGCGCGCGTGACCACCGGCAAGGGGCCGGTGAGGTTCACGATCGTCGAGGGCTCGTTGGGACGGTAGCCGCCGTCGAGGATGAGCTCGAGGCCGTGGCCGAGCCGGTCGCGGATGTCGCGGGCGTCGATGAGCACCTCGCCATCGGGGGTGGCGGCCGAGGTGGAGACCACGGGGTGTGCGAGCTTCCGGACGATCTCGAGTGCCACCGGGCTGTCGGGGAGCCGCACGCCGACCGTCTTCTGGCGACGAAGCGCCAGGTCGGGGACGAGCCGCGTGGAGGGCAGGATGAAGGTGAACGGACCGGGGGTCTTGCGCCGCAGGACCCGGAAGGCGGCGTTGTCGAGCATGGCGTATCGCGCCACCTCGGCCAGGTCCGAGCAGATGAAGGAGAGCTCGTGGGTGTGTGGGAGCTGCTTCAGCTGGTAGATGCGCTCGATGGCCCGCTTGTCGAAGAGGTCGCAGGCGATCGCGTAGTAGGTGTCGGTGGGGAACGCGACGAGGCCGCCGGAGGCGAGCACGCTCACCGCCTTCTCCACCACCCGCGGCTGCGGGTGCGCCGCGTCGATGCTCCAGATGGTCGCCGTCATGGGATCGTCCACCCCGAGGTTACCAGGGGGGGCGTCCCGGTCAATTGCGCGTCAGGGCCTGGGTGAGGGCATCGGTGATCCGCTTCCCCTCGTCCCCCTCGACGCGGCGCCCCTCGCGGTTGCGGACGTAGAAGGCGTCGGCGGCCCGGTGCCCCTCGGTGGTGATGCGGGCCAGGTCCACCGTGAGGCCGAGATCGAAGAAGGTTCGGGAGAGCGTGTGGAGGAGCCCCACCCGGTCGGCCGTGAAGACGTCGATGACGCTGTGGTGGCGGGAGCTGTCGTTGTCGATGACGATCTTGGTGGCCACCCGTGGGAGTGGCCGGGCCGGAAGCGGCGAGGTCTTGAGTCGCCGGGCCATCAGCTCCTCGAGGTCGACCTCCTCCACGAGCACGCGCTGGAGGTCGGCGCGGGCGGCACGCCAGCGGGCCGGTTCGAGCGCCCCGCCCTCGGGTCCGCGCAGCTCGAAGAGGTCGAGGGCGCGGCCGGCGATCCACCCGAGCGCCGGGTCGACCGGGGTGGAGAAGACCTCGGCGTGCTGGATGTCGATCCGGTGGGCGGCCAGCACGCCGGCCACGAGCGCCAGCAGGCCGGCCCGGTCGATCGCGCTGAGGGCGAGCTCGGAGTGACCGAGGGACGGGCGGTGGCGCACGACGGCGGCGAGCGGTCGCCGCCGTCCCATCTCGAGCAGGCGGAGGTGGCGCGGGGCGCGCGCCGGGAGCTCGGTGAGGAAGTAGCGCGCCGGCATGGCCGCGACGAAGCGCTCCCGCTCGGCCAGCGGAACGCCCCGCGCGTCGAGGGCGGCGTCGACCGCGGCCCGGCCGGCCGCCTCGTGGGTTCCCGGGATCGGGCGACCGCGCTCCCCCTCGGCGGTGAGCAGGCTGCGGGTCTTCTCGTACAGTTCCCGCAGCAGCCTCCCCTTCCAGTCGGTCCAGGTCTTGGGTCCCACCGTTGCGATGTCGGCGTAGGTGAGCAGGTAGAGCTTGTCGAGCCGGTCGGCGGTACCCACCTCGTCGGCGAAGGCGTGGATGAGGTCGGGGTCGGAGAGGTCGCGACGCTGGGCGATGTTCGCCATCCGGAGGTGGCGCGTCACGAGCCACTCCACGTCGGCCGCCTCGGCCGGGTCGATGCCCATCCGGACGCAGGCCGCGGCGGCGATCTCCGCCCCGCGGGTGGAGTGATCCTTGCCGGAGCCCTTCCCGATGTCGTGGAAGAGCGTCCCCAGGTAGAGCCCGAGGGGGTGCGCGAGCCCCTGCATGAGACCGGTGAGTCCATCCACCTGGATGTCGCCGTTCCGCAGCGCGAGGAGGCGGCGCACCGCGAACAGGCTGTGAACGTCCACGGTGTACACATGGTAGAGGTCGATCTGCCGCCGGGCGGTGACCCGCGCGAACTCGGGCAGGACCCGCTCGAGGACGCCGAGTTCGTGCAGGGAGGCGAGGAACCGGCCGCGCGTTCCCGGGCGCGTGAACATCGCGAGCAGCTCCTGGTTCAGCTCGGGATCGGCCGCGGCCTCGGGGGGAAGCTCGCTGGCCGCCTGCGCGGCGAGGTCGCGCGCGAAGGGGTAGAGGTCGAGCCCCTCCCGGTCGGCGGTGGCGAAGAGCCGGACGAGGGCGGCGGGGGAGCGGCGCAGCACGTCCCGGTCGGCCACCGTCACCCGCCCGCGGAAGACCTTGAACTCCCCGCCGGCGATGGGGCGAGCGTCCGGGCTCATCCTGCCCGTCTCGGCCCCCTTTCGCGAGGCGAGGGCCTCGGCCCTCCTCCAGGGCTTGGCCCGGGTGGACTCCAGGCAGCGGTCGACGAGCGCGTCGCTGGCGACGAGGATGGTCTTCGCCGCCAGGTAGTAGTGGCGCATGAAGTTCTCGACCCCGGCGTCCCCCTCCTCGTAGCCCATGAAGGCCGCCAGCTGGGGCTGGAGGTCGAAGGTGATCTGGTCGGTCTTCCGCCCCGTCACGTAGTGGAGGTGGTTGCGGATGCGCCAGATGAAGTCGCGGGCCAGGCGCAGCTCCTTCACCTCCTGCTCGGGGAGGAGCGCCCGGGAGAGGAGGTCGGTGATGCCGGCGACCTTGAAGCGCGCCCGTGCCGCCCAGAGCCCCATCTGCAGGTCGCGCAGCCCGCCCTCCGACTGCTTGAGGTTGGGCTCGAGGAGGTAGAGGGAGTCGCCGAACCGCTCGCGCCGCTCCCGGGCCTCGCGGGTCTTGTCGGCGATGAAGGCGTCCACCTTGACCTGGGACAGGCCGTGGAGCTGGTCGCGCTCGAGCTCGCGGAAGAGCGCCATGTCCCCGTGCAGGTGGCGCAGATCGAGGAGCGCGGTGCGCGCGGTGTGGTCGCTGGCGGCCAGCTCGTCGCAGGCGTGGACGTCGCGGATGCCGTAGCCCACCTCGAGCCGCAGGTCCCAGAGCGCGTAGAGGAAGCGCTCGCTCGCCTCCTTCACGAAGGGGCCGGGCTCCCGCTTCTCGTGGAGCAGGAGCAGGTCGAGGTCGCTGTGCGGGGCGAGCTCCCGCCGGCCATAGCCGCCGAGCGCCAGCAGCGCCACCGGCGTGGGGGCGTGGGCCGCGGCTGCGGTGGCCAGCGAGCGTTCCCAGATGGCGGCGACGATCCGGTCCATGGCCGCGCTGAGGAGCCGGACGACGGTGTGGCCGCTCCCGCCGGCGAGGTGGACCCCCTCCACGTAACCCCGGAGGGAGAGGAAGTCGGCGCGGACGTCCCCGGTGAGCGCCGGGATGCCCTCCAGGCGCGACTCGAACTCGTACGGTGCGGCCTTGGGGAGCTTGGCGAACGATGCGTCCTGGACAAGCATGTTCCCTGCCTATAGCCCGGGTCTCAGCGGGCCGCCACGCGCGCCTGACCGGCGAAGTCGACCACCGCCCGCGCCACCCCGTCGGCGACGAGCTGCTGGTAGGCGGGGCTCGCGAGCCGCTGTTCCTCGGCACGGTTGGAGATGAAGGCCGTCTCCACGAGCACGGCGGGCATGCGGGCCCCGAGGAGGACGTAGAAGAGCGCGCTCTTCACACCGCGATCCCGGACCGGCCCCTGGGTCTGCCGCGTGCGGGCCGTGACCTCCTTCTGGACCATCCGGGCGAGCTGGCGCGAGGCGCCCGCGCTCACCTTGGAGTCGAGGTCGGTGAGGATCCGCTGGACGTCCTTGGGGGCCTCCTCGAGCTCCATCGTCCCGTTCTCCCGGGCGGCGAGGCGCCGTGCGTACCGGTCGTCGGTCACGTTGAGGAAGTAGGTCTCGACGCCGCTCCGGTCGCGGCGCGGCGCGGCGTTGGTGTGGAGGGAGACGAACAGGTCGCCGCGAGCCAGGTTGGCGATGGCGGTGCGCTCCTCCAGCTTGAGGTACCGGTCGTCGGTCCGGGTCAGCGTGACCTCGAACCCCTGCGACCGCAGCTTCGCGGCGAGCCGCTTTGCCATGGCGAGCGTGACGTCCTTCTCCCGGACCCCGCGCGGACCGATGGCGCCGGTGTCGTGCCCGCCGTGCCCGGCGTCGACGATGACGTGGCGGACCTGGCGATGCGCCGCTTCCCCCTCGTCGTCCTCGACCGGCGCGGGAGGGAGGGCCTGCGCGATGGCCTCCCGTCGGGCCTCCCGGATGCCGAGGTCGACGATGAGCCTCGGGGGATCTCCGAGGGTGAACACCTGGTAGGCGTCCTTGCCCTTCAGGTCGAGGACCACGCGGACCGTGTCGGGGCCGTGCTGGGCGGCGCGCACCCGGTGGAGGAGCGCATCGGCAACGGTCCGCTCCTTCCCCGGGCCGTCGAGGACCGCCGGTCGGAGGTCGAGGGCGAGACGGCGCGGCGAGGTCGCGTCGGCCGGAAGTTCCTGCTTCTCGAAACCTACCGGCTGGGAGAGGTAGACCGCCACGCGCGTGTAGTCGGGGCTGGTCCAGGACTGGACCTCGGTGACGTGGGCGACGGAGGGCGCCGTGAGGCCGGTACCCTTCTCCGGGGACGCCGGCGCCGGGGCGTCCGCCACGGCCTCCTCGAGCACCGGGTCGGACGGGTCATCGTCCTCGGCGACCGGGGCCGGAACGGCCACAGCGGGCGGGGCCGGGGGCGCCGGCCGGGGATCGGCCTTCCGCGCCGGCGGGGCGGCCGCGACCGCCGGGCTCTTGCGGAGGGACCGGGCGACGGGAGCCGGGTCGTCCCCGGCCTCCTTCCGGATGGCTGCGGCGAGGGAGGTCGCCTGAGGCGCGCCGGCCTTCGCGGCCCTGCCCGCGAGCTTGAGGGCCGCCTCGCGGTCCGACTCCACCGCCGAGAACCGGTAGAGGGCGTAGCGCGCCCGCGCCGCGTCGAGGAGCGCCGGACCCGTGTCCGGACCGCGGGCGGCCTTCTCGAGGGACCGGATGGCCTTCTCCCAGTTGTGGCGGTAGCGCCGCTTCGCCGGGCTGGCCTTCACCGACGCCAGTTCGGCGCGGGCCTTCTGTAGCGCCGGCGACGGGGCGCGCCCGGCAGCCGCGGCCGGGGGTCGGGCCGCCTTGGTGGTTCCCTTCGCGTCGGCCTGGTCCGGGGCGAGGAGGCCCAGCACGAGGGCGATCACGACGGGGACGAGCCCGTACCTGTGGCCAGCGGAGCGCATCGGTCGAGACCACCCTACGCCCGCCGATATCGCGATCCAGTTTTCGGTATGATTCGCCCCACCCGTTTCCGGAGGTTCGCCATGGCGAAGGAGAAGCGCGTCGGTGTCATCCTGTCGGGGAGCGGTTACCTCGACGGTGCGGAGATCCAGGAGGCCACGCTCACCCTGCTCTACCTCGACCGGCGTGGGGCCAAGGTGGTCGCGATGGCCCCCGACGTGATGCAGATGCACGTCGTCGACCACGTGAAGGGGGAGCCCGCGGCCGGCGAGGCCCGCAACGTCCTCGCCGAGGCGGCCCGCATCACCCGGGGCGCCATCGTCGACGTGAAGACGGTGAAGGCTGGCGACCTCGACGCCCTGATCCTCCCGGGAGGGTTCGGCGTCGCCAAGAACCTCTGCACCTTCGCGACCGCGGGGGTGAAGCTCGAGGTGAACCCGGACGTGGAGCGGCTGATCCGGGACATGTCCGCGGCCGGGAAGCCGCTCGGCTTCGTGTGCATCGCCCCGGTCATCGCGGCGAAGGTCCTCGGATCGAAGAAGGTGAAGCTCACCATCGGGAACGACCCGGCCACGGCCGCAGCCGTGAACGCGCTCGGGGCCATCCACGTCGACTCGCCCGTGGACCAGATCGTCGTCGACGAGCGGAACAAGGTCGTCTCCACCCCCGCCTACATGCTCGGCCCCTCGATCGCGCCCGTGGCGGCCGGGATCGAGCGACTGGTGGGGGCAGTCCTCGAGATGGCATGACGCTCACGTTGACGGAGGTCAAGGCGGACGGATGTGGGTCCAGCCAAAGTGCCCCGTCAGTGAATCTCCGGGGCGGTCGTCTCGTCTCCGGGTCAACCAACGCGATTCCTCCCGGATCACTCCTCCGGCAGGAACGAAAACCGAAGGGGGAGTCCCGTGAAGAAGATCCTGAGCGCCGTCCTCGCCGTTGCCTTCCTCGCCGTCGCGTCGACGGCCATCGCCGCCCCGCCGCCCGCCGAGGTCGTCCTCCCGGCCAAGTCCGGCAACGTCACCTTCAACCACAAGCTCCACCAGGGTCAGGGCTGCAAGAAGTGCCACGGGGAAGGCGCCCCCGGGAAGATCGAGCTCCCGAAGGACAAGGCCCACGCCCTCTGCATCGACTGCCACAAGGAGAAGGCCAAGGGCCCGGTCGACGCCAAGGCCTGCACCGCCTGCCACAAGAAGTAGGCAACCATTCCTGACGTAGCGACGGGGGGGCCGGGCAACCGGCCCCCTTCCGTTTTCCGGGCGTCCTACTCCAGCCGGGACTTGAGCGCGGCGAGCAGGTTGAGCGCCTCGAGCGGGGTGAGCCGGTCGAGCGAGAGCGCCCGCAGTTCCTCGGCGATCCGCGCGAGCCGGGGGTCCGGCGCCGAGAAGAGCCCGAGCTGGTCGCCGGCCGGGCGCTCCCGCCGCCGCGTGCCCCGCGCCAGCGCCGCATGACCGGCCTCGTCCACCTCCAGCGACTCCAGGTTGCGCAGGATCTCCCGCGCCCGGGTGAGCACCTCCGCGGGAAGGCCGGCCAGCTTGGCCACCTCGATGCCGTAGCTGCGCGACGCGCCGCCGGAGACGAGCTTGCGCAGGAAGACCACGCGGTCGCCGACCTCCCGCACCGCGACGGTGAGGTTCCGCACCCGGGGACGTTCCCGGGCCAGGTCCTGGAGCTCGTGGTAGTGGGTCGCGAAGAGGGTGCGGCAGCCGGTCTTGTCGTGCAGCCTCTCGGCCACCGCCCAGGCGATGGAGAGCCCGTCGAAGGTGGAGGTGCCGCGCCCGATCTCATCGAGGATCACGAGCGATCGCCGGGTGGCGTTGTGGAGGATCGAGGCCGTCTCGGTCATCTCCACCATGAAGGTCGAACGTCCGCGGGCCAGGTCGTCGGACGCTCCGACCCGGGTGAAGACCCGATCGACCACGCCCACGCGCGCCCGCTCCGCAGGTACGAAGCTACCGGCCTGCGCCATGAGCACGACGAGGGCCGTCTGTCGCATCACCGTGCTCTTGCCGGCCATGTTGGGGCCGGTGATGACGAGCAGCTGCGCTCCCTCGGGGTCGGCGCTCGAGGAGACGGAGACGTCGTTCGGCACGAAGCCGCCGGAGTCGGCAGGGAGCATCGCCTCCACCACCGGGTGGCGCCCGCCCACGATCTCGAGCGACTCCGAGCCGTCGAGGACCGGCCTCCGGTAGCCCCGCTCGGCGGCGATCCGGGCCAGGGAGAGGACCGCATCGGCGGTGGCCACGGCGGACGCAGCGCCGCGGAGACGCCCGGCCTCCGCGACCACCCTCCCCCTCAGGTCCTCGAAGATCCGGTCCTCCAGCGCGAACCGCTTCTCCTCCGCTCCCAGCACCTGCTCCTCGAGCTCCTTCAGCTCGGGGGTGATGAAGCGTTCGCCGCCAACGGTGGTCTGCCGCCGCTGGTAATCGGGCGGGACGAGGTGCAGGTTGGGCTTGGTGACCTCGATGTAGTAGCCGAAGACCCGGTTGTAGCGGACCTTGAGGGAGCCGATGCCGGTGCGCTGCCGCTCCCGCGACTCGAGGGAGGCGATGACCCCCTTGCCACCCTCGGAGAGGGCCACGATCCGGTCGAGCTCCTCCGACCAGCCCCGGCGGACCATCCCGCCCTCGCCGGTGGTGGCGGGGGGCTCGTCGGCGACGGCACGTTCGAGCAGCGCCGCCAGATCCTCGAGCCCGCGGAGCGAGCGCCCCGTGGCGGCGAGGAGCGCCGGGCCGGCTCCCTCCAGGAGGTCGGCCGCTGCGGGCAACGCCGACAGCGTCCCCGCCAGCGCCCGGAGATCCCGCGCGTTCCCCTGCCGGAGCGCGAGCCGGGAGAGGAGCCGCTCGACGTCCGCCACCGGGCGGAGCGCCTCGACCACCTGTTCCCGCAGCACCGCTCCGGAGGCGAGCGCCTCGACGGCGTCCAGCCGGGCCTCGATGGCGGCCACCTCGGTGAGCGGGTAGCGAAGCCACTCGGCCAGGCGCCGCCCACCCGCCCCGGTGACGGTCCGGTCGAGGAGCCCGAGCAGCGAGCCCTTCCGGCGCCCGCCCACGAGCGTCCGCTCGATCTCGAGGTTGGCCCGGGTGCTCTCGTCGAGGAGGAGCACGTCGGCCGTGGGAAGCAGCGCGATCCGGTCGACGTGGCGGGGTTCGGTGCGCTGCGTCTCGGACAGGTAGTGAAGCGCGCCGCTGGCCGCGGCCACCGCCCGCGGCAGGTGGCCCACCCCGAAGCCGTCGAGCCCGGCGACGCCGAGGTGCCGGCAGAGCTTCTCGGTCCCCCGCTGGAACGCCGCGTCCTCCACCTCGGCGACCGGCACCCCGACCATCTGGGCGATGGCGGTGGCGCGCGGCCCCGCTCCCTCCGACCTGGGGAAGAGGAGCTCGCGCACGCCGGCCTTGCGGAGTTCCTCGGCGAGGCGAACGTCGCTCCCCACCTCCCCGCAGCGGAACTCTCCGGTGGTGGCGTCGAGGAGGGCCACGCCGCCACCCGCGCCCTCCGGGTCGAGGGCCACCGCCCCGAGGAAGCTCGACTCGCGCGGGTCGAGCGACTGCTCGTCGAGGACCGTCCCGGGGGTGATCACCCGGGTGACCTCGCGCTTCACGATGCCGCCCTTGCCGGGGGGCTCGACCTGGTCGCAGATGGCGACCTTGAAGCCCCGTTCCAGCAGCTTCGCCACGTAGCCCCTGGCCGCGTGGTACGGGATGCCGCACATGGGGATCTTCCCATCCCCCTTGGCGCGCGACGTCAGCGTGATCTGGAGCGCCTCGGAGGCCTGCACCGCGTCCTCGGCGAACATCTCGTAGAAGTCGCCGAGCCGGAAGAAGAGGATCGCGTCCGGGTACCTCGCCTTCACCTCGAGGTACTGGCGCATCATCGGGGTCGCCGGCTGTGCGATCTCGGCCACGGGGAGCTTCTAGCACGCCGGTCCGCCCGCGTGGCGGGTCCGGGGCCCGGGTGCTAGCATCGGGCGGTGCTGCGCGAGGCGATCCACGACCTGAACCGGCTCCGCGAGGTCTCCTCGGTCATCGCCCGCCACGGCTTCGGGGCGTATCTAGAGCGGGTCCGGCTGGGTTCCGCCGCCCCCCGCCCCGCCCCCGTCGACGGCAGCCCGCCGGGCCCCCCGCCGTCGGACGGGCGCAACGCCGCCCGCTTCCGGCAGATGCTCGTCGACCTCGGCCCCACCTACGTCAAGCTGGGTCAGCTGCTCTCGAGCCGCCCCGACATCCTCCCGGCGGCCTGGATCGCCGAGCTCTCCCTGCTCCAGGACGCCTGCGACCCGGTCCCGGTGGACGACATCCGGCGCGAGATCGAGCGCGGGCTGGGGCGCCCGGTGGGAGAGCTCTTCGCCTGGCTCGACCCGGTCCCGGTGGCGAGCGCCTCCATCGCCCAGGTCCACCGCGCCCGGACCCACGGCGGCGCCGACGTCGCGGTGAAGGTGCAGCGTCCGGGCGTGCGGGAGCAGTTCGAGTCCGACCTGGGGCTCCTCCAGTACGTGGCCCGGCTGCTCGAGGCGCTCGTCGAGGAGACGGGGATCTACACCCCGTCCGACATCGTCCACGAGTTCGACCGGGCCATCCACGAGGAACTCGATTTCGCCAACGAGGCACGGAACGCCCGGGACATCGCCATCGCGTCGAAGGACCTCGCCTTCGTGGTGGTCCCGGCGGTGCACGCCGCCTTCTCCTCGGCGACCGTCCTCACCCTCGACTACGTCGAGGGGCGGAAGGTGACCGACGTCGCCGGGCGGGAGGGGTACGACCCGCAGCGGGTGGCGCGAAACCTCATCGATGCCGCCTTCCGTCAGCTCTTCGGCGGCGGCATCTTCCACGGGGACCCTCACCCCGGAAACCTGCTCGTGCTCCCCGGCGACCGGATCGCCTACCTCGACTTCGGCCTGGTGGGGCGCATCGGCCGCCCGATGCAGGAGGCGCTCGTCACCCTGCTCGTGGCGGTCGCCCTGCGCGACCCGGACACGGTGGCGCGCGTCCTCTACCGCATCGGCGTGCCCGAGGCCCACACCCCGATCACCTCCCTGCGGGACGACATCTCCCGCATCCTCGACCGCTACCTCGGGCTCAAGCTCGACCAGATCCGTTCGTCGACCCTGCTCACCGACATGCTCGACCTGGCGGTGCGCCACAAGATCAAGGTGCCCCGGGAGTACGCGCTGCTCTGCAAGTCCTCGGTCACCATCGAGGGGGTCATCCGCGGCCTCTACCCGGAGCTCGACATCATGGAGGTCGGGCTGCCCTACGCGAAGGAGATGCTCTTCTCCCGGTTCCAGCCGGGCGACGCCTCCGGTGCGCTCATGAAGTCGATGCTGAAGCTGCAGGGGCTCGCGGAGGACGTCCCGGCGCAGCTCTCGCAGATCCTCGCCGATCTCGAGGGCGGCAAGTTCCGGGTCCACGTGCGCTCGGAGTCGATCGACCGCATCGCCGACAACGTCCGGTCGCTCGGGCTCACCGTGTTCCTGGGGCTGCTCGCCAGCGCGCTCGCCCTCGGCGGCCTCTTCGTCGTGGCGCGCCAGATGGCCGGCTCGCAGGTGGTGCTCTTGCTCGGCTTCTCGGCGCTGCTCTTCGCCGGCTTCCTCTTCGGGGCCTCGCTCACCGTCTACTGGCTGGGCGGCCGCATCCCCAAGCTCTCGCTGCGCAAGCTCATCCATCGCTTCTCCCGCCCCTCCTGAGGCGCGAGGGAGAGCACGCCGACCGCCGCGAGCCGCCACAGCTCGGCTCCGGCCGCAAGCAGCGCACCGGCGGCGGCGAGGACGGCGTCGGGAAGGGCCATGAGCCAGCGGGGGCCTCCGTGGGCCGCGGCCCCGAGCACGCCGAGGGCGGCCTGGATGGATCCGGCGGCGAGGACGCTGCCGAGCCACACGGCGAGGAGCACCACCAGGAACGCCGCCGGCCGGGAGAGGAACGACCGGACGCCCCCGCCCAGGGACCGAAGCAGATCCTCGCCAGACATGGCCGCGCGGGCGACGGCCACGTCGCCCAGCGCCGAGAGGGAGGTCGCGAGCACGGCCGCGGTCACGAGCCCCATCGCGGCGACGAAGGCCGCCGGGCCGGCGGAGCCGCTCCCCTGGGCGCGCGACCCGACCGCGAAGACGCCGAGGATCGAGGCGAGGACCATCCCCTTCCCGACGAGGTCGAGCAGGAGCGCGACGACGGCGGCGGGGAGGACCTGCTCGAACCGCCGCACCGCCCCCTCGGTGACGGAAGGGGGCGAGCCGGTCCCACCGGACAGTCGCCAGGCCAGGCGGGGGACGGCGCCGGCCATCCAGGCGACCCGCAGAGCCCCCCAGAGCAGCACGCCGGCGAGCCAGAGCCCGATGGCGATGGACCGGAATCGGGGCTCCGCCCACGCCTGGGCAAGGACGGCGAGCACACCGGGCAACCCTCCTCCCCGGTGGAGGACCTCCCGGGCGGCCAGCCAGGAGACGGCGACCACGAAGGCGGTGCCCGGGAGGGCGAGAAGCCCCCGGAACAGGGTCACGCAGAGCCCCAGGGCCACGAGCCAGGTCTCCCCGGCCACGGCCCGGAACCCGGCGCCCAGCGCCCTTCCCACGGTCGGTTCCTGCACGGGGGGACCGTACGCCGCGCCCCTTGCCGGGGCAAGGCGAATGCCCGAACGGAAGTTGCGTCTGAACGCCCGGAGGGTATACTTGCGTTCAGGAGGCGCCCACGCCATGGAAGCCCTGACCGATCGCCAGCTCGAGGTTCTCCGCTTCATCGCCCGTCAGATCGAGGAGCAGGGTTATCCCCCCACCATCCGCGAGATCGGCGAGGCCCTCGAGATCCGCTCCACCAACGGCGTGAACGACCACCTGAAGGCGCTCGAGCGCAAGGGCTACCTCACCCGCGATCCGGTGAAGTCCCGCGCCCTCATCCCCACCCCCAAGGGGCGCGACGCGCTCAGCGGCCGTGCGTCCGGCGCCCAGGTCATCTCGCTCGCCTCCCGCGCCGCGGCGCGCGGCGCCTCCCGCCTCGTCGACGTCCCCATCGTCGGGCGGGTGGCCGCGGGCCAGCCCATCCTGGCCGAGGAGCGCATCGAGGACACCGTCCAGGTCGACTCCTTCTTCCTCGGCGCGGGGCGCAAGGTCTACGGGCTGCGCGTCCAGGGCGATTCGATGATCGGCGACGGCATCCTGCCCGGCGACTACATCTTCGTCCGCAAGCAACTGAACGCCGACGACGGCGACATCGTGGTGGCCATGATCGACGACGAGGCCACGGTGAAGCGGGTCTACTTCGAGGGGGACCGGGTGCGGTTCCAGCCTTCCAACCCGCGCATGGCGCCCATCTACGTGCGCGAGTCCGACTTCCGGAGCACCATGATCCTCGGCATCGTGGTCGGGATCTACCGCAGGCTCCAGTAGCGAGGCCCCTTCCCGCCTATCCGCGCGTCTTGGCCTGCCGGATGTACCGGTCGAGGTCCTCGCGGTCGATGAGGGACAGGATCTCCACGGTGTTCTGCCGCTCCGGCCGCCGGTAGATGAGCCGGACGTCGGTGGCCACCCGGACGCGGTAGTAGCCCGGGAGCCCCTCGAGCGGGATGGCGCGCAGGCTCGGGTGGCGGTGGTCCTGGGAGAGCAGCTGCGCCTGCTTGAAGGCGGCGCGCTGGATCCGCCGATCCCACCCCTCCAGCGAATCGTAGAACTCCCGCGTGTAGACCGGGAAGAGCCAGGTCTCGGCGTCCCCTGCCTCCGTCTCCTCCGGGGATTGCGGAGCTACCTCGGTGGGGGCTGCCACGGCCTTCGTGGGGCGCGCCCGCTCGAGTTCACGCGCGAGTTCCTGTTCCCGTTCCTGCGCCCGCGCGAGCCGTGCCTCGGCCGCGCCGAGCCGCCCGGCAAGTTCCCGGGCCTCCGCCCGGGCCCGCTGGGCCTCGAGCCCAGCATCGGATTGCCGGAGGGCGTCGGCCTCGCCGCGCGCCTTTGCGCCCTCCTGCCGCGCCTGGGCTGCCTCCTCGCGGGACCGTGCCGATTCCTCGGCCGCCCGCGACTCCCCGGCCCGCGCCTCCCGCAGCGCGCCCTGGAGCTTCTCGCGCTGCTCCTCCGCCTTGCGTCGCGCCTCCTCGGCCCGGGCGGCGCCGGCCTCCTCCGCGGCGCGAAGCCGGGCGTCGGCCTGGCCGAGCGAGGCCTCCAGTGCGGCGACGCGCTCCCGGGGATCGACCTCCCCGGGCGACTCCCGCCCCGGAGGGGGTTCGGTGCCATCGCCGGGGCCGAAGTAGTGGGCGGCGAGCTCGTCCAGGATGGGCAGCGCCGCGCTCCGGACGTCGGGGCTCAGGTCGGAAAGCACCCGCCAGAGGACGAGGGCGAGCGGGGCATCGCCGGCGGTGGCGTCGAGCAGGTCGGCCGCCTCGGCGGGGGCGAGCGCCGTCCCGACGAGCGGCGGGCGCTCGAAGGCCCTGGCGAGGAGCTCGAGGACGTTCCTGCCGGAGGGCGGGTTGGCGCGGATCTCGTCGGCGATGACGTCGCAGCGCTCGACGTCGCCGAGGGAACCGCTGCGGAAGCCCGGGATGGAGAGCTTCTGCTCCTTGACGACTGCGCGGGTCTCGTCGGGCGTCAACGAGACGTAGAGGAAGACCGAGAGCTGGTCGCGCGAGAGCTCGGCGAGTGGGGCATCGGCCACCTGCACGTCGGGACCTCTCGGCTCACCCGCGGGGGGCGAGCACGGCCTTGACCGAGCGGACGCCGCTCCGGTCGATCTCGTAGACGTAACCGCGGGCGCGCCGGACCGGCTCGTCGCTCACCCGGCTGGCCGAACCGGCGCAGAGGATGGGGGTGGTCCCGGCCGCTCCGGGGATGTCGACCCGGAAGGCACAATGCCGGTGGCCGTGCAGCACACCGGCGATCCGGACGTCGGAGATCATGCGGACCACCTTGTCGGCGTCGAGGAGCGGTGTCCGGGCCACGAGCGCGTCGGAGGGGATGCGTTCCCGCGGGAGCAGGAGATGGTGGTGCAGGGCGAGCAGCACCGCCCTCCCCTCCTTCACGTGCTCCCGGACCAGTTCGCGGCAGGCCTGCAACTGGGCCGAGCCCAGGACCCCAGGGGTGTCGAAGGGCTCGTCGCCGAACTGGGTGCTGTCGAGAGCGATGATGGCCACCTCGGGCGCCGGAAGGGCCGCGAAGGGGTAGCTCACCTCGGGCTTGCGCATGCCCCGTCCATCCGGTCCGATCATCCGCAGGAACCGCGCCGTCTTGACCGACTCGGCGGTCCACACGTCGTGGTTGCCGGGGACGACGGTCAGCTTTCCGGCGTCGGCCCACTTCCGCAGGAGCTTGGCGGCGCGCTCGAACTCGGTTGCCTCGCCCGAGAGGGTGAGATCGCCGGTGACCACGAGGTGGTCGACCTGGGCCTCCTCGAGCTGGTCCAGGACACGCTGGGCCAGCCTGACGGAGTGGCGATCGCAGTCCCGGGGGAGGATCCCGGCGCGCGGGTAGCGGCCGCGGTCGGAGAGGTGGAGGTCGGATACGTGGCCGATGCGCAAGCTGCCGGATGCTATCGGCCGGCGGGAGAAGCGTCAAACGGCGGGGTGGGTGCTTGACCGACCCCTTTCCTGTCTTAGATCGACCGACATGGTCCCGTCGGATATCCTCAACGCGCCGGAGCAGGCTGACTCCGAGGAACTCGAGAAGGAGCACGCCATGTCGGAGAAGAAGAAGGAGGCAGCAGGCGCCCAGGTTGCTCCGGCAATGGGCCCCCCGGCCCTCATCAACAAGGAGGACATCCCCCAGGTCCTCCCCATCCTCCCGCTGCGCAACTCGGTGTTCTTCCCGGGCGGCGTGCTGCCGCTCGCCGTCGGACGCCAGAAGACCATCGCCCTCATCAAGGACGCGGTCCGGGACGAGCAGGTCATCGGGGTCGTCACCCAGCGCCGCGCCGAGGAGGAGGACCCGGGAGCGGCCGACCTCTACACGGTCGGCACGGTCGCCCGCATCGTGAAGCTTCTCAAGATGGGGGAGGACAACTACTCCCTCGTGGTGCAGGGGCTGGCCCGGGTCCGCGTCCTCGACCTGGTCCAGGAGACCCCCTACCTCAAGGCCCGCGTCGAGCCGGTGGAGGACAAGACCTCGGTCGACGAGGTCGAGGTCGAGGCCCTCGCCATCAATCTGAAGAAGCTCGCCCGGGAGGTGATCGAGCTCATGCCGGAGCTGCCCACCGCGGCCACCGAGCTCGTCGACTCCATCACCCACCCCGGCCACCTCGCCGACCTGATCGCGGCCAACGTCGACGTCCCCATCGAGGAGAAGCAGCAGGTTCTCGAGACGGTCGACCTGAAGGCCCGGATGAAGCTCGTCCTCGAGCTTCTCAACCGCAAGCGGGAGATCCTCAAGCTCTCGAACAAGATCGACAGCGCCGTGAAGGGCGAGATGTCGAAGACGCAGCGCGAGTACTACCTGCGCCAGCAGCTCAAGGCCATCAAGGAGGAGCTGGGCGAGCTCGGCGAGGAGGAGGAGGAGCTCGACGAGCTCGGCGAGCGTCTCAAGAAGGCGGGGCTGCCGCCCGAGATCGAGAAGGTCGCCAACAAGGAGCTCAACCGGCTGAAGAGCATTCCCACGGCCAGCTCCGAGCACGCCGTGGCGCGCACCTACCTCGACTGGATCGCCGACCTCCCCTGGGCGAAGAAGACCGACGACAACCTCGACATCGAGAACGCCCGGCAGATCCTCGACGCCGACCACTACGGCCTCGACAAGATCAAGAAGCGCATCCTCGAGTACCTGGCCGTGCGCAAGCTGAAGAACGACATGCGCGGCCCCATCCTCTGCTTCGTCGGCCCTCCCGGCGTGGGCAAGACCTCGCTCGGCCAGTCGATCGCCCGGGCCACCGGCCGCAAGTTCGTTCGCCTGTCGCTCGGCGGCGTGCGCGACGAGGCCGAGATCCGCGGCCACCGGCGCACCTACGTGGGCGCCCTGCCCGGGCGGATCATCCAGTCGATGAAGAAGGCCGGGGCCAACAACCCCACCATGATGCTCGACGAGATCGACAAGCTCGGCGCCGACTTCCGTGGCGACCCGAGCGCGGCGCTCCTCGAGGTGCTCGATCCGGAGCAGAACTTCAGCTTCTCCGATCACTACCTCGACGTGCCCTTCGACCTCTCGAAGGTGATGTTCATCGCCACCGCCAACCTGCTCGACCCCATCCCGTCGCCGCTCCGCGACCGCATGGAGATCCTCGAGCTCCCCGGCTACACCTTCGAGGAGAAGGTGCGCATCGCCCAGCAGCACCTCGTGCCCAAGCAGCTGAAGGAGCACGGGCTCTCGGCCGACGCGGTCGAGTTCACCGACAAGGCGCTCATCAAGATCATCATGGCCTACACCCGCGAGGCCGGCGTCCGGAACCTCGAGCGCCGCATCGCCGACGTGGCGCGCGCCATCGCCGTCGAGGTCGCGGGAGGCAAGGTCCCGCCCGGCGCCAAGCGGGCCATCGGCGAGACCGACCTCGCCGACATGCTCGGGCCCGAGAAGTTCTACAACGAGACCGCGGAGCGGACCGAGGTGGCCGGGGTGGCCACCGGGCTCGCCTGGACCGCGGCGGGTGGGGACCTGCTCTTCATCGAGGCCACCCGGATGCCCGGCAAGGGTTCGCTCACCCTCACGGGGCAACTCGGCGACGTGATGAAGGAGTCGGCGCAGGCGGCCCTCTCCTACCTCCGCTCCAAGGCCGACCACCTTGGCATCCCGAGCAACTTCCTCGAGAAGACCGACATCCACATCCACTTCCCGGCGGGCGCCATCCCCAAGGACGGCCCCAGCGCCGGTGTCACCATCCTCACGGCGCTCGTGTCGCTCCTCTCCGGCATCCGCGTCCGGTCCGACGTCGCCATGACCGGTGAGGCCACCCTGCGCGGCCTCGTGCTGCCGGTGGGGGGGATAAAGGAGAAGGTCCTCGCCGCCCACCGCGCCGGCATCAAGCGGGTCATCATGCCCGCCCGCAACGAGAAGGACCTCGCCGACGTCCCGGAGCAGGCCCGCAAGGAGCTCGAGTTCGTCTTCGCGACCCACATGGACGACGTCCTCAAGGCCGCCCTCGAGGAGAACCCCGTGGGGCGCAAGGTCCCGCCTCCCCCCGTGCCCGAGGGTGGCTCCAAGCCCCCCGAGGTGCGGGCCTGACGGTCTGACGACCGGGGCCGGTCGTGTGGCCCCGGTCCCGACATCCGTGTCATAGTGTCCGGCGATCACTCGGACCGCGGCGTCGCGATCCGGAGGGAGAGGTTTGATTCGCCGGATCGACCGTTACGAACTCCTCGAGCAGGTAGGAACCGGTGGAATGTCGGTCGTCTACCGCGGTCGCGACACCGCGCTCGAGCGGGAAGTGGCGGTCAAGGTCCTCCACCCCCACCTCGCCACCAAGGCCGAATCCCGGGCCCGCTTCTCCCGGGAGGCCCGTGCCGTGGCCCGCCTCTCCCACCCCGGCATCGTCGAGATCTTCGACTATTCCGGCGACGGGACCGCGGAGAGCTGGCTCGTCACCGAGTTCGTCCACGGGAGGACCCTGCGCGCCTTCGCCGACGCGGGGGGGATCCCGATGCCGGAGTGCGGCGCGCTCGTCGCGCTCGCGCTCGCCGACGCGCTCGTCCACGCCCACGCCGCAGGGGTCATCCACCGGGACCTGAAACCCGAGAACGTCATGATCGCCGAGGGCGGCGGTCGCCCGTCGGTGAAGCTCGCCGACTTCGGGATCGCCCGGATCCTCTCGCAGGACGACCGGATGACGATGACCGGCGCGCTCGTCGGGTCGCCCAACCACATGGCCCCCGAGGTGGTGGAGGGGCGCGAGGCCGACGCCCGCTCCGACGTCTTCTCGCTCGGGACCATCCTCTACTGGCTCTGCACCGGGCGCCTCCCCTTCGAGGCGCCGAATCCCAGCGCCACCCTCCACCGGCTGGTCACCGGCGACTTCCCCGATCCACGGGGAGTGAACCCCGCGCTGGGGGAGCCCCTGGCCCGGCTGATCAACGCCTGCCTGGCCCTCGACCCCGGAGCCCGCCCGGCCGGCGCCGCGGCGGTCCGGGACCAGCTCGCCGCCATCCTCCGCGCCGACGGGATCGACCGGCCCGACGAGGCGCTGGCGGCTTTCCTTGCCGATCCGGCGGGAACCCCCGCCCTGCTCCGCCCCCGGATCGTGGAGGCGCGTCTCCGCCGCGGCGAGGCGCACCTCGAACGCGGTGAGATCGCCCAGGCGCTCGGGGACTTCGACGGGGTGCTCGCCATCGAGCCCCGCCACCCGCGGGTCCTTGCCCTCCTCGACGAGGTGGCGCGTTCCGACCGGCGTCGGCGCCTCGTGCGGCGCAGCGTGGTGGCGCTGCTGTCGATCGTGGCCCTGGTCGGACTGGTCGCCGGCGTCGACCGCATCCGCAGTTCGGCCCCTCCGCCCGCGTCTGCTCCGGGAAACATCCCGGTGGTAGCCGCCACGGGATCGACCGCCCCCCCGGCGTCCCAGGCGGCTCCCGCACCCGGCCCCGGCACCGCCACCGGAGCACCCTCGGCGGGGCCCGCCATCGCCCCGCGCCCGGCGCCTGAGCCGGCCAGGAGCGTCGTCGCCCGCCGGTCCCCGCCTCCCGTCCCCTTCACCATCCAGGTCCGGCCCTACGCCCAGCGGGCGCTGCTCGACGGCGTCCAGGTCGCCACCGGCCAGCAGCGGGTCGTGCTCGCGCTCACCCCCGGCACGCACCGGCTGCGGCTCGAGCACCCCTGCTGCGAGCCGTACGAGCGGGAGATCGACGCGGCCTCCGCCCAGCAACTCGGCGAGCTCAAGGTCCCGCTCGTGCCCCGCCCCGCCAGCCTCCGCGTCGGCGGCGACCCGTCGACCCGGGTCTACGTCGAGGGGAAGCTCCTCGGGACCGCGGGCGAATCCCAGCGCGATGCCTTCCGCGTCCGGGTCCCGTCCGACGGGCCGAACCCGTACGAGGGAGAGGTGGACCTGAGGCTCGAATCACCCGGGCGGCGCGCCGTGAGCGCCACGGTCCGGGTCCGGGCCGGCCAGGAGATCAACGTCCCCGCCGTGCTGACGGAGGAAACGCCCCCATGATCGCCCTCCTCCTCGTGCTCGCCCTGGCCACGCCCGAGGCCGACATCAAGCGGGCCCGCGACCGCTACGAGTTCGGCGCCTATGCCGACGCCGCCTTTGCGGCGCGCGATCTGCTGGGACGCAACCCCAACCTCCCCGAGCCCGTCGCCATCGAGGCCTGGCGCATCCTGGGGCTCGCCGAGTTCCAGCTGGGAGACAAGCCCGAGGCCCGGCAGGCCTTCATCCACCTGCTCTCCCTCGATCCGGACCAGACGCTCGATCCCTTCCTCGTCCCGCCCCCCATCGTCGAGTTCTTCGACAAGGTTCGTGCCGAAGCCGAACCGGAGCTGGCCCCGCTGCGGGAGCAGAAGCGGCAGCTCCAGGAGCAGGAACGGCTGGCCGAGGAGGCCCGGCGGCGGCTGCTGCTCGAGGAGCAGGTGCGCTCCGGGCCGCCCACCAAGGTGATCGTGGTGGAGGAGCACGTCTACATGCTCAACTTCCTCCCCTTCGGTGTGGGGCAGTTCCAGAACGGCGACACGACGAAGGGGATCATCATCGCCGTCTCCCAGGTGGTCTTCGGCGCCATCAACCTCGGCTCGATCTTCTTGCACAACGCCATCGCCAACGATCCCTCCCGCCGATGCTACGTGAGCAACCCGAACAACTGCAGCAACCCGCCCATCCCCGATTCGGACCGGCAGATGCTCCAGAACATCGACATCGTGAAATACGTCTCGGCCGGCCTCTTCTGGGGGGTCTACGCCTACGGCATCACCGACTCCCTCATCCACTACGTCCCCCGGATCGAGACCGAGGTCTCGCCCGGCAAGGCGGCGGTGAAGCTGGCGTGGGACTTCTAGGGGTGCCGACCGTGGCCGAGATCGTCCTCAGGAACGGAGATGCCCCCCCCCGGTCGATCCGGCTGACCCGGCGGATCACCACGGTGGGGAGCGACCCGGCCAGCGACCTCCGCATCGACGACCCCGCCCTGCCTCCCACCGCGCTCCACGTCCTCGCCGATGGCGATGCCTTCACCGTGGCCGCCCACGGAGGGGTCGAGCTCACCGTGAACGGAAGGCGGCGCACCACCTGCCGCCTGGCGCCCGGGGACGTGCTGCGGGCCGCCGGACACGAGTTCCACTTCTCTCCCCCCCCGGCGGCGCAGGCAGCCACCCCGCCGCGGGAGGATCCGCTCGTCCGCTTCTCCCGGCGGCTGCTCGAGGCGGGATCGCTCGAGACCCTCCTCGACGCGCTGCTGGACGCGCTCCTCGAGGTGACCCGCGCCGACAAGGGCTTCGTGATCGAGCTCGCCGACGGACAGCAGGAGGTTCGCGCCTCCCGGAACGTCGCGCCGGGAAACGTGGAGAAGGCGGTCTCCCGCGTCTCCGACTCCATCATCCAGAAGGTCCTCCAGACCCGGCGGCCGCTGGTGGTCGCCGACGCCCTCCACGACGCGGAGTGGTCCAGCTCCGCCTCGGTGGTGAACCTCCGGCTCCAGTCGGTGATGTGCGCGCCCCTGCTGGCGCGGGGCGAGGTCTTCGGGGCCATCTACCTCGGCAACGACAGCGTGCGGAGCCTGTTCGACGAGCGATCGCTCGAGACCCTGACGGTCTTCGCCTCGCAGGCCTCGCTCCTGCTGCAGAACGCCCTCCTCCTCCGCGATCTGCGCCGGGAGAACGAGGCGTTGCGCGAGGCCATCGAGAGCCGCCGCTACGGCGAGCTCGTCGGGGCCGGCCCGAGCATGCGGGAGGTCTACCGGCGCATCGAGAAGGTGGCGCCGACCGACGTCACGGTCCTCGTCCAGGGCGAGACCGGCACGGGCAAGGAGCTCGTGGCCCGGGAGATCCACCGGCGCTCGAGCCGCGCCGCCGGCCCCTTCGTGGCGGTGAACTGCGCGGCCATCCCGGAGGGGTTGCTCGAGAGCGAGCTCTTCGGCCATGTCCGCGGCGCCTTCACCGGCGCGGTGGCCAGCCGGCCCGGGCGTTTCCAGGCCGCCTCGGGAGGAACCCTGTTCCTCGACGAGATCGGCGAGATGCCCCCCTCGCTTCAAGTCAAGCTGCTCCGTGCCATCCAGGAGCGGGTCGTCCAGCGGGTGGGCGACTCCCGCCCGGAGCCGGTCGACATCCGGGTGGTCGGCGCCACCAACCGGAACCTGGAGGAGGAGGTCCGTGCCGGGCGGTTCCGCGAGGACCTCTACTACCGGCTCCACGTCGTCACCATCTCGCTTCCACCGCTCCGGGAGCGGGGCGACGACGTCACCGTGCTCGCCCGCTGGTTCCTGCAGCGCTACGCCGCCGAGTTCGACTCCCGGGCCCGCAGCTTCGCCCCCGGGGCCATGGCGGCGCTCCGCCGGCACGCCTGGCCCGGCAACATCCGGGAGCTCGAGAACCGGGTGAAGAAGGCTGCGGTCCTGGCCGAGGGGCCCCTCGTGGCCGCCGAGGACCTCGACCTCCGCGCCGACGCGCCCGACACGACGCTCCCGCTCTCCGACGCCATCGAGGATTTCCGGAAGCGCTACATCAACGAGACCCTCGATCGCAACGGCGGCAACCGCACCAAGACCGCCAAGGACCTGGACGTGGATCCACGCACCATCTTCCGCCACCTCGAGAAGCTCGAATCCGAACGGCGCGGCCCTTCCGCCCCTGCGGACAAGGGCAACGGAGGGGAACCTTGAACCGCGGCACATTCCGGATCGGCGCGATCCTCGTCGTGGCCCTGGCCTGCGGGGGGCTCCTGGGCGGATGCCCCATCCCGCAACCGCTCCCCGGGGTGGGCTCCATCGACGGCGGCCTGCCGATCACCCCCCCGCGCATCCTCACCTCGAGTGCGGTGCCGGGGCTCGCCATGACCGACTACGCCCCGCTCGCCTCCTGCCCGCCCGGCTCCCTCTTCCAGGTCTCGGCCACCCTCATCGACGAGAACGCCGAGGAGGCGGTGGAGGTGCGCTGGTTCGTCGACTACGACCCGGACAACCAGCTCCTCCGGACTCCCCTCCAGATCCAGATCCTCCCCGCACCGACCGACACCACCCAGTACCGGCGCTTCCCCAGCCCGTTTCCCTTTTCCCCCTGGGACTTCGACCGTCCGACGGAGCGCGTCCACGTCGTCGAGATGACCATCTCGAACGGATTCCTGCCGGTCGGTGCGCCGGTTCCTCAGGGGGACCTGCCCAACCGGACCGCGGCACCGGGCTACGAGGTGCAGGTCTTCCGGTGGACGTTCCAGCCCTCCGCCAACGGCGGCTGCAGCACCTGAGCTACTGCGACGGCCGGGCGGCGTCGCGCGCGTGGACCATCGCTTCGGCTGCGGCACGGGCCAGGTCGCCCTGCTCGTCGGCGAAGCGGTTCACCTGGGCGGTGTAGGCGCGGTGAAGGGCCATCATGGCGTCGCGGGCCGCGGCCATGTCGGCGCGCTCGGATGCCCACTCGCCCTTCTGGACGTCCAGCCGGCAGCGATCCGAGAGGTCCTCGACCCGTTCCTCCCAGCGCGGCGCCCAGTCGCGCCAGGCGGCGAGCGGCATGGGCCCCTCGAAGTGGGTCCCCATGGACCAGGCGCGCTGGTTCTGCTCGACGTAGAGGGCGTCGAGGTCGTCCATGCAGACCCGGAGCGTGGCCCGCGTGGGGACGGCGCCGGTGGCGACGGGCGGGGCGCGGCGGGCCCGCCCGCGCAGCGTCTTCACCACGCTCACCGCGAAGAAGCCCACGGCGATGGCGATGGCGGAGAAGTAGAAGATCCACGCGGCCATCCGGTACGGGCGGAGCTTCGGGTCGCGGGTCGCCACGGCGCGCCATCTGACACCAGCCGCAGCGGCGAGTAAAGCCCCTTGCCCGCTCAGCGCCGTCCGACCCGCCGCTCCAGCTCCGCGAGCGGAAGCTCCGCCACGACCGGTCTGCCGTGGGGGCACCGGGCCTTGAAGTCGATGGCATCGAGGCCGTCGAGCAGGGCCCGGACCTCCTCCCGGGTGAGGTCCTGGTTGGCCCGGACCGCGGCGTGGCATGCCATGGTGGCGAGGAGGCCGTCGAGGGCCTCTCCCACTGCGCTCCCGCGCTCGGCCTCGGCGATCTGATCGGCGAGATCGGCGAGGAGCGGCCCCATGGCGGCGCCCCCGAGGAGAGCGGGGGCGCTCTTCACCGCGAAGGCATCCCCCCCGAAGGGCTCCACATCGAGCCCGACGGCCGCAAGTTCGGGGGCGGCCGCCTCGATGGCCCGCGCCGCCGCGGGGGGGAGCGTGACCACCGGCGGAACGAGGAACGGCTGGATCTCGAGCGCCCGGTCGCGGAGCGCCAGGCGGAGCCGGTGGAAGAGGAGCCGCTCGTGGCTCGCGTGCTGGTCGATGACCACGAGTGCCCCGCCGGGAGCCTCGCACACGAGGTAGGTGCGGGCGTGCTGCCCCACGTAGCGCATGGATCCGAAGTAGCCCGGCGCCGGTAGCGGTACCGGGCTGCCGGATGCCGTCCCGGGCGGAGGAGGCGACGACACCGGGAACGGGAGCAGGTCGCGTGCCCGCTCGGCCGCAGCCTCGCGCGCCCGGTCGAGGATTCCGGCGACGTCCTCCGCGCCGGGCTCGGCCGCGACCGGAACGGACGCGACCGGCTCGCGAGGTGGATTGCCCTCGGCGAGCGGGGGTCGGTGACGGAGCCAGGGCGACGGGCGCAGCGCCTCGCTCACCGCGTGGTGGAGGGCATCGGTGGCCACCCGTGCGTCCTGGAAGCGGACCTCGAGCTTCTGCGGGTGGACGTTCACGTCCACCCGGTCGAGCCCCACCTCGAGGAAGAGCACGCCGGCCGGCTGCCGCCCGGCCGGAAGGGAGCCGGCGTAGGCACGGACCACCGCGTAGGCGAGGGCGCGGTCACGGATGTAGCGACCGTTCACGAAGAGGTAGAGCCCGCGGGAGGTGGCCGCCGAGTGGTCGGGCGAGGTGACCACCCCGCGGACCCGGATGCCCCCGCGTTCGGCGTCGACCGGGACGAGGTGTCGCGCCGCCTCGCGCCCGAGCGCGATGGCGGCACGGTCCTCCATGGAGGCACCGGCGGGCGTGGCGATGGCCGCGCGCCCCCCGGAGCGGAGCGTGAAGCCCACGTCGCGGCGGGAGAGGGCCAGCCGAACGACCGCCTCCGACGAGTGGCCCGACTCGGCAGCCGTGGACCGCATGAACTTCCGCCGGGCCGGCGTGTTGAAGAAGAGGTCGCGGACTTCGATCGTGGTACCGCGGGCGCGGGCCACCTCCTCCACCGCCGCCACCTTGCCCCCCTCCACCGAGATCCGCGTTCCGACCACGGAACCAACCGGGCCGTCCGGGCAGGTGTCGATCCGGAGGCGGGAGACCGAGGCGATGGCCGGGATGGCCTCGCCCCGGAAGCCCATGGTCGCGATGGCGACGAGCCCTTCGGCATCTCGGAGCTTGGAGGTGGCGTGCCGCTCCAGGGAGAGGACGGCGTCGCCCCGCTCCATTCCCGAACCGTCGTCGGCCACCCGGACGAGGGCCAAGCCGCCGTCCTCCAGGTCGACCTGGACCGACCGGGCCCCGGCGTCGAGGGCGTTCTCGACCAGTTCCTTCACCACCGATGCGGGGCGCTCCACCACCTCACCGGCGGCGATCTGGTTCACGAGCCCCGGCGGGAGCACCTGGATGCGGGTCACGCTCCCTCCTACCACGGCGATCCGACCGTTTGACGGAGCCGCCCTTCCCCTGTACGAAACCCGGATGGCATCGAGGAAGCGGAAGCCCGCCCGAGCAGCGCCGGCCAGGCGTCCGGTCCTCGGCAACGATCCGTTCGAGCGGGGAGCCGCCCCACGCGATGCCGCGCCCGCGCTCGCTGCGCAGGCTGAGGCTGCCCCTCCGGCCCCTCCCCCCGCCCCGGTACCGCCGCCGCCCCGGGAGGTGCCCCGGGATCCGCCCCTCGGAGACGGGGAGGCCCGCCTGGCCGAGGTGGCTCGCCGGACCGGTCCGGCGGCCTACACGGAGGAACTGGGGCAACTGCTCGTCAGGCTCCTGCCCGCCCTCCGGGATTCGCTCGCGCCGCTCGCCTCCCTGGCCACGGTCATCGGCTCTCCGGCCCGGGTCGACGAGTACGGCATGGACCCGGAGCTGCTCGTCCGGGCTCGGGCCGTCCTCGACTTCTTCATCGGCACCTGGTGGCGGGTCGACGTGCAGGGGGCGGACCTTCTCCCGGACCGCCCGTTCGTCCTCGCGGCGAACCACGGGGGAACCGCACCGTGGGACGCCGCCGTGCTTCGCGCCGTCGTGGCCCGGCAGGGGCTCCCCAGGGAACTGCGGCCGCTCCTCGACCCGAGGGCCCTCGCCGTGCCGCTGGTCGGTCCCTTCCTGGTCCGGCTCGGCGCCGCCCCTCTCCGCCCCGAGGTGGCGCTCTCCCTGCTCGACCGGGGCTCGAGCATTGCCCTCTTCCCGGAAGGGGCGCGTGAGGCGCCCCGGCCCTGGGCGGACCGCTACCGGCTCACCCGTTTCGGCCGAGGGGGATTCGCCCGCATCGCGGCGCTCGCCCGAGCCCCCATCGTCCCCTGCGCCATCGTCGGCAGCGAGGAGGCGGCCGCGCCCTTCGACCGCCGGGGGTGGCTGGCCGAGTCGCTCCACCTGCCGCTCCTCGGATTCGCCCCGGCATTGCCGCTGGCGGGGCTTCTCGGGTGGCTGCCGCTGCCCTCGCGCTGGACGATCCGGTTCGGCGACCCGATCGAGCCTCCTCCGCCGGAACGTGCCGACGACGCGGTGGCGATGGCGGCAGCGGGGGAGCGGACGCGTGCCGAGCTACAGCGCATGCTCGACGCCGACCTGGCGTCCCGCCGCTCCGTCTTCCTCTAGCGACCGGGGCCGGGCCGGAAGGCGCCCCGCGCGCACGTGCGGCGGCGGCGTCCGGAGGTCCCAGACCAGGCCCGTGACCGCGAGCCCGCGGAGCGCCAGGTAGGACAGGTCGAGCTCCCACCAGAACCAGCCCTGGTTCGCGGTCGAGGCGTAGAAGTGGTGGTTGTTGTGCCAGCCCTCGCCGAAGGTGAGGAGCGCGAGGAGCGGGTTGTTGCGCGAGTCGTCGCCGGTCGGGTACCGGCGCGAGCCGAGCACGTGGGCCACCGAGTTGATCGAGAAGGTGACGTGCCAGGCCACCACGATCGGGACGAAGAAGCCCCAGAGGAACGCCGGCAGGCCACCCAGGGCGAAGAGCGCGATGGCGAAGAGGACCGGGACGAGGAGGCCGAAACGGTCGAGGAAGACCAGTTCCGGGAACCGGGCCAGGTCCTTCACCCGGTCCATCCGGGTTCGATCGTAGCGTGCCGCCAGGATCCAGCCGACGTGGCTCCACCAGAAACCGCGCTGCACCGGCGAGTGGACGTCCTTCTCGCCGTCGGAGTAGCGGTGGTGGTCGCGGTGGTGGGCGGCCCACCAGAGGACCCCCTTCTGGACCGACAGCGTTCCCAGCAGCGCCAGCAGGAACTGGAAGACCCGCCCGGTCCGGAAGGCCCGGTGGGAGAAGTAGCGGTGGAAGCCGGCGGTGATGCCGAACATGCAGACCGCGTAGACCGCGGCCGCGAGCCCGACGAGGCGCCAGGTCGGCGCCACGAGGAAGGGCGTTGCCAGGGCTGCCGCATGCACGGCGATGAACGGGATCGACTTCACCCACTGGGGCCTGTCGAGGTCGGCATCGGCGGGGGATGCGGCGGCGGCACGTTGGGAGTTCACCCCTCCTTCCTAGGATCCCAGTGTCACCGCACGGTCACGGTGCGTATCGGTCCATTCGCCTCTTCCTGCGCGTGGGCGTTTGCGCTATCTTCCCGGCTCCTCCGGCCCGAGGTTTCCCCCAGATGGCGCGTGCTTACATCGGCAACACCCCCTGCGAGGTCACCATCGACAAGGACCTCGGCGACAGCTGGGCCGTGACGGTGATCCCGCCCCCCGCGTCGCCCGTCCCCGGCTCCACCCGGCTTGCGCCGCTCGTCGTGAAGTTGCAGGGCGAGGACCGGGAACGCTGCCTCGCCGGCGGCCTCGAGATCCTGCAGAAGGCCGGCAAGATCGACCGCTTCGACGTCTGAACTACGGGTCGAGCCCCTCGGCCCGCACCAGCGCCTCCGGCGGTACCGCAGCCAGGATCGCCCGGGCCGTCGCCTGGACGAGGGTGGCGTCCTTCCCCTCGATCGTGACCCGTACCCGGTGGTCCGCGCGGTCGAAGCGCGGGTAGCTCCCGACCTCGACCCCGGGATTGGCAGCCGCCACCGCCGCGAGCGGCGTCGCGAGGAGATCCTCGCCCCAGGCGAAGTAGAGGCTCACGAGGTGGTACGGCGCGCCCCCGAGCAGGTGGGCGATCCGCTCGAACTGGTGGCGCAGGAAGGACGGGACGCCCGGCAGCATCACCACCCGGGAGATCACCAGCGTCGGGAACTCGGGGTCCCCGAGCAGTTCCGTGCCTTCCGGGAGATCCGCCATCCGGAAGGCCACGTCGGGCAGCGAGTCCCCACCATGGTACCGGGCGTGCATCACCTCGAGGACGCGGACGAGCTCGGGATTGCGCCGGACCGGGACGCCGAGCGCCCGCGCCACCGCGGGCAAGGTCAGGTCGTCGTGGGTGGGTCCCACTCCACCGGCGGTGAATATCCAGTCGACCCGGCGCCGCTCGAGGAGCAGCGCCTCGACGATGGCGTCGGTTCGATCGGGCACCGTGTGGATGGCGGCGAGCTCCACCCCGAGCTCGTGGAGCCTTCGCGCCAGGAACGGGCCGTTCTCGTCCTGCACCTTCGCCGACAGCACCTCGCTGCCGACGATCACCACGGCGGCCGTGGTGCCGGCGCTCATGCCAGCACCTTCTCCACCGCCCGGGCCACGTCGGCGGCGACGCGGTCGACCGGCTGTTCGCCGGCAACCTCCACGACCCGCTCCCCGGCCTCGACGATCCCTCCGAGGGCCCGGCCGTAGGCCCGGTGGACGCGCCGCTGGAATTCCGGGACCTCGAAGATCTCCCGTTCCGCGGTGGCCGCGTAGCGGCGCCGCAGCGCCACCGCAGGGCGTACCCGGAGGAAGAGGGTCAGGTCCGGCGCCGGGGCGCGACCGTTGATCGCAGTCACCCAGGGTGCGTCCCCGGTCGTGACACCCTGGTAGGCGAGGCTCGAGAGGACGTACCGGTCGGACACCACGTCGACGCCCGCCTCGAGGTTGGGGCGGATCTCGCTCTCCCAGTGGTCGAGCCGGTCGGCCGCGAAGAGGAGCGCGAGCGCCCGCGGGTCGAAGGGGGCGCCTCCGGTGCCGAGGAGGCGGCCGGAGAGGATCTGCCGGATCCCGGTCCCCACCGGGCCCTTCGATGGCTCGGCGGTGAGGTGGGCCTTCCTTCCCCGGGCGGCGAGCCAGGAGCAGAGGCGGGAGGCCTGGGTGGTGGTCCCTGCCCCGTCGAGCCCCTCGAGGACGAGGAAGCGGCCGCGCCGGGTCTTCATGTCTCGATCCCGAGCCTCGCCCGGACCTCGCGAAGCCGGGCGAAGTCGCGGTCCTCGACCCGCATGGCCGAACGGGCCCGGCGGAAGGCCGCGAAGGCGTACACGGCGAGCCCGATCGACACGACGAGCGCGAGGAGGAAGAGCAACGGGTAGCGCCCCGGGGGGCGCGCCGGGCGAAGGCCCCAGCCCCAGCGATCCCAGGCGAACTTGATGGTCAGGCCGGCCGACATGACGAGGCCGAAGGCGGCGTAGGCTCCCCTGCGGACGTCGTCGATCGACCTGCGTGCGGACACCCGGCCGGCGAGCACGTCGTGCTCGGCCCGCAAGAGCGCCTCTTCCCCGGCGGCGGGCGGCGAATGGTTCCCCGTGGGTTCCACCGGTCACCCCTCCCCGAAACGGGCCGCGACGGCCTCCCGCACCGCCGCGATCGTCGCCGGGAGCTTCGCCGGAGGATTCGCGAGGGTTGGGCGGAGCCCGGGCAGCGTGCCCTCGTGGTATCCCACCTTGAACTCGGAGAACTTGAGGCCGTGGGCCGTGGAGATGACGACCACCCGTTCCTCGGGCCGGATCACGCCGCGGGCGGCGAGCTTCTCGAGCGCGGCGAGGGCGACGCCGGTGTGGGGACAGGCGAAGGCGCCGGAAAGATCGGCCCGGGCCGCGGCGTCGGCGAGTTCCTGCTCGCTGGCCTGTTCCACCAGCCCGTCGAGGGCCTCGATGGCCCGGAGCGCCCGTTTCGCAGAGACCGGCGCACCGATCTGGATGGCGCTCGCGAGCGTGGTCCGCGCGTGGATGGATTCGACCTGCACGTCGGCGCTGGCCCGCCCGGCCTTCTGGACGGCGCGGTAGAGCGGGTTGGCGTTTTCGGCCTGGGCGACGACGAGCCGGGGAAGCCGGTCGAGGAGTCCGAGCTCCTTCATGAGCAGGAAGCCCTTGCCGAGCGCCCCGGCGTTGCCCAGGTTCCCGCCCGGGATGACGACCCAGTCGGGCGCCTTCCAGCCGAGCTGCTGCACCACCTCGACCGCCACCGTCTTCTGCCCCTCGATGCGCAGCGAGTTCATCGAGTTGGCGAGGTAGATGTCGGGGGTGAGCGAGAGCTCCTGGACCACCCGCATGCAGCCGTCGAAGTCGGTGTCGAGCTCGAGGACGAGCGCGCCGTTCGAGACGGGCTGGATGAGCTGTGCGGTGGTCACCTTCCCGCGCGGGAGGAGAACGACCGCCGGGATCCCCGACGCCGCACAGTAGGCGGCGAGCGCCGCGCTCGTGTCCCCGGTCGAGGCGCAGGCCACCGCGCGGATCGGAACGCCCCGGGCGCGCATCTCCTTCACCGCCGACACGAGCACCGTCATGCCCAGGTCCTTGAACGACCCGGTGTGGGTGACGCCGCACTCCTTCAGCCAGACGTCCTGGAGGCCGATGGACCGGGCGTAGCGGTCGACGCGCAGCAGCGGCGTTCCCCCCTCGTACATGGAGACGACGTTCTCCACCGCGATCGCGGGATACACCCATTCCTTCTTGCCCCAGACCCCGGAGCCGAGCGGCCACTCCCCACCGCGAAAACGCCCCTCGAAGAGTGCCTTCCACTCCGCCGCGCTCCGCCGACGAAGGGCGTCGAGGTCGTGCTCCACCTCGAGGAGCCCCTGGCAGCGCGGGCACCGGTAGACCACCTCGGTGAGTGGCGCCCGGAAGGCGCACCCGTCCGCGCATCGGAACCAGGCGGAGAAATCGGCGGCGGTGATGGTCATGGCGGCGGGCGGCCCAATCTGCCGAAGGTCGGCGGGGATGGCAAGGGCGGACGGAAGGGTCACCCGGCGAGGCGGGCGCCGCACCCGGGACAGCTCGAGCCCCGGACGGGCGTGCCACATTCGCTGCAGTTCCGGACCTCCCGGGGCGGCTCGGCCTGCGGGGGCGGAGGAGGCAGCCGCATGCCACAGTGTGCGCAGAAGGCCTCCCCGGCGGGCGCCGGGTTGCGGCAGTACCGGCAAACCGGCGCGGAGGGCAGCTCCGCGGGAACGTCGTCGGGGATCCCGTCCGCCTCCGTCGGCTGCAACCCTTCCATGGCGACCACCACGACGTGGACAGGGTCGATGGCGGTGGCCTCGAGTTCCGGAAGCACCTCCGGCACCGCGTCGACGGGCGGCAGCGACGTGGCCTCCAACCCCTCGAGCGGTTCCACCGCGACAGGCGTCCGCTCCGCGGCGGGGAACGGCTGGCCGCAGACGTCGCAGGCCTCCCCGGCGGCCTGGACGTTCTCGCACAGCGCGCAGGCGGGCATCCGGGGATGATACCAGCGCCAAACGGCGCCGTCCGGTCATCCGACCCGGGCGAGCGAGAGCCGGTCCGCCCAGCGCCCGAGCGCCTCGCCGGTGGCCAGGTTCTCAGGCCGGGAGAGGTCGGGGTCCTCGTCGACGAGGCGGGTCGCCTCCGCCCGGGCCTCGTCGAGGATGGCCTCGTCCCGGTAGAGGTCGGCGACCTCGAAGACCGGCTGCCCCGCCTGGCGGGTTCCCAGCATCTCGCCGGGTCCGCGGATGCGCAGGTCCGCCCGGGCGATCTCGAATCCGTCCTGGGTCGCGACCATGGTGCGGAGCCGCTCCCGCGCGTCGGCTCCCGCTCCGGCGCCGCCGGTCACGAGCAGGCACTGGCTCCGCTCGCTCCCCCGCCCCACCCGGCCCCGGAGCTGGTGCAGCTGGGAGAGGCCGAACCGTTCGGCGTGCTCGACCACCATGAGCGTCGCGTTGGGGACGTCCACCCCCACCTCGATCACCGTGGTCGACACCAGGACCCGGACCTCCCCGTCGCGGAAGCGGGACATCACGGCCTCCTTCTCCTCCCCCTTCATCCGGCCGTGGACGAGGGCCACCTCGAAGGGTGCGAGCGCTTCCCGGAGCTCCTCCGCGCCGCTGGTGGCGTCGGCCAGGTCGATCTTCTCCGACTCCTCGACGAGCGGGTAGACGACGTACACCTGCCGGCCGGCCTCGAGCTCGACCCGGGCCGCGTCGAGGACCCGCTTGCGCTGCGATTCCTTGAAGACCCGGGTCTCGACCGGCTTCCGACCTGGCGGAAGCTCGTCGATCTTCGACTGGTCGAGGTCGCCGTGGAAGGCGAGCGCCAGCGTCCGCGGGATGGGCGTGGCGGTCATGACGAGGACGTCCGGACGCTGCCCCTTCGACATGAGCGTCGCCCGCTGGAGCACGCCGAACCGGTGCTGCTCGTCGACCACCACGAGCCCGAGCCGCGCGAACGCGATCCCCTCCTCGAGGAGCGCATGGGTTCCGACCGCGATCCGGGCACGGCCGGAGCGCAGGGCCTCCCGGGCCTCCTTCTGCCCCTTGCCCCGGGACCGGGCCCCCACCACCGCGAGCTCCACCCCGGATCCGGCGAGCCAGCGCCCGAGCGTTCGCCCGTGCTGCTCGGCGAGGATCTCGGTGGGCGCCATGATGGCGGCCTGCCATCCGGAGTGGACCGCCAGCATGGCCGCCGCGAAGGCGACCGCGGTCTTCCCGCTCCCGACGTCCCCCTGGAGCAGCCGGTTCATCGGCTCGGCGCACCCCATGTCCGCGGCGATCTCGCCGAAGACCCGCTCCTGGGCCCGCGTGAAGGTGAACGGGATGCGGGCCCGCGCCGCCTCGCGGGCCGCTGGCGACACGTCGAAGGCGATGCCCGGCTCCCGCCGCACCCCCCTGCGCCGGAGGGCCAGCGCGAGCTGCAGGAAGAAGAGCTCCTCGAAGGCGAGGCGCCGGAAGGGCTCGGTGGCCCGTCCCTCGGCGCGGACGAGATCGGTGCCGGCGGGCGGGAAGTGGGCCTGGGCGATCGCATCGGCCCGGCCGACGAGCGCCTGGCGCTCCCGGATCGCCTGCGGGATCTCCTCCACGAAGAGGGGCGCGTAGTCGCTCACGAGCCGCCGCATCAGCTTGCGCAGCGCCGGGTGCTGGTGATCGGCTGGACCGGGATAGATGGGGACGATCCGTCCGAAGTTTGCCGAGTCCCCCTCCCCCGCCTTCTCCACGTCCGGCTGGGCCATCTGGCGCACGCCGCCGAACCCCTCGGTCAGGGCTCCCGAGACGAGGACCTGCTCGCCGACCACGAACTGGCGCTGCCGCCAGGGCGGAGGGTTGAAGAAGACGAGGTCGAGCCGGCTCTGGCCGTCGGCCGTGCCCACCTTGAGCAGGGGCTTTCCGTTCCGCATCCGTTGCGTCCGGACCGTCCGAACGGTCACCACGGCGATGCCGGGTTCGCCGATCCGGAGTTCGGACACCTTCCGGAGGGTGGTCCGGTCCTGCCAGGCTCTCGGCAGGAACTCGAGCGCGGCCTCGACCGTGGCGCGCCCCCGCTCCTCGAGGTGCGCGCGGGGGGCCGGATGGACGCCGGGGACGGCCTCGAGCGGTGTGGAGAGCAGACGACGCCGCTCGGCCCTCCCCTCCCGGTCGGTTCCGGGGATCCGGGGAGGAGGCGGTGCGGGCCGGGGCTTCGGCGCCGCCTTCGCGGGGGCGAGGGGCGGCGCCGGTGCAACGGGCGCCGCGGGTTCGGTTGCGGCCGCCGCGGGGATCCTCCCCCTGTGGGCCAGCGCCGCGAGGTCCTCGGGCAGCGGAACGAGCGCTCCCAGGTCCACGGCGATCCGGCACAGGGCGGCGAGCCGCTTCCCGCCCGGAAGCCCATCGAGGGTGCGCCCCGCCGCGAACAGGCGGTCGAGGGCCGGCGCCGGTGACACGCCCGCCGCCCGGGCCCGATCGACCGCTCCGCGGATGGTCCCGCCCAGGCCGGCCAGGCGCGCCTGCCCCGCCTCCTCTTGCCGGACGGCGAAGCGCAGCGGCGCGAAGAGCGCGGTCAGTTCGCGGGCGCCGGGAGCCGATGCGGGGACGTCGCGCGGAGCCATTCCCCTCCCCCGACGGCCTACTCCGGGTCGGACGCGACCGGCTCCTCGATGAACTCGACGCTCCTGATCTCGTACTCCCGCTCCCCGCCGGGGGCGCGCACGCGAACCACGTCCCCCTCGACCTTCCCGATGAGGGCACGGGCGATGGGGCTCGTGACGCTGATCTTGCCTTGCTTCAGCTCGGCCTCGATCTCGCCCACGATCCGGTACGTGACCTCGTCGCCGCTCTGGCTGTCGGTGAGGTGGACGGTGGCGCCGAAGACCACGCGGTCGCCGGACAGCTTCGAGACGTCGATGACCTCGGCGGTGGCGATCCAGTGCTCGACCTGGGTGATGCGCCCCTCGACGTGGGACTGCTTCTCCTTCGCCGCGTGGTACTCGGCGTTCTCGGAGAGGTCGCCGTGGGCACGGGCCTCGGCGATCTCCCGCACGATGCGCTGGCGCTCCGTTCCCTTGAGCCGCTTCAGTTCCTGCTTGAGCTTCACGAGGCCCGAAGGGGTCATCGGCATGCGATCGCTGGGCATCCTCGTCTCACCTTCCGTGCGAGTGATATTCCTGCAGGGAGCGAACCCCGTAACCGGCGTCGCGTGCGCGCTCCATGGCGCCCAGCGCCGCGCGGGCACCGGTGAGCGTGGTGAAGTAGGGCACACGGTGCATGAGCGTCTCGCGCCGGATGGAGAAGCTGTCGGAGATCGTCCGCTTGCTCGCGGTGGTGTTGATGAGGAAGTGGACCTCGCCGTCGATGATCCGGTCCACCACGTTGGGGCGACCCTCCCCCACCTTGCGGACCGGCGTGGCCGGGATGCCCTCGCGGGCCAGGAAGGCGGCGGTGCCGGCGGTGGCGAGCACCTCGAACCCCAGGGCCACGAGCCGGCGGGCCAGGTCCGCGGCCACCGGCTTGTCGGCGTCCTTCACCGAGACGAAGGCCCGCAGGACCTCGCCCCGCTTCGGGAGCGGGAGGGCGTTGCCGGCGGCGGTCTGGGCCTTCCAGAAGGCGCCGTAGAAATCTGCCGCGATCCCCATCACCTCGCCGGTGGACTTCATCTCGGGCCCGAGCACCGGGTCGACCCCCCGGAAGCGGGCGAAGGGCATGACCGCCTCCTTCACCGAGACGTGCTGCGGGCGGGGCGTGCTGCGCAGCCCCTGCTCCTCGAGCGAGATTCCTGCCATGGCGAGCGCCGCCTTCTTCGCGAAGGGGACGCCGGTGGCCTTGCCCACGAAGGGCACCGTGCGGCTGGCGCGCGGGTTCACCTCGAGCACGTAGATGTCCTCGCCCTGGATGGCGAACTGGACGTTCATGAGCCCCACCACGCCGAGTTCGCGGGCCAGCGCGATCGACTGCTTCTCGATCTCGGCGACCACCTCGGCGGAGAGGCTGAAGGGAGGCAGCGCGCAGGCCGAGTCGCCGGAGTGGATGCCGGCCTCCTCGATGTGCTCCATCACCCCGCCGACGATGACCGTCTTGCCGTCGGAGACGACGTCGACGTCGACCTCGGCCGCGTCGCGGAGGAACCGGTCGACGAGGACCGGACGCTCGTTCGAGGCCTGAACCGCCTCGGTGAGGTAGGTCCGAAGGTCGGCGTCGTCGTAGACGACCTCCATGGCCCGGCCGCCGAGCACGTAGGAGGGGCGGACCATCACGGGATAGCCGATGCGCCGGGCCACCGCGAAGGCCTCCTCCGCGCTGCGGGCCATGCCGTTGTCCGGCTGCCGGAGGCCGAGCTTGTCGATGAGGGCGGCGAAGCGCTCCCGGTCCTCGGCGCGGTCGATGGCGTCGGGCGTGGTGCCCAGGATCGGGGCCCCGGCCTGCTCGAGGGGAACCGCGAGCTTGAGCGGGGTCTGCCCGCCGTACTGGACGATGAGCCCCTCGGGCTTCTCGACCCGGACGATCTCGAGAACGTCCTCGAGGGTGAGCGGCTCGAAGTAGAGCCGGTCGCTGGTGTCGTAGTCGGTGGAGACCGTCTCCGGGTTGCAGTTGACCATGATGGTCTCGAACCCGGCCTCGCGGAGCGCGAAGCTGGCGTGGACGCAGCAGTAGTCGAACTCGATGCCCTGCCCGATCCGGTTCGGCCCGCCGCCCAGGATCATGATCTTGCGCCGGGAGGTGGGCATCGCCTCGCACTCCTCCTCGTACGTCGAGTAGAGGTACGGCGTGAAGGCCTCGAACTCGGCGGCGCAGGTGTCGACCCGCTTGTAGACCGGGTGGACGCCGGCGGCCCAGCGGGCCGCGCGGGTGGCGCCCTCGGTGGTGCGCGCCAGCGAGGCGATGCGCTTGTCGGAGAAGCCGAGCCGCTTGGCCTTTCGCCAGGCGGCGCCGTCGACGGGGAGACCGCCGGCCAGTTCGGGCTCGTGGTCGACGATGCCCTTCATCTCGCGGAGGAACCAGGGGTCGATTCCGGTGAGCCGGTTCAGCTCTTCGACGGCGATGCCGGCGCGCAGCGCCTCGCCCACCCAGAAGATGCGGTGGGCTCGGGGCACCCGCGCCTGCTCGAGGACGAGCATCCGCTCGGCCTCGGTGTAGGTGTCGCCGGGGCGCTTCCCCAGCGGGGAATCGAGGCCGGCCCGGTCGATCTCCAGGCCACGCAGGGCCTTCTGGAGGCTCTCCTGGAAGGTGCGCCCCATCGCCATCACCTCGCCCACCGACTTCATGTGGGTGGTGAGGACGTCGTCGGCCCCCTTGAACTTCTCGAAGGCGAAGCGCGGAACCTTGGTGACCACGTAGTCGATGGTGGGCTCGAACGAGGCCGGGGTCACC
>CAIVAR010000094.1 GCA_903904005.1 uncultured Anaeromyxobacter sp.
GGGCTCGGTCGCCACCTGGTCCTGGAACGGCGCCGCCGCCGACTGCGGCAGCTGCCACAAGTCGCCTCCCGGGACGGCCAACCACCACAACGCCGCCGCCCTCACCACCTGCGTCTCCTGCCACGCCGGCACGGTCGATGCTGCCGGCGCGGTCCTCGTCGCCGGCGGTCTGCACGTGAACGGCGCCATCAACACCTCGACGCTCACCTGCACCACCTGCCACGGCAGCAAGACCCGCGTCGCGTCCGGCTTGCAGGACACGAACGTCGCAGCTGCCCCCACCGGCGCCGGAGCCCCCGACACCTTCGGCAACACCACGGTCGCCACCGCCAACGGCGTCGGCGTCCACGCCTCGCACGTCCTCGGTACCCGGTCCCGTCCGGTCCAGTGCAACGCCTGCCACACGGTTCCTGGAACCCAGATCCACAAGACCGGCGTCGCCACCTCCGGCACGGTCGCGCTCGGCAACCTCTCCACCACCGGCGCCATCGCCAACGCCAGCTACGCCGGCACGGGCGGCACCTGCTCCAACACCTACTGCCACGGCAACTTCGCCGGTGGCGTAGGCGGAGCGGCGACGGCCACCTGGAAGACGGCCGCCACCCTCGCCTGCACCTCCTGCCACGGCAATCCGCCCGCCCTCACGGCCGCCTCGCACCACCCGTCGAACACGGCGTGCGCGACCTGCCACGGCACCGGGTACACCACGGCGGCCGTCGTCCAGGGTACGCACGTCGACGGCGCCGTCACGCTGACCCGCACCGGCTGCACGCTCTGCCACGGTGACCTCACCCAGACCGCGGTCGCGGCGACCTCGGGCGCGGTGGCCCCTGGCTTCAACGCCGCGTCGGCCGACACGGCGGGCAACACCGCGGCGACCTTCGCCGCCGTCGGCGCCCACGCCAAGCACCTCACCGGCGCCAGCCTGAGCAGCACGCCCATCGCCTGCAGCGCCTGCCACACGGTTCCCGGCGCCGGCGACACCAACCACGTCACGGGCACCGGCTCCGGTGGCGCGCGCGCCACGGTGGTCTTCTCCGGCCTCTCCGTCACCGGCACCCCCGTCATCGCGACCGCCGCCTACGCGGGCAGCACCACCGCCGCGGCCGGCAACGTGGCCGGCACCTGCTCCAATACCTACTGCCACGGCAACTTCAAGAACGGGACCGTCGCCAACGCCCCGTCCTGGCTGGGCGGCGTCGCCGACGCGGCCTGCGGTTCCTGCCACGGCCTGCCCCCCGGCGGCACGCACCCGGCGAACGCCAACTGCGTGAGCTGCCACGCCGGCTACAGCGCCTCCTCCGTCAACCTCGCCACCCACATGAACGGCGCGGTCGACGTGGCCAACATGACCTGCACCTCCTGCCACGGCACCGCCGCTCGCGTGAGCGTCGCCGGTGCCGACGTGAACCAGGCCTCGGCGCCTCCGACCGACGCCAGCGGCCAGGCCGCCAGCGTCCTCGTCGGCGCGCACGTCGCGCACGTGAACCCGGCGGCGGGGCAGATCTTCAGGGCCATCGCCTGCACCGAGTGCCACCCGAACAACGCGGGGAACATCAGCCACTCGAACGGCACCGTGGACTTCACCTTCGCGGCCGCCACGGGCGCGAACCTGGGTACGTACTCTCCCACCTTCACCCAGGGCAACGGAACGACCCCGACCACCTGCGCCACCTACTGCCACGGCGCGGGGCTGGCGGCGAGCTACGCCGGGTCGGTCGCCACCTGGGCATGGAACGGCGCCGCCGCGACCTGCGGCAGCTGCCACGGGTTCCCGCCGGGCACAGGTGGTCACTCCAGCGTGGCGCTGCCCGCGAGCGCCACGGCCTGCGCCTCCTGCCACCCCGACACGGTCAACGCCGACGGGTCGATCAACGTCGCCGGCGGCAAGCACATCAACGGCGCCCTCGACGGCGGCGGCGAGCCGCCCAACGGCGGCTCCAGCTGCGGCGGCTGCCACGCCAGCTACTTCAACCAGATGACCGCGGTCACGGCTCCTGCCTCCCGCCACGGTCTCGGCAGCGACGTCCCCACCGACAACGGCGCCAACTGGACCACCGGGACCGACCTGAGCGGCGCGGTGACGGTGGCCAACCGCACCTGCGTGACGATGTGCCACGCCGACCACCCGCACACGCTGACCAGCCCGGCGACGACGACGCACCAGAACAACGTCTACCTGGATCCCACGACCCAGGCGTCGCGTGCGAGCGGCTCGGCCACCCGCACCGCGGCGAACCGGGCCAGCACCGACTTCGACTCGACGCTCAACGCCGGGCTCTGCGCGGGCTGCCACGCGAAGCCCATCGTCGCGAACGGCGTAACCGTCGGCGCCGCCAACTTCGGCGCCTCCGCCCACGACTTCAACAGCAACACCGTGGGCGCCAACGTCTACACCTGGACCTTCCCCATCCACGACGGCAGCACCTTCGCCCGCAACTGCACGAAGTGCCACGCCAACCGGGTGGAGGGAAACACGCCCACCGCCACCACCACCCAGTCGGTCCACTACTCGACGACCGACGCGAACCTGCTCGCCGGCACGACCAACCCCGCCGGCAGCGCGGCCAACTTCGCCTGCTACAACTGCCACGGCTCGACGGCGACGCCCGCCGCCGGCGCCCAGGGCAACCGCTCGGGCAAGGACATCCAGACCCAGATCCTGCACGCCACGACGGCGAACCAGTCGGGCCACCCGTCCAACACGGACACCGTCCACAACAGCGCGTCCGAGGCCACCAACGCCGTCTTCGGGAACGCGCTCGGCGTCGCCGCGGGCACGGGGCAGCGCCACGCGAACTGCATGGACTGCCACGACCCGCACGAGGCGAAGGCCACCGCGGATGCAGCGCCGTACACCACGGGGACGCTCGCCATCCCGACGACCACCGCGACCTGCCCCGCCACCATGGGCGCCGGAACCGTCTGCGGAACGGCCACGGGCACCGGTACCACCTGGGCGGCCACTATGCTCGGCTGGAAGATCCAGGTCGGCACCGCCTGGTACACGGTGGTGCAGTTCAACAGCGCGACCTCGCTCATGATCTACCCGCGCCCGGCCACCGCGGTCGCCGCGGGCACCGCCTACTCGGTACGCCCCTTCTACCGGGCCACGAACGTCGCCGGCCCGGCCGTCGTGGGCGCCTGGGGCGCACAGCTCTCCAGCAACCCGGCCTTCTGGACCACGCCCGTCACTGGCAACTTCACGAAGCAGACCCTCGCGGCGACGAGCCTCGAGGCGACCCTCTGCTTCAAGTGCCACACCGGCTACTACTGGGGCACTGGCACGACCCCGACGGCGCCGTCCGGCTTCACCTACTTGACCGGCAACGCCGCCTTCACCTCGGGTAGCGCGACGGTCACCGGTACGGGGACCACCTGGACGGCCGCCATGGTCGGCGCCAACATCAAGAACAACGCCGCCGGCGTCTGGTACAAGATCACCGGCTTCACGAGCGGCACCTCCATCACCATCAGCCCGGTTGCCGCGGCCTCGGCGGCGGCCAGCGCCTACACCATCCAGATGGCGGAGTCGGACGTGGCGAAGGAGTTCAACCCGGCCAACGTCGGCAACTACGCCACGACCGGCACGGCCAACGCCTGGTCGGCCAACGAGACGGCTGGCGGCTTCCACCCCATCCTGGCGACCGCGTCGGGCAACCTGGGCGCCACCGGCAACATCCTGCCGCCCTTCTCCCGGACGTCCCTCATGCAGTGCACCGACTGCCACGAGTCGGACGCAGGGACGGACGCCAACGGCCCGCACGGGTCGGCCGCGAAGTTCATCCTGAAGGGACCGAACACCACCTGGAACAGCACCATCGCCATTGGAAACGGCGGCATGCCCACGGGCACCTTCTGCGCCAACTGCCACCGCACCGACTTCGTGGGCGGCCGGTTCACCCAGCACACCAACGGCAGCCACAACATCGCCTGCATGAACTGCCACGCGGCCGTCCCGCACGGCGGTCCACGCCCGGGCATCCTCGTCGCCGGAGCCGGTTCGGCGACCGCGGTCGGAGCACCGGCCGCTGGAGGAGTGATCGCCGGCTGGGACAACGTCGCCCCGTACTGGCAGGGCGGGACGGCGGACCGGCTGTACATCGTCTCCTACCCGACGAACAACACGTCGGCGTGGGCACGGGGCAACTGCGGCTGCGACGGCGCCGGACACTGATCCGGATCCAGCCGCCGTCCTGAACGGAGCGTGAGGCCCATCGGGGATCCCCCGGTGGGCCTCGCCATTTCCGGAAACGCCCTTACGTTCCCTCGAATGGACTAAACGGGCTTTTCCGGTTAGAGCCGCACGTCGAGACATGGATTTCGTTGGTCCATTTTGACCCGGTACGGGCGGAGGTCGAACATGGCGTCGATGCGGTTCCCAACCATCGGTGTGGCGGCCTTCCTGGTGCTCGCCTCCGCCGCCTGCTCGAACTCCCGTGCCCCCGTCTCGGACGGGCCGCGCGTCGACACGGGCACCTGCGTCTACTGTCACGGCACGGTCGGGAGGGTCGGCAACCTCCCCGGCACCGACCCGTTCCTGCCCTCCGCACCCCCGTCCGCGCCCTACGGAACGCCCGCGACGGTGGTCGGCGCCCACCAGGTCCACCTGAATCCGCCCGTCGTCGGCCCCCTGCGTTCGCCCATCGCCTGCGACGAGTGCCACGTCGTCCCGGCGAACCTGACCCACGCGACCAACCCGCCGGCGAACCCGGTCCAGTTCGGCGTGCTCGCCCGCGCCCGCGGCGCCGCCCCCACCTTCGATCCCCTCACGCTCGGCTGCGCCGCCGTCTACTGCCACGGCAACTTCGACTTCAACGGCGTGCGGGGCAAGGGCGCCTCGGTCACCTGGAACGGCGGCGTGGTCGGCTGCGGCGCGTGCCACGACCTCCCGCCCACGGGACACCCTCCCGTCACCGGCACCGTCACCCCGGCCACCTGCAGCCAGTGCCACCCGGACACCGTCAACCCGAACGGCAGCATCAACGTGGCGTCGGGCGCCCACATCAACGGGCAGGCGAACGTCGCCTACAGCTGCACCTCCTGCCACGGAACGGCGGGGCGCACCGGCTTCCAGCCGGGCACCGACGTCGACCTCGCCTCGGCGCCTCCAGCCGCGCCGACCGGCGCCCCGACGTACGCGGTGGGCGCGCACCAGTCGCACCTGAACCCGCCCGTCGCCGGCTCGATGGGCGCGCCGCTCGCCTGCTCGGAATGCCACGTCGTCCCCACGACGCCGGCCCACGCCACGAGCCCCCCGGCGCAGAAGGTCGTGTTCGGACCGCTCGCGCGGACCCAGGGCGCCACGCCGACGTGGACGTCGGCCAGCACCGGCTGCGCGGCCACCTACTGCCACGGCAACTTCGCGTTCAACGGCGTCACCGGCCTGAACGCCACACCGCTCTGGACCGGAGCGCCGCTCACCTGCGGCTCCTGCCACGGCATGCCCCCGGCCGGCCACCCGACGCTCACCGGCACGGTGACCGCCGCCACCTGCAGCGCCTGCCACCCCGACACCGTCGACGGGAGCGGGTCCATCAACCTGGCCGGAGGCGCCCACCTGAACGGGCAGGCGGACGTGCTCCTCGACTGCACCTCCTGCCACGGGACGGCGGGTCGGGTCGGCATCCTCCCCGGCACCGACGCGCAGCTCGCGTCCGCGCCGCCGGTCGCACCCCTGGGAGCACCGGCCTACGCCGTGGGCGCCCACCTGAACCACCTCAACCCGCCCGCCACCGGCTCCGTCCGAGGCCCCATCGCCTGCGCGGAGTGCCATGTCGTGCCGTCGTCCTCGGCCCACGCGACGAGCCCTCCTGCCCAGCGGGTGGTCTTCGGACCGCTCGCCTCGGCGCGGGGGGCGGTACCGATCTGGACCTCCACGACCACCGGCTGCGCCGCCACCTACTGCCACGGCAGCTTCGACTTCAACGGCGTCACCGGCACCTCCTCCGCGCCTCTCTGGACGGCCACCGGTCTCGCCTGCACGTCGTGCCACGGCATGCCCCCCACGGGCCACCCGTCGATCGCCGGAACGGTGACCGCTGCGACCTGCAACCAGTGCCACCCATCGTCGGTGAAGGCCGACGGGACCATCGACCTCACCACCGGCACCCACCTGAACGGGCAGGCCAACGTGAACTTCAACTGCACCTCCTGCCACGGCACCGCCGGGCGCACCGGGAACCTGGTCGGCACCGACCCGCAGCTGGCCGCCTCTCCGCCCGTCGCCACCCGGGGGTCCCCGGCGTCTGCGGTGGGCGCGCACCCGTCCCACGTGAATCCGCCCAGCACCGGCGCGTTCCGGGGCCCGCTGTTCTGCAACGAATGCCACGTCGTCCCCACCGACATCGCCCACGCCACGAACCCGCCGGCGAGCCCGGTGACCTTCGGGACGCTGGCCAAGACCCAGGGCAACGCGCCGACCTGGAACGGGACCACCCTCGGCTGCTCGGCGACCTACTGTCACGGCGGGTTCAACTTCGGCGGCGTCCGTGGCGCCGCCGCGGCGCCGCTCTGGACCGACGTCGGCCTGGCCTGCACGGGCTGCCACGGCCTGCCCCCCACCGGCCACCCGGCCCTCGCCGGAACGGTGACGGCGGCGACCTGCGCCCAGTGCCACCCCTCCACGGTGAACGCGAGCGGCACGATCAACGTGGCCACCGGCGCCCACGTGAACGGTCAGGCCAACGTGGCCGTCAACTGCACCTCCTGCCACGGCGACCCTGCCCGGACCGTCCCCGCCGGCAATCCCAATGCGCTGCTCGCCTCCGCGCCGCCGGCCGTCCCGCCGGGCTCCGCGGCGTCGGCCGCCGGCACGCACCTCCTCCACCTCACCGACAGCGCCATCCGGTCCGCGATCACCTGCAACGAGTGCCACGTGGTCCCGGACAACCCCGACCATTCCATCCAGTTCCCGCCGGTGATCGTGTGGAGCCCCGACACGCTCGCGACCACGCAGGGCGCCGCGCCGACGTACAACGCGACCACCCTCTCCTGCTCGGCGACCTACTGCCACGGCAAGTTCACGTTCGGCTCGGTCACCGGCAACACGGCCGCGACCCCGGCGTGGAACGCCACGCCGACGCTCGCCTGCACCGGCTGCCACGGGATGCCCCCCACCGGCCACCAGACCCTCTCCGGAACGGTGACGGCGGCGACCTGCTCCGGCTGCCACGCCGAGACGGTGAACGCCAGCGGCACCATCAACGTGTCCGGCGGCAAGCACGTGAACGGGCTCGCCGAGTTCAGCGGCGGCCATCCGGCCGGGTGGGTAGCCCCCAGCCAGCACGGCTACGCCGCCAACCAGCAGGGGCTGCAGGGCTGCAAGTCCTGCCACCTCGCCTTCGGGACGGCCTCCGGCGTCACGGGGAGCTCCTGCAACACCTGCCACACCGCCGCGAGCCATCCGAACTGGCAGACCGAGTGCACGTTCTGCCACGGAACGGCCGGTGGAACGGCGACGCCGCAGGCCCCGCTCCTCGCCGCCCCCCCCGTCGACTCCCAGGGCAACTCCGCGAACACGGCGGCACGGGTCGGAGCCCACGCCCGCCACGTCGCCACGGCCACCCTCTCGAGCACGTTCGCCTGCACGAACTGCCACGCCTCGACGCTGCCGACCAACGTCGACCACGTCGACGGCGCCCAGGCACCTCTCCCGTTCGGAGGGATCGCCATCACCGGGCCGGTCACCCCCGCCTTCAACGCCACGACCCTCGGCTGCTCCGCCACCTACTGCCACGGGAACTTCAGGAACGGGAAGACGACGGCAGTCCCGGTGTGGAACGTTCCGCCGGCCGCGGGCGCCCACCTGGCCTGCAACGCCTGCCACAACATGCCCAACACCTCCACGGGTCGCCATTCCAAGCACTCGGGCGGTTCCTTCAACTGCTCCGACTGCCACAACGGCATCGCCACCGGGACCGGATCATCGAACGCGGCCATCACCGGCCCGGCCCTCCACGTGAACGGCGTCGTGAACGTGGTCATCGCACCCGGCGACGCGATCACCACGACCGGGACGGGCACCACGAGGCGCTGCAACGGCACCTGCCATGGGACGGGGCACAGCAACTTCTCGTGGTGACCCCGCCCTGACGCAGCGTCCCTCCCCTGGCACTCCCCCCGCTTCATCCTTCTTGGATGGCGCGGCCGGCATGGTACGTTCCCGGAATCCTCGCCCAGGGGGCACCATGCGTCTCACCAGAACTGCCATTCTCCTCGCTCTCACCTGCGTCGGCCTCGCCGCCTGCGACGCACGCAACGCCAACGAGGGCGGGAGCAACGGCGACCCCACGACCGGCGCCCACACCATCCACCTGACCGGCACCATCGCGCGGGCGATCTCCTGCGGCGAATGTCACAACAGCAAGTTCCAGGTGACGCTCGAGGGAAACCTGGCGCGGGCAAACGGCGCGGTGGGTTCCTTCGACACGACGAGGGTCACCTGCTCGAACGTCTACTGCCACGACGGCGGCCCCCAGCTGCAGATCGGCGGGGGGACGGTACGGACCCCGGTCTGGAATCCCCCGTCGGTCGTCGCTTGCGGCGGCTGCCACGCCATTCCGGGCGGCGCCATCGCCACGCCGTGGCACCCGCAGGTTGCCCCCGGCGTGCAGTGCGCACTCTGCCACCCGGGCTACACGAACAGCACGGTGAACCGCGACCTCCACGTCAATGGCGTGGTGAACCTGACCCGGCCGAACCTGGGGACGAGCTGCACCGCCTGCCACGGCGACCCGACGCGCGTCGTCGCCCCGGGAAGTGAGCTCGTCCAGGCCGCGCCGCCGCGCGACCGAAACGGCGGCGTCGCCACGACCCTGGTGAGCGTCGGCGCCCACCAGGCGCACCTTGCGCCCCCGCCGGGAGCCATCTCGAACCCGATCGCCTGCAACGAGTGCCACGGCGTGCCCGGAACCGTACCGGGGATGGGCCCGCTGGCGCACGTCGGCCCCAACGCGGCGAGCGCCACCACCCTCGACTGGGGCTCGCTGGCATCGGCGGGAGACGCCACTCCCAGCTTCGACGCAGCGACCGCAACCTGCACCAACTACTGCCACGGTCAGACCCTCACCCCGATGGGCGGCATCGGGACCAACACGACACCCATCTGGACCCAGGTGGACGGCACCCAGGCCTCCTGCGGTTCATGCCACGGTTCTCCCCCGGGAGACATGGCCCACTACCTCCACACCTCGCCCACGGCCTCGGCCAGGCTCGCCTGCAGCGTCTGCCACCCGCCCGGGTACTCGAACGGGGCAGTCGGCCCTGCGGCTGTTCCCGTCCACGTGAATGGCGAGATCAACCTGAACGTCACCCAGCTCACCCCCGACTTCCGGAACTGGAACCCGGACACCGTCGGCCCCACGCTGTGGCGCGGCACGGCCACCGGATGCCACGACCGGGGGCGCTACTGGACGGCTGGGCCCCCGGGGTCCGGCTGCTTCTAGGCGCCCCGGATTGCGTGCAAAGGTGGGCAGGATGCCCACCTTCCTGAGAGTAGCGTCATAACGACCTCGAGTATTTACGGGCACTTGAGGTCGGCGACCCAGCACATCCTTTTTACATTGGAAGAGCCGCTGCCCCATGGATACAAAATGGGGCCATGCGCGCGCTCCACCAGCGGTCGCTCTTCGCCCTCGCCGCCGTGGCCGTCCTCTCCACGGCCTGCTCCAAGGCCGCGTCCACGTCCGGCCCCACGCCGGCGGGTGAGAACCACCGGGTCCACCTCCAGGCAAGCGCATTCTCCGCGCCGCTCGCCTGCGACGCGTGCCACTCCCCCACCGGGTTCGCCGTCGACTTCTCGCAGAACCCGACGATCCAGGCCGCCGGCGCCCACTTCGACCCGACGACCAAGACCTGCAGCAACGTCTCCTGCCACGGCAGCTTCACCATGGGTCCGGTGTCCGGCACGCACGCCACCCCGGCCTGGAGCGACGGGACGCCCCTCGTCTGCTCCTCGTGCCACGCGATGCCGCCGGCCGGCCACCCGAGGATGGCCGGCGCCCCCACGGCGATCTCCTGCGCGTCCTGCCACTCGGACACGGTCAACGCGGACGGCACGATCAACGTCCCCTCCGGCGCCCACATGAACGGCCAGGCCGACGTGACGGGCGGAAGCTGCGCCTCCTGCCACGGCGACCCGGCCCGCCTGCCCAGCATGACCGGCGTCGATCCCAACGTCGCCTCGGCCCCCCCGGTGGCACCCGCCGGGGCGCCCAGCTATGCGGACGGCGCCCACCTCGTGCACCTGAACCCCAATCCGTCCATCGCCGCCTCCACGCCCACCCTGTGCGTCGAGTGCCACGTGGTGCCCACCGACTCGACCCATGCCACCACCCCCCCGGCACAGCGGGTGGTGTTCTCGGCACGTGGCAGCGCGAACGGCGCGGTCCCCACCTTCGACCCCACCACCTCCGGCTGCTCGGCCACCTACTGCCACGGCAAGTTCGACTTCTCCGGCATCACCGGCGCCACCACCACGATGCTGTGGACCGACACCACCCGGATCTCCTGCACCTCGTGCCACGGGATGCCGCCCACCGGCCATCCTCCGGTGACCGCGAGTACGGCCGACGCGTGCTCGACATGCCACCCGACCACGGTCAGCCCATCCGGCGTCATCATCCCGGCGGGCGCGCACATGAACACCCGGGCCGACATCGCCGCCCTCGGCTGCACCGAGTGCCACGGCGACAAGACACGCGTCGGGATCCTTCCGGGAACCGACGTGAACCTCCTGTCCTCCCCGCCCGTCGCCTCGACCTTGGCCTCGCCGTCCGTGGTGGGTGCGCACCTGGGGCACGTGAACCCGGTCGCCGCCACCGCGCTCATGGGGCCGGTGGCCTGCGCCGAGTGCCACGTCGTCCCCGGCGACTTCGACCACGCCCGGAACCCGCCGGCGCAGCGGGTGATCTTCGGCCCGCTCGCGAAGACCGGCGGCGTCGTCCCCACCTACACGGCCGGCACCCTGGGCTGCGCCGCCACCTACTGCCACGGCAACTTCGACTTCAGCGGCGTCACCGGGTCGAGGGGCGCGCCGGTCTGGACCGACACGGCCGCCACGAGCTGCACCTCCTGCCACGGGATGCCGCCCACCGGCCACCCGCCGGTGGCCGCGGGGGCGGCCGCCGCCAGCTGCGCGGGCTGCCACCCGAAGTCGGTGAACGCCGACGGCACCATCAACCTGGTGGACAAGGGACACCTGAACGGCCTGCCCGACACCTCGGCGCTCGGCTGCACGTCGTGCCATGGAGACGTCAACCGCAAGGGGTTCCTCGCCGGCACCGACGCGAACCTGGCCTCGGCCCCGCCCGTACCTCCCGCCGGCGCCCCCGCCTACGCGACCGGCGTCCACGAGGGGCACGTGAACCCCACCGCCTCGAGCTTCCTCATGGCGCCCATCTCCTGCGCCGAGTGCCACGTGGTCCCGCTCGACTCGGCCCACGCCAAGACACCCCCCGCGCAGAAGGTGGTCTTCGGGACCTTCTCCCGGACCGGCGGCGCCGCTCCGACCTGGACCACCACGACCGCAGGCTGCGCGTCCACCTACTGCCACGGCAACTTCGCCTTCGGTGTGGTGAGCGGCAGCAAGGCCACCGTGACCTGGACCTCCACCACCCCGGTCAGCTGCACCTCGTGCCACGGCATGCCGCCCACCGGACACTTCGCCCTCACGGCGCCCGTCACAGCGGCCTCCTGCGCGCCGTGCCACCCGGATGCGGTGAACGGCGATGGCACCATCAACGCCACCGCCAAGGGGCACCTGAACGGCCTGGCCGACGTGAACACGCTCGCCTGCACCACCTGCCACGGCGACGCGACCCGCAAGCCCAACCTGGCCGGGACCGACGCCAACCTGACCTCCGCCCCACCGATCGCCCAGCCCGGCGCCCCGTCCTTCGCCGTGGGCGCGCACATGGGGCACATGAACCCCACCGCGGCGAGCTACCTGATGCCTCCCGTGGCCTGCTCCGAGTGCCACCCGGTCCCGGCCGACGCGGCCCACGCCAACAGCCCGCCGGCGCAGAAGGTGGTCTTCGGGCCGCTCTCCCGGATGGGCGGCGCGATCCCCACCTTCGTCTCCACGACCGGCGGCTGCGCCGCCTCGTACTGCCACGGCAACTTCACCTTCGGTGTCGTGAAGGGCACGAACGCGACCGTGCTCTGGGACGACGCGTGGCCCACCACCGAGCTGCGATGTGCCAAGTGCCACGGCATGCCGCCCACCGGCCACCCGACCTACGCGGGCGCCCAGGGCGCGGCCAGCTGCTTCCAGTGCCACCCGCAGTCGGTGACCTCGACCGGCGCCATCAAGGTGGCGGGAGGGCACATCAACGGGAAGGTGGACGGCGGGGGCTGCACGGGCTGCCACGGCGACCCGCCGACCACCGGCAAGCACACCATCGCCGACCACCGCAACCTGCGCTGCGACAAGTGCCACCCCACCGGCTACACGAGCACCACGGCGGTCCCCGCCTTCCACAACAACGGGAAGACCGACATCAACGCGACCGCCGGCTACAAGTGCAACAACGTGTCGTCGCTCTTCGCCTGCCCCACGGGGCAGACGCGGACCTGCGCCAACACCTGCCACGGCAGCGAGAGGTGGTAGTCGCGGCGGGCCCGGGCGCCGAGGGCCCGGCCGCTGCGTTCCGTCAGCGGGTGGCGGCCCGCCCGGGGAAGCCCACGACCGCCGCCACCAGGGCGAAGTAGGCGGCGCTCCTCCAGGCCGACGACGTGATGGCGCAGCTTCCGCCGGCCCGACAGCCCACGAACTGGTAGTAGGCCACGCCGGCCAGGGCACCCACGCCCGCGAAGAGGGCGGCACGCCACGGGGACCTCCACAGCCGCTTCCACCTGCCGTCGCCGCTCATGCCCGCTCCTCGAACCCACCCTGGCCCGTTTCGCCGCTTCCGGGTGCCGATTGTTGATGATACGGAAGTTGGAGCCCCGGCGCCCGGGAAGGATTCGGCGCCGTTCCACGGAGGGAAACACCTCGTGCGCCCTGCCCTCGCCGCCCTTCTCTGCCTCCTCGCCGCCTGCAGCACCGCCGAGAAGGCGGGTTCCGTCGCCTCCACCCCGGCCAGGGCCGCGCCGCCCTCCTGGGAGGCGGACAACCCGGTGAAGCCCCTGCCCGTGGCACCCCTGGGTGTGGCCGGCGAGCTCGCCGACCTCGTGCCCCAGGTCACGCCGGAGAAGGTCCGCCTCGGGCGCTGGCTGTTCTACGACCCCCGCCTCTCCGCCGACGGAAAGGTCTCCTGCGCCTCCTGCCACGAGCCGTCGGCAGGGTTCAGCGAGCGCGAGCCGGTGTCGACCGGCGTGGCGGGCAAGAAGGGGACGCGCAAGGCGCCCCCGGTGCTCAACGCCGCCTTCCCGATCTACCCGGTCTGGTTCTGGGACGGCCGGGCCGGCTCGCTCGGCGAGCAGGCCAAGGGGCCCATGGAGAACCCGGTGGAGATGGGGATGACCCATTCCGACATCGAGGGAACCCTCCGGTCCATCCGCGGATACGGTCGTTACTTCACGGAGGCCTTCGGGGACGACCGGATCCAGATCGACCGCATCGCCGGGGCCATCGCCGCCTACGAGGCGACCCGGATGTCGGGCAACTCCGCCTACGACCGCTGGGACGCCGGCGACCCGAAGGCGCTCGACGAACCGCAGCGGCGGGGCTTCCGTCTCTTCTTCGGGAAGGCCGGCTGCAACCAGTGCCACCTGGGCGCCAACCTCACAGACTCCCGGTTCCACAACCTCGGCGTGGGCTGGCGCCAACCCGCTCCCGGCGCCAACCCCGCCTCCGGGTTCGCCGACCCGGGGCGCGCCAAGGTGACGGGGAAGCCGGCCGACACGGGCGCCTTCAAGACCCCCACGCTCCGCGACGTCTCCCGACGGGCCCCGTACATGCACGACGGGTCGGTCGCGACGCTGCGGGACACCATCCTCCTCTACGATCGCGGCGGGAACGCCAACCCGTGGCTGTCACCGGACGTGAAGCCGCTCCACCTGACCTCCGCCGAGGTCGACGCGCTCGTCGCCTTCCTCGGCGCGCTCGACGGCGAGGGCTTCCTGGACGAGGCGCCGAAGAGCTTCCCGCGCTGACCGCGCGAGGTGCGGCGCTATCCCGGGCGCCCCACGAACCAGGAGAGGACCAGGTTCACGAGGCTCACCACCAGCGCCCCGAGGAAGGCCGCCCCGAACCCGCCGACCCGGAATCCCAGCCCGAGCGAGCCCGAGATCCCCGCCGTGATCCAGAGCGCGAGCGCGTTCACCACGAAGTAGAAGAGCCCCAGGGTGAGGAAGATGGCGGGCAGGGAAAAGAAGAACAGGATCGGCTTCACCAGCGCGTTCACCAGGCCGAAGACGAGCGCCACGCCCAGGAAGCCCGCCCAGCCTCCCTGGTAGGTGATGCCGGAGACGAGGCGCACCGCCACCCACAGGGCGGCGGCGTTGAGCAGCATGCGGAGGATCAGTTCCATGTCAGTGCTCCTGCGGCGCGACGACCGCCGCTCCCTTGCGCGCCACGAGCGCGAGCATCACGTAGTTCCATCCCTGGAAGAGCATGTCGATGGAGACGAACATCCCGATCACCCAGAGCGACGAGGACGGCCAGCCGTTCCAGATGAGCAGGCCGAGCAGCACCGAGACGGCGCCGTTGAACAGGCCCCAGCCCCAGCCCGGGTGACGACTGCTCACCGCGCCCACCATCCGGAAGGACCCGAGGACCAGGAAGTAGGAGGCCACGAGCAAGGTGAGCACCTCGAGGCTCGCCAGCGGCCGCATCCAGATGACCCCGCCCGCCACGATGGAGAGGATGCCCCCGAAGAGGAAGAGGAAGAAACCCGACCAGCGCTGGTGCCGGAAGGCCTGCACCACCTCCATCAGGCCGTAGGCGACCATGAGCCCGCCCACGAAGATGGTCGTCACCACCGAGACCGCGAACGAGTACCCGAGCCCGAGGACGCCGGCGAGGACGAGCAGGGTGCCCCAGGCGAGCAGCCAACCCCACGCCTTCCGGAGTTCCCCGGCGACAGCAGCCCTCGTGTCCACCATGACCATGTCGGTTCTCCCTTTCCAAGACTGATGCGCCGCGGGCGCGGCGGCCGATAGACCCCTCATGGGTCACACGGAGTGAACCGGGAGGGGCGCGCGCGGCTGTCAGACCGGCCCCGTATCGTCCCTTCCGTGACGCCGCGCCGCTTCCTCGCCCTCGACCTCGAGACCGTCCCCGACGAGGACCTGGTGGCGGCCGTCGACGGCGAGCCGGATCGCCCCTACCCGGAGAAGCTGCGCCGCCTCCTCGAGGAGCGCCGCTCCCGCAGCGGGGGGCGCACCGACTTCCTGCCCATCCCCTACCACCGCCCGGTGGTGGCCTGCACGCTCGAGGCCGAGGAACGGGACGGCGAGCTCCGGGTGGTCGGCGCCAGCGCCTGGACCGACCGGGCCGGCGACGAGGCCGCCTTCCTCCGGCGCACGTGGCAGCGCATCGCCGGGCGCACCGTGGTGTCGTTCCACGGCCGGGGCTTCGATCTCCCGGTGCTGGAGATGCGTTCGCTCAAGCTGGGCGTTCCGGCCCCTCGCTGGTTCCAGGGGGCACGGGCCGAGGGGGCCGAGGAGCATCTCGACCTCATCGAGCTGCTCTCCAACGGACGCGCCGCCCCGGCGGCCCCGCTCGATCTCTACGCCAAGCTGGTCGGGCTGCCCGGCAAGGAAGGCGTGGCGGGGCGGGATGTCCAGGTGCTCTACGGCGCGGGGGAGCTCGACCGCATCGCGGCCTACTGCATGACCGACGTGGTGCAGACCTGGCTGCTCTTCCTGCGCTACCGGCTGGTGGAGGGAAGCCTCGGCCGCGACGGTTACGAGGCCAGCGTGGCCTCGGTGCGGCGCGACCTGCCCGCGCTCGCGCGCCGGAGCCTGCCGCCCGAGGGGGCCCGGCTCCTCGACGCATGGATGGCACGGGGCGTCCGCTTCTTCGGCGAGCCGGAAGCGGCGCGCCAGGCGCGCGTTGGCGCGCCCGGCGCCCGGGATCGCTAGCGGGGGGCCTTCTTGGCCCTGCGCTTGCGCTTCTTGGAGAGCACGCCGGCCCGCTTGGCCGCGACGCGCTTCACCTTGCTGCGGTTCTTCACATTCCGCTTCGAGCGGTTCGACGTGCCCAGCTTGTTCGACAGGTTGGCCTTGGCCATCTCGTTCGTCCTCCGTGGTCGGGAGTCTATTCGCGGCCTGAGGGGCGTCAACTTCAGGCGATCCAGTCCTTCTCCTTCAGCTTGGTGGGCAGGTACTCCTCGGTGATGAAGGAGATCCCGCGCCGGGACAGGGCCTCGAGCTCGTACTTCACGCCCGAGCGCACCATCTCCTGGATCTCGGCCTGCCACTGCTTGGCCTGGAACCAGGGGTAGGCGAGCATCTGCTTGGCCCGCGCCACGTCGCCGTCGTCCATCTTGATGGCCACGTTCGACGGGAGCCGGTAGGTCACCTTGTCGAAGGAGGAGAGGCCGATGAAGCGGGCGTCGGGGACCGCCATCCGCATCGACTCGAACGCCAGGTTGATCGACCCCTGCTTCACCACCGAGTAGATGTAGAAGCCCCAGGGATCGTTGTCCACGAGCACGTAGACCGGAAGTCCGAGCTCCCGGTGGAGCCGCTGCACCATGCGGCGCACGCCGCGCGGCGGCTGCCCTCCGCCGTGGATGATGATGGCGTTCTGGCGCTTCCAGAACTTGTCCTCGTTGAACCGGCTCCAGACCGCGTCCTTCTCCACGAGAAGCACGTACCTCGCCTCGTGCCGCCCGAACTGGATGACGTTCTCCTCGACGATGGAGGGCACGCCCCAGCCGCCCGATCCCATGCGGCGCAGGTCGATGGTGTCGCCCGAGTCGCGGATGGTGATGGGCCCGACCATGGTGCCCTTGCGGGAGGCGAAGAGGTGGAGCTCCTCGCGCAGTGTGTCGAGCGCCACCTCGATGTCCTCGATGATGGGGTCCGACTCGTCCTGCTCCTCGAAGGTGTTCTGCTTGGAGTCGCCGATGGTGTGCTTGGTGATGTAGTAGAGGTCGCGGATGCTGGTGGTCTTCCCCGACTCGATGAGCTCCTTGCAGGCGTCCGAGACGAGGAAGGTCTGCATGAACTTCTTGGCCATCGCCACGTTGAAGAAGTAGCGCTTCTGGCGCTGGTTCCCGAGCTCCACCACCCGCTTCTTCTCGTTGAAGCGCACGTTGGCGAGGCTGCGCACCGGGATCTCGACGAAGGGGTTGCCGCCCCCCTTCACCGCCCGCAGCACCGACTCGGCCAGCTTCTCGATCTTCCCCACCGTCTTCTTCGACACCGCGTCCATGCGCACTTATTCGTCCTCCTCGGAGCGCCGCGGGCGCTTCGCCGTCTTCTCGGCCGCCTCCTCGAGCTTCGCGTCCTGGCTCTCGAGATCGGCCTCGGTCACCTTCTCGGCCACCTTCATGAACTCCCGCCGGATGGGATCCGGGCTCCGGCCGACGATCTTGCCGATGGCCTCGGCCACCTCGTGGATGTAGAGCTCGAAGATGGAGCGGCGCTGGGACTGGTAGTCCGCGTGCTGCCGCTTGCGGATGTGGGCGGCCAGCTTCCTGCCGCACTCCTGCGCGGCCAGCTGGATCTCCCGGATGATCTCCGGGTAGTGGGCCACCGCCTCCTTCGACTCGCTCGTGAAGGGCACCCAGACCGAGGCGATGTGCACGAGCAGCGCCATGGGGCCCACCGGGAGCGATCCCTTGGGCTGCGAGAGCAGGTAGTTCCGCCAGTCGGTCTTGACCACCGCGTCGGTGATGCCGCAGGCGCTCCGCTGGAAGAGGAGCGGCACCCGGTTCGCGAAGCGGAACAGCTCGACCGGCTTGTCGGCCGGCCAGCTGCCGCCGAAGGCCAGCCCCACCTCCACCTGGAAGGGGTTGCCGCGGTACACCCGCGGCGGGCGCGTCACCGTGGCGATGAAGTAGTCGTGCCCCTTGATCTTCTCGACCCCCTCCTCGGCCTCGGCGTCGGCCGGGGCCGGCTCCGGCACGGGGGCCGCCTTCCCCTTCCCTCGGGTCTTCTTCTTCGCGACCTGGTCGAGGTCGAGCTGCCCGTCCTCGCCGTCCGGCCCGTCGGTCTCGATCACCGAGAGGAAGGAGACGAGCCCCCGGCGCATGAGCGCATCGCCGATGGGCGAGAGGCAGTTGGTGGGCGGCGCCATGATCTTCGTGGCCTGGATGCCCTTGTGGAGCTTCTCGGCCAGGTCGCGGTCCCCGGCGATATCGCGGGGACGGAGGCGGTCCTTCAGACCGGCGTTCTTCACGATCTCGCCGGCCACCTGGGCCGAGACCCGGCTGAAGGAGGACTGCAGGAAGCCGCGCACGTCGCGGCTCTTCGAGTCCCCCGCCATCGTCATGAGGGCGCCGAGCTCCACGCCGTGGGGGTGCGGCCGGATCTCCAGCGCCTCCTTGGGGAGCTCGCCGGTGGCCCGGGGGAAGCTGAGCCGCGCCTGCTTGGGGCGCAGGTAGTGGACGGTGCAGTGGGGGTTGGCGAGCGCGGTGTGCTCGACGTAGCGGTTCACGAACTTCTGCCCGGACTGCCAGTTGGCGACGATCTCCAGCTCGACCCGCGTGCCGTGCTCCTGGTGCCAGTCGTCGAGGGTCTCGTCCCGGTTCACCACCGGCGCGTTCTTGCGGGTGTCGATCTGGATGTCGAAGGAGTGGGTGGGCTTGCCCTTCCCGGTGCGGGAGACGACGCGGATGGGCTGGCCGGTGGTGAGCTGGCCGTACATGGCGGCCGCGCTGATCCCGATCCCCTGCTGCCCGCGCGACTGCTTCAGGCGGTGGAACTTGGAGCCGTAGAGGAGCTTGCCGAAGATCTTCGGCGCCTGGGCCTTCACGATGCCCGGCCCGTTGTCCTCGACCGCCACCACGAAGCGCCCCTCGCCCTTGGTGAGCTCGCCCGAGCCCTCGAAGCCCAGGTCGCGGACCTCGATGGTGATCTCGGGGAGGATCCCGGCCTCCTCGCAGGCGTCGAGCGAGTTGTCGACCGCCTCCTTGATGGTGGTGAGGAGCGCCTTGGAGGGGTTGTCGAAGCCGAGGAGGTGCCGGTTCTTGGTGAAGAACTCGGAGATGGAGATCTCCCGCTGCCGCGAGGCCATCTCCTCGGCGGTGGCGCGGCGCTTCGGCTTGCGCGGCTCGGCGGCGGGCTCCGGCTCGGGGGGCGGGTTCGCCAACGCCACGAGCTCGAGCTGCCTCGTTCCCCTGTCCGCCTTCGCCGCCTTCGCCGCCATGCCCGCCTCCGATATCGACCGAATTCGCGTGTACCACGGACCGGCCCTCGGCGCTAACTCTTGGACCGTGTTCGGGAATTCCCAGGAGGGGCCTCCCGGATCGGTTTGACCGACGCGGCGGAGTGGTTAGATTGCCCCCCATGGCATGGAACGAACCCACCCCGACCCGCGGCACCTCGGCTCCCCGGGTCTCGGGCTCGAGCGGCTACCTCAAGACCTTCGTCCTCATGGCGGGGCTCATCGCCATCCTCGGCATCCTCGGCAACATGGTCGGCGGGGCCCAGGGGATGATGCTCTTCGGGGCCCTCGGCCTCGTCATGAACTTCGTCATGTACTGGTTCTCCGACCGGATCGCGCTGGCGACCAACGGGGCCCAGGCGGTGACGCGCGAGCAGCTCCCGGAGGTCTACGAGATCGTCGAGCGGCTCACGAAGAAGGAGGGGATGCCGATGCCGGCCATCTACCTCATCCCCTCCGAGACCCCGAACGCCTTCGCCACCGGGCGCAACCCGGAGCACGCGGCGGTCGCCGTCACCGAGGGCATCCTGCGCATCCTCGACCGGCGCCAGCTCGAGGGCGTGCTGGCCCACGAGCTCGCCCACGTGAAGAACCGGGACATCCTCATCGCCACCATCGCGGCGGGGCTCGCCGGCCTCATCGGCTCGCTCGGCCACATGATCCAGTGGGCCGGGATGTTCGGCAGCCTGGGCTCCCGCGACAGCGAGGGCAACGACACCAACATCTTCGGCGCGCTGGCCTGGGCCATCCTCGCCCCCATCATGGCCATGCTCATCCAGCTCGCGGTCTCGCGCTCGCGCGAGTACGCGGCCGACGCCACCGGCGCCGCGATGACCGGCGATCCCGAACCGCTGGCCCAGGCGCTGCTCTCCCTCGAGGGAGCGAACCAGGCGCAGCCCATGGCGCAGGCCGGGCCGGCGTCGGCCCACCTGTACATCGTGAACCCGCTGCACGGCCGGGCCTTCGCGAGCCTGCTGTCGACCCACCCGCCCATCGAGGAGCGGGTGAAGCGGCTTCGCGAGATGCGGCGCGGCGTCCGGATGGCGTAGTCCCCATCCTCCGGGAAGTGGGCGTCAACAGACGCTTTCGTGGCGCCGGGGCCCGCCCCTCGCTAACGACCCCCCATGACCATCCCGATCCTGGCCGCGCTCCTCGGAGCGTCGGCTGCACTCAAGGTGGGGGACAAGGCGCCGGACTTCACTCTGCCCGGCACGGACGGCCAGCCCGTGACCCTCTCGAAGCTGCTCGCGAGGGGTCCCGTGATCCTGGCCTTCTTCCCCAAGGCGTTCACCCCTGGTTGAAACAAGGAAAATCAAGCGTACCGGGACCGGTATGCCGAGGTGGAGAAGAAGGGCGCAGAGGTCGTCGGAGTTTCCACCGACTCCGTGGAGAAGCTCGCGAAGTTCAAGGCCGAGTTCAGCCTGCCGTTCGTGCTCCTGTCCGACGAGAAGGGCACCGTCGTCGAGCAGTACCCGGGGAAGATCCCCATCCTCGGCGTCGCCAACCGGGCCACCTACGTCATCGGCCAGGACGGGGTGATCCAGCAGATCGTCACCGGTGGTGACGCGATCGATCCATCGTCGACCGTGGCGTCCTGCCCGATCGGGAAGAAGAAGTGACCGGCGGGAGCCGGGGGTCCCCTACCCCGGCTCCTGCACCATCACCCGGCGGACCACGGCCTCGCCCGCGGGCGTGCCTAGCCGCTCCCCCACACGCCAGTGGGCCCGGCGAAGGTAGCCCAGGCCGATCCGGCCGCCCGGGGCGTCGACAGCGCTCGTCACCCGGCCGACCTCCTTGTCCCCCGCGGTGAGGGTCGTCCCCGCGCCGGCCCCGGCCGGGAGATCGAGCTGCACCAGCCCGCGCTGGATGTGGCCGCGCACGGTGGCGCGCAGCACCACCTCCTGCCCCAGGTAGCAGCCCTTCTGGAAGTGGATGGCATCCCGGGTGAGCGCGGCCTCCATGGGGAGCCGCTCGCCGTCCACGTCGGCGCCGAAGCGGGCCATCCCCTCCTCGACCCGCAGCACCTCCAGGTCGCCGGCCGAGAGGTCGGCGGCGCCGGCGGCGAGCAGCCCGGCGCGCATCCCGGCGAGTTCGGGGCCCGCCCCGATCCCCTCGACGGCGGGGACGCCACGGCGCGGGGTCCCCGCCACCGTCACGCCGGCCCCGGCCGCGGCGCTCCCGGCCAGCCCGACGCCCCGCGGCCCGAGCACCGTCATCACTCCAAGTGAATCGGAGACGTCGTCGACCTTGACCGGTGCGGCCAGGACGTACTTGCGGAGGTGGGGGACGAGGATGGCCACCTCGATCGCCTCGGTGACGAGGAGGAGGTCGTCCGGGCGGGCCACCACGAGCCCCTCACCGACCACGTGCCCGCGCCCGTCGAGGAAGGCGGCGTAGGCGCTCCCGCCCGGCGGCAACCCGGACAGGTGCTGGGTCGACATGCGGTGCAGGAAGTCCCGCGCGCCCTTGCCGGAGAGGCGCAGGACCCCGCGGGATTCCACCGGCCCGACGGCGGCGTCGGTCCGGGCGGCGGCGAGCTTTTGCAGGAGGGTCATCGTCGGGTCTTATGCGCCCGCTGAAGCGGGCGCTGTTGCGTCATGGCCACGCCCACGATGACGAGCACGCCCCCGGCCACGAAGGAGGGGGTGAGCGGATCGCCGTACACGGCCCAGGCGAGGAGTGCGGTGAGCACCGGCTGGGTGTTGGACCAGATGGCGACGCGGCTCGCGTCCTCCCGGGCGAGCGCCCAGTAGTAGAGGAGGTAGGAGACCACGCTGGTGAGGACGACCAGGTAGGCGACGCTCCCCCAGCCCGCAGGAGAGAGGGCCCGGAAGCTCGCCGCGCTCGAGAAGAGGAGGCCGACGGGCAGGTAGAGCAGGCTCCCGGTGACGATGGTGATCCCGGTGGTGGTGACCACCCCGTACCGCTCGGCGTAGGGCTTCCCCCACACCGCGTATATGGCCCAGGAGATCACGGCGAGGAGCACGAGCAGGTCCCCCACGAGCGCCCGGGAATCGCCGGCCTGGCCGGAGAGCTGTCCGCGCGCGACGAGCACCACCGCCGCGCCCGCGAAGGCCACAGCGATGCCGATGGTCTTCCAGGGGCTCGACCGCTCCTCGCCTCGCAGGATCGCCAGCACGAAGACGAAGATGGGCGTCATGGCGTAGAGCAGCGCCGCGTGCCCGGGCGTGGTGAGGGAGAGGCCGAAGAGGAAGAGCCCCTGGTTCAGGGGAATGGCGATGAACCCCAGCACCGCCATGGCGAGCAGGTCGCGGCGCGAGACCCGGCGGGGCCACCGGAGGAGGAGCGCGGCGTAGACGAGCCCCGCAAAGCTGAAGCGGGCCAGGGCCAGCTCGAACGGGGAGAGCTCGCCGAGCGCCCGCTTGGCGGCCAGGTAGGTCCCGGCCGACAGGACCGAGTGGAGCAGCATGACGAGGTCGATCATCGTCCGGCGCTCCCGAGCCGGCCGAGCGCCCACCGGGCCGCGGGCGCCACCCCGGGCAGGTCGCTCTCCGCGAGGACCCGGAGGCGGGGCTCGACCGCGGCGTCGCCCGCCGCACCGGCGACGAGGGCGCCGTTGCGGACCAGCCCTGCGTGGCCGGCCCGGGCGAGCGCGGTGCCGTGGAAGCGCTCCCGGAAGGCCTCGGGCGTGAGGTCGACCAGCTCGGCCAGGTCGAGCGACGGATGGCGCAGCGGACGGAGCTCGGGGTCGCTCTCGGCGCCCATGCCCCGGTTCCACGGGCAGACGGACTGGCAGTCGTCGCAGCCGAAGCCCCAGCGCCCCATGCGGCTCGCCACCTGCTCGGGCACGGCGCCGCGCCGCTCGATGGTCTGGAAGGAGATGCAGGCGCGCGCATCGACGAGGCCGGGCTCCACGATGGCACCGGTCGGGCAGGCGGGGATGCAGGCCTCGCAGGCGCCGCAGCGCTCCGGGTGAGGGGAGTCGGGCTCGAGTTCCCGGTCGAGCAGGACGACGGCGAGGAGCACCCAGCTCCCCAGCCTGGTGGTGACGAGGCAGCCGTTCTTGCCCACCCAGCCGATCCCGGCCCGCTCCGCCCAGGCCTTCTCCATGACCGGGCCGACGTCGGCGGAAGGGAGGGCCTGGACGGCGGGGTCCCGGTCCTTCAGCGCGGCGACGAGCACCTTCAGCCTCTTCTTCAGCACCGTGTGGTAGTCGCGCCCCCGGGCGTAGCGCGCCACGGCACCCTTCCCCGGGCCGCACTCCGGAGGCCGGCCGTCGTGGGGCACGGCGAGCGCCACCACGCTCCGGCAGCCCGGGAGCAACAGGCGCGGATCGAGCCGGACGTCGCGCTGCGTCCGCATCCACGCCATGTCGGCCTCGGCGCCGAGGGCCAGCATCCGGTCGAGCGGACCCGGGTCGAGCGCCGCGGCCCGGGCGATGCCCACCTCGCGGAAGCCGGCGGCGCGGGCCGCCTCCTTCACGAACGCGCTGTCGAGGATGCCCGGCGTGGCTCCCCCTACCCGCGCGACGCCGCCGTGGGCATGAACCGGCGAAGCACGAGGCGGAGGACGACGGCGGCCGGCGCTCCGGCGATGGCGCCGAGCACGATGGCCCAGAGGGCGGGCACGACCGCGCGGCCGGGCGTCACGTTGTAGCTCACCACCAGCCCGAACCCGAGGGCCACGCCGGCGGCGATGGAGGCCCCGGAGTCGCGGCGGCAGCGGACCTCGCCCGCCGTGGCCAGCGCCAGGGCGACGATGGAGAGGATCCAGGCCAGCCCGTGCGGCAGCCAGTCCCGGTAGAGCTCCACCCGCAGCGGCGCGCTGGAGAGCCCCTGGACCTTGTCGAGCCGGATCTCCTTGGCGCCCGCCGGGAGCTTCGCCTCGAACCAGTCGGCATCGTGGTCGTGCGTCACCTTCGTGCTGCCACCGCGCCCAACGCGGGCGAACCCGGTGGTGCGGCGAAGCTCCCCCTCCACCGGCCGGTCGAAGCCTCCCAGCCGGAAGTTCACCGTCGGCTCGGCCGCGCCGCCCAGCCGGGTCGAGACGAGCAGGAGCACGTCGCCGCTCCGCCCCTGGGGAACCGCCTGAACGTCTCCGACGCGGGAGAGCTCGGCGACGAACTGGGGCTCGCCGGGTCGAACCGCCTCGTAGGCCGGGACCGCGGCGACGGCGAACGACAGGAAGGCGGCGACGCCGAGCAGCCCCTTCGTGAGCCCGTCGACCGACGGGTCGATGGCCGGGCGGAGGACGAAGAGCCCGAGCACGAACGGAACGAGGACGGCCACGATCCCGCCGACGGCGGACTCGGTGAGCATCCCGCTCATCCAGAACACCCCCACCCCGACCAGCACGGTGAGGCCGAAGGAGGGCAGGAACCAGGGGCGGATGAGCCCCTCGAACGGGCTGGAAGGGGTACGGCCTTCATCGGACATGTTGCTCGACTCCCGGTGGATCGAAAAATGGACAGGATCGATATCGCCCATACCATGCGTTGCAATGGCGCGACGGCTCGAATTGCACGACTGGGACGACCTTCCGGGCACCGGGGAACGCGGCGCGAACTGGGCCCTCGTCCTCGGCAACAGCATCGAGGTGCTGGAGAAGCTGCCCCCCCGATCGGTCGACCTGATCTTCGCGGACCCTCCCTACCACCTGTCGAACGGCGGCACCACCTGCCAGAGCGGCCGCCGGGTCCGGGTCGACAAGGGGGACTGGGATCAGTCGCGCGGCGTCGAGGCCGACCACGCCTTCCAGCGGGAATGGCTGCAGGCCTGCCGCCGCGTGCTCAAGCCCTCGGGCACCATCTGGGTGTCGGGCACCCAGCACGTCATCTTCTCGGTGGGCTACGCCATGCAGGAGCTGGGCTTCCACCTGCTCAACACGGTGACCTGGTTCAAGCCCAACGCGGCGCCCAACCTGGCCTGCCGCATGTTCACCCACTCCACCGAGATCCTGCTCTGGGCGGCGCCCATGAAATCCAAGCCGCTCGCCCACCGCTTCAACTACCGGGACATGAAGCAGCAGAACGGCGGCAAGCAGATGCGCGACCTCTGGGAGGTCGCCGAGCGGCCGGAGCCGGGCGGCGCCCAGGTGGTGTGGCCGCTCCCCACGCCCGGGCCGCGCGAGAAGCTGCACGGCCGCCACCCGACGCAGAAGCCCCTCTCCCTCCTCGAACGGGTCATCGCCGCCAGCTCCGCCGAGGGCGACCTCGTGGTCGACCCCTTCAACGGCTCGGGAACCACCGGCGTCGCGGCCGTGATGGCGGGACGCCGCTTCCTGGGCGTCGACCTGGACGGGACCTACCTCGACCTCGCCGCGCGCCGCATCCGCGCCGTCGAGGGCAGCCGTCCGGCGGGCACGAGCCCCGTCGCCGAGGCGCGCGCTCCCTAGCCGAGCCGCTCGTCGGCGATCTCCCGCGCCCGGGCCACGAACGGCGCGATGGCGCGGAACCGGTGACCGTGCGCGGGGGGGTCGGGCCAGGGTCCGCTCCCGCCGAGCCCCAGCGCCACGCCCGAGGCGGCGCAGGCCTCCGCGAGCACCTCCGCCTGCCTCCGCAGCCCAACCTCGTCGACGGTCGCCGCCGACGCCGACACCGCGATCATCTCCGCGCCGCCCTGCCGGGCGACCGCGGCGAGCTCGACCGCCGGCGTGTCCTGCCCCACCCAGAGCGTCTCCCACCCGGCCTCGCGCAGCGCCACCTCGACGAGCGAGAGCCCGAGCGCGTGCCGGTCCCCCTCGGCGCAGGCGAGGATGCAGCGGGGAGCCCCCGGCTGCAGCGGCAGCGCTCCGGTGATGCGGGCCAGCGCGCGGGCGAGCCGCTCGGAGGCGAGGTGCTCCTGGTAGATGGAGACCTTCCCGGCCCGCCACCGCTCCCCCATGGTGGCGAGCGCGCCGCCCAGCATCTCGGTGACCGCCACCCAGGACCCGAGCCGGGAGCGCTCGGTCAGGAGCCGCGCCTCCACCCCGAGCCCGTCGGTCTGGAGGAGCAGGTCGACGAAGGCCTCGGCGGACGAACCCCGCGTCGCGTCGAGGAACTTCTGGACCTCGCGCCGCTCGAAGCGGCGGTGCCCGCCGGCGGTCTTCACGCAGGGGAGGATTCCCTGGTCGGCCCAGCGCTTCACGGCGGTGGGTCCTACCCCGGCGAGCTTCCCGACGTCGACGGTGGAGAGTAAATCGTCCATTTCGCCCCTTTCGTTCGTTTACTATTCTGGGTTCCTTTGTTTTGCAATGTTCGATTCGCTTGCGGGGACGATTTCGACGATTTACACACCAACCATGAGCCTGGGAATCGAGCTGGCAGAGAGAGGATTCGTCCCCGCCCCGGTCGTGCGCCTCGGCATCCGCCGGCTGCTGCGCAACCGGATCCGGGACGAGGAGCGGCGCCACGCCGACCGGGAGGGGGCGCTCGCCCGGTTCATCGCGTCCATGGAAGGGGCCGACATCGCCCCGGTGCCCGCCCTCGCCAACGAGCAGCACTACGAGGTGCCGGCCGCCTTCTACCGGACCTGCCTCGGCGCGCGGATGAAGTACTCGGGCGGCTACTGGCCGGCCGGGGTCGACACCCTCGACGCCTCCGAGGAGGCGATGCTTCGCCTCACCGCCGAGCGCGCCGGGATCGAGAACGGCCACCGCATCCTGGAGCTCGGCTGCGGCTGGGGAAGCTTCTCCCTCTGGGCGGCCGAGCACTTCCCCGCCTCCCGGGTGGTGGGGGTCTCCAACTCGGCCAGCCAGCGGGAGTTCATCCTCGGCGAGGCGCGCCGTCGCGGGCTCTCGAACGTCGAGATCCTCACCTGCGACATGAACCGCTTCGAGGCGCCGGGGACCTTCGACCGGGTGGTCTCGGTGGAGATGTTCGAGCACATGCGCAACTGGCCCGAGCTCTTCCGGCGCATCTCCGGCTGGCTGAACCCGGGCGGGAAGCTCTTCATCCACGTCTTCGCGAGCACCCGCTTCGCCTACCTCTTCGAGACCGACGCCGACGACGACTGGATGGGGCGCCACTTCTTCACCGGCGGGATGATGCCCTCGCACGACCTGCTGCCCCGGGTCTCCGCGCCCCTCGCGCTCGAGGAGCACTGGGTGGTCCCCGGGACCCACTACGCGCGGACCTCCGAGGCCTGGCACGCGAACCTCCTCGCGAACGGCGCGGCCGCCACCGCCGCCCTGACCGGGCCGCTCTCCCCGGCCGAGGCCCGCATCCAGGTGCGCCGCTGGCAGATGTTCTTCCTGGCCTGCGCCGAGCTCTTCGGCTTCGACGGCGGGCGCGAGTGGCACGTCTCCCACTACCGGCTCGCCAAGGCGGGAGGCTCCCGGTGAAGATCGCGGTCGTCGGCTCCGGGATCTCCGGCCTCGTCTCGGCGCACCTCCTGTCGCGCCGGAACGACGTCGTGCTCCTCGAGGCCGACGCGCGGGTGGGCGGCCACACCCACACCTTCGACGTCCCCGAGGACGGCCGCACCGTCCCCATCGACACCGGCTTCATCGTCTTCAACGAGCGCACATACCCGAACTTCCTCGCGCTGCTCCGCCAGCTCGGCGTCTCCTGGAAGGAGAGCGACATGAGCTTCTCGGCGCGGAGCGACCGGCGCGACTTCGAGTACGGCGCCCCGGCGGTCGGCGCGCTCTTCGCCCAGAAGCGGAACCTCCTCGACCCGGGCTTCTACCGGATGCTCGTCGACATCCCCCGCTTCTACCGGGAGGCGAAGGGGCTCCTCGACGAGGGCTCGGAGCTCCCCCTCCTCGAGTGGCTGCAGGCCCGGGGCTACTCGCGCCGCTTCGTCGACGACCACCTGCTTCCCCTGGTCGGTTCGGTCTGGTCCTCCTCCTCCGAGGGCGTGCGCGACTTCCCCGCCCGCTTCCTGGCCCGCTTCTTCGAGAACCACGGCTTCCTCGAGGTGAAGAAGGAGTTCCCCTGGCTCACCATCCGGGGCGGGTCCCGGGAGTACGTCCGGGCCATCCTGGGCGGCTTCCAGGGCGAGGTGCGCACCGGGTCCCCCGTGGAGTCGATCCGGCGCGACGACGGCGTCGTCGTGAAGGTGGCTGGCCAGGCCCCCGAGCGGTTCGACCACGTGGTGGTGGCCGCGCACGCCGACCAGGCCCTGCGCATGCTCGCCGACCCGTCGCCGCTGGAGCGCGAACTCCTCGGCCGCTTCCCCTTCCGGCCCAACGCGGTCCGGCTCCACACCGATGCGCGGGTGATGCCCCGGCGCCGGAAGGCCTGGGCCTCCTGGAACTACCAGCTCGACGACCAGGGGCAGGACGGTGCCACCGTCACCTACTGGATGAACCGGCTGCAGACCCCGGACACCCGGCGCGACTACTTCGTGACCCTGAACCGCAACGCCGCCATCGCCGACGACCGGACGCTGCTCGACATCACCTACGACCACCCGGTCTTCTCGCCCACCTCGGTGGCCGCCCAGAAGCGGCACGGCGAGCTCGTGGGCCACCGGGGCACGAGCTACTGCGGCGCCTACTGGCGCAACGGGTTCCACGAGGACGGCGTGGTGAGCGCGCTCGCGGTGTGCAAGGCTTTCGGGGAGACCCTGTGACGACGCTCGCGAGCGCCATATACGCCGGGACGGTGTCGCACGCGCGACGGGGGCCTCGGGCGCACGCCTTCTCCTACCGGATGTACATGCTCTACCTGGACCTCGACGAGCTGCCGGGGCTCGCGCTGCGCTCCTTCCGGCGCTCCGACTACCTGGGCGATCCCGCCCGCGATCTCGCCACCGAGGTCCGCGACCGCGTCGAGGCGGCGCTCGGCTTCCGCCCGGAGGGACCGGTGCGGCTCCTCACCCACGTGCGGTCGCTCGGTTACGTCTTCAACCCGGTGAGCATCTACTACTGCTTCGATCGCGACGGCGAGACGCTCCGCGCCGTGGTGGCCGAGATCACCAACACCCCGTGGGGCGAGCGGCACGCCTACGTCCTGCCCGCCGGCGAGGGCGGCGCCTCCTCCTCGTTCGACAAGGCCTTCCACGTCTCCCCGTTCTACCCGATGGAGCAGACCTACCGCTGGGACCTGGGGCGTCCGGGCGACGCACTGCGCGTCGACATGGCCAACGTCGAGAAGGGCGAGGAGGTCTTCCGGGCCACGCTGGCGATGCGCCGGCACGCCTGGTCCACCGCCGCGCTGCGCCGGGCCGCGGTCCTCCAGCCGCTCATGGCCTGGAAGGTCCACGCCGCCATCTACTGGCAGGCTCTTCGCCTCTGGGTGAAGGGTACCCCGTTCCACGTCCACCCCGCCAAGCGGGCCACCGCCGCCCCGAGGAGCACGCCATGACGACCCAGGTCCATACCGCAACCGCGCCCCCCTTCGGGCTCTCCTTCCGGGCGCTGGTGCTGCCCCGCCTCTCCGGCATCGCCGACGGACAGCTCACCCTGCGGGAAGGGGGCGCGAGCAGCACCTACGGCTCCCCCGCCGCCGACGGGATCGCCGCGGAGGTGGTGGTCCGCCACCCCGCCTTCTGGCGCCGCGTGGCGACCGGCGGCACGCTGGGCGCGGCCGAGTCCTACGCGGCCGGGGAATGGGACACGCCCGACCTCACCTCGGTGATCCGGCTCCTGACCCGCAACGTCGCCGCCATGGACGGGCTGGAGAGCGGCCTGGCGGCGCTGCGCCGGCCGGTGGACGCGCTCCGCCACGCGCTGCGGCGCAACACCCGCACCGGCAGCCGCCGCAACATCACCGAGCACTACGACCTGGGCGACGACTTCTTCCAGCTCATGCTCGACCCCACGATGACCTACTCCTGCGGCGTCTTCGAGCACCCGGAGGCCTCGCTGGAGGAGGCGAGCATCGCCAAGATCGACCGGCTCTGCCGGATGCTCCGGCTCGGCCCGGACGACCACCTGCTCGAGATCGGCACCGGCTGGGGCGCCTTCGCCATCCACGCCGCCTCCCGGTACGGCTGCCGCGTCACCACCACCACCATCTCGGACAACCAGCTGGCCCGGGCACGCCGGCGGGTGGCCGATGCCGGGCTCTCCGACCGCGTCCAGGTGGTCCAGCGCGACTACCGCGACCTGACCGGGCGATTCGACAGGCTCGTCTCGGTGGAGATGCTCGAGGCGGTCGGCGCCGACTACTACGGCACCTTCTTCTCGAAGTGCGCCTCCCTGCTCGAGGACGACGGGCTCATGGCCCTGCAGACCATCACCATCGCCGACGCCCGCTACGAGCAGCACGTCCGCGGGGTCGACTTCATCAAGCGCTACGTCTTCCCGGGGTCGAACATCCCGTCCATCACGGCCCTGCTCCAGGCTGCCACCCGGAACTCCGATCTCACGCTGCGCCGGCTCGAGGACATCGGCCCGCACTACGCGACGACGCTGGCCGCCTGGCGGGAGAACCTGGCCCGCAACGCCGAGGCGGTCGCGGCCCTCACCGACGAGCGCTTCCGCCGCATATGGAACTTCTACCTCTGCTACTGCGAGGCCGGCTTCGCCGAGCGCTACCTGGGCGACGCCCAGATGCTCCTGGCGCGCCCCGGCGGGAGGGCGTGACGTGACCGGTGCACTCGCCGCCGTCGCCCTGCTCGTCCTGGCCGCCCCGACGGTGGAGCGCTTCCAGGGGATCGCCCGCTCGCGGGACGGCGCCGTGGCCTACGTCGAGTCCCACGAGGTTCACCTCGCCGGCGGGCGGGTCACCTCGGCCGAGACCCGCTACGCGCAGCCCGACGGACGCGCCATCGCACGGCTCGTGTCTTCCTACGCCGCCGGCTCCTTCGCCCCAGACTACGAGTTCCTCGACCTGCGCACCGGCGCCCGCGAGATCGTCCGGCAGGAGGAGAGCGGTCTCCGGGTCCAGGACGGGGACCGGGTCAAGGTGCTTCCCCTTCCGGACGACGTTCCCCTCGTCGCCGGCCAGGGACTCGACCGGTACGCTCGCGCGCACCTCGAGGAGCTCTCCCGCGGCGAGACGCTGCGGGTCTCGCTCGCCCTGCCCGGCCGGCTCGACGCCTTCGGCTTCCGCATCCGCGGCGAGCGGATCGCCGGCGACCGGTTGCGCGTCCGCTTCGAGCCCTCGAGCTTCATCCTCCGCGTCCTCGCGCCGTCGATCGAGGGGGAGTACGAGCTCGCCACGGGCCGCCTCGTCCGCTACGTCGGCGTGTCCAACGTCGCGGCCGAGGATGGTTCCCCCCAGCAGGTGGAGATCGCCTATTCCTACGCAGACCCAGCCGCGCCCTGATCGCATCGCCGCCCTCCTCGGCCTCGTCGGCTTCGCCGGGAACGTGGCCGGCGTCGCCTTCCTGTGGAACGTCCCCGTCGCCTACCGTCCCACCGACATCGACCGGTGGGCGGCCCTCTCGCTCGCCCACCCGCAGGCCACGGTGGCCAGCGCGGTCTCCTTCATCCTGGGGCTCGCGGCGCTCGCCGGCTGGGCCTCCGCCCTGGGGAGGCAGGTGGGCACCCCCTGGGCCCGCTTCGCGGGCTCGACCATCGCGGTGGGCGCGCTCTTCAACGCCGTGGGGTGCGTGACACCGCTCGTGCTCGTGACCCATGTGCTGCCCGGGTGCACGGGCCCCGCATGCGCACCCGTCGCGCGGGCCCTGCTCGGCGTCACCCTCTCCCTCGATGCGCTCTTCAACCTGCTCCTCGGCATCGGTCTCGTCGCCCTCGGGGCGGCGCTCTGGACCCGGGGCTCCCGTGCCCTCGCCACCCTCGGCCTCGTCGCCGGACTGGCCTCGATCCCGGTGGCCGGGCAGCCCTTCTCCGAGGCGGCCGCGAAGCTCCTCGGCGTCGCCGGCCCGCTGTGGCTCCTCTTCGTGCTCGGGTCGAGCGTCCGGCTCTGGCGGGGCACCGGCGCCCGCCCATGACCACCGTGCTCGCCGGCTCGGCCGCGGCCATCGCGGCCTACATGGTCGTGGTGTGGGCCCTCTCCCTGCCGCTCGGGGACGCCTCCATCGCCGACGTGTTCTGGGGGCCCGGCTTCGCCTTCGTGGCCATCGTGGCTGCCTCCCTGTCGCCGCCGTCGTCGCGGGGCACGTTGCTCGTGGTCCTCGCCTCCGCCTGGGGGCTCCGCCTCGCCCTGCACATCGGGACGCGCTGGCGGAAGAAGAAGGAGGAGGACCGGCGGTACCAGGCCATGCGGGCCAACTGGGGGGACCGCTTCCCCCTGGTGAGCCTCTTCACGGTCTTCCTGCTCCAGGGGGCCCTCCTCTGGGTGGTGTCGCTGCCGCTCCAGGCCGGGGCGGCGCTGGGGGCCATGCAGCCGCTGGGGCTCCTCGACGCGGTCGGCGTGCTGGTCTTCGCGGTCGGGCTCGCCTTCGAGGCCATCGGCGACGCGCAGCTCTCCCGGTTCCTCGCCGACCCCTCGAGCCGGGGACGGGTCATGGAGACCGGGCTCTGGCGCTACACCCGCCACCCCAACTACTTCGGTGACTCCCTGGTCTGGTGGGGCATCGGCCTCGTGGGCGCCTCCACCGGCGCCTGGTGGTGCCTCGTCGGGCCGGCCCTCATGACCTTCCTGCTCGTCCGGGTCTCGGGGGTGTCGCTGCTCGAAAAGGACATCGCCGGCAGGCGCCCGGGGTACGCCGCCTACGTCCGGCGGACGAGCCCCTTCCTGCCGCTGCCACCCTCGCGGGATCCCTGAGGGATCGCGGCGTTGCCGCCCCCCGGGCCGCGTGGTAACGGTGGGCGCCGTGAGAACGCCGGGAAAGCGCGAGCGCAGCGAGAAGACGGAAGAGGTCCCGTCCACGGGCGGAACCATTGCCTCGTCGTCCGACCTCAAGGCCGGCGACCGCGTGGTCTACCCGAAGCAGGGTGTCTACCGGGTCACCGGGCTCGAGCAGAAGGACATCGCCGGGCAGCGGCTCGAGTTCGTGAGGATGTCCCGGGAGGAGGACGGCGCCTCGGTGCTCGTCCCGCTCGGGAAGGTCGCCACCATCGGGCTGCGGCGCGTGGCCTCGGCCGACGACATCGAGGGGGTCTTCCACTACCTCGGAGCCACGTACGGCGACCCCGAGCTCGACTGGAAGGTCCGTCACCGGGACAACGTGGAGCGGCTCATCGCCGGCGGGGTGCTGGGCGTCGCCGAGGTGGTGAAGGGGCTTCACTCCTTGTCACGGCTGCGCCCGCTGCCCGCCAAGGAGCGGGAGCTCTACGACAGCTCCCGCCACCTGCTCGTCAACGAGATCTCGGTCTCGCTCGGCGTCCCCGACGTCATCGCCGAGGACTACGTCGACTACGCGCTCATGCCCCCCGCCGGCGTGAAGCTGCCCTTGAAGACTCCGCCCACCCCGGTGGAGCTGAAGGGGCCACCCTGGAAGCGCAAGAAGCCGGTCGCCGCCGAGGAGGAGGACGACCTCGGGCTCGCCGATCTGGGCATCGACCTCGGCGCGCTCGAGGGGGTCGGCGTGGGCGCCACCGACTCCGAGGAGTCGGAGGAGGGCGAGTCGGAGGGCGAAAAGCCATCCGAGGAAGCGGCCGAGGAGGCCGCCGTCCCGGCGAAGCCCGTCGCGCCCGTGAAGGCCGCCGCGGCCGTCAAGACCGCTGCGCCCGCGAAGAAGATCGCGCCGGCGAAGGCGCCCCCGGCGCCGCGGAAGGCGGAGCCCGTGAAGAAGCCGGAGGGCGCGAAGAAGGCGACCGCTCCCGCCAAGAAGGCCGCCCCCCCGCCGAAGAAGGCGGCGCCTGCGAAGAAGGTCGCGCCGCCTGCGAAGAAGGCCGCGCCCCCGCCGAAGAAGGGCGCTCCTGCGAAGAAGCCGGTGAAGCCGGCCAAGGGGAAGAAGAAGTGATCCGCATCGTGACGCTCGCCTCCTTCGACCCGGGGGACATCACCTTCCTCTCGAAGACCCTCTACCGGTCCTTCGGCGTGGGAACGGAGCACGCCGGCGAACGGCCGCTGCCGCGCAAGGCCGAGCAGGACGACGGCCGCTTCGACGCGCTGGCGCTGCTCGACGACGCCCCCCCGGTGCGCGCCTACGCCGACGACAAGGTGCTCTACCTCTGCGACGTGGATCTCGCGAACCCGGAGGGGCCGCTCGGCGAGCCGCCGGCCTGGGGCTACGCCATCCAGGGAGGGGAGCGGGCGCTCGTCTCCACCTTCCGGTTCAAGCCACGGGGAGTGACCGAGGCCTCCATCGAGATCTACCGGCGTCGCCTGGCGCGGGAGTCGATCCACTTCCTCGGCCACCTCTGGGACCTCCACCACTGCTACGACGCGCGCTGCGCCATGCACCCCTCCTGGTCGCCCGCGCTCCCCGACGACCCGGAGTTCGAGCTGGACGCCTTCTGCCGCGACAAGAGCGAGCGGCGCATCCGGCTCGCCAAGACCTGATTCACCGTCCGTGAACGAGCATCCGGACCCCCGCGGGCCGACCTACCGCCTCCCCTCCCCGCCGCCCCCGGACCCCACCGGCTGGTACGAGCTCCGCCGGCGCGCCCGCACCGTCTGGCCCCCCGGCGACCGCGCCTGGGCCTCCCTGTTCGCCCTGGCCGTCTCCGCGGCCGGGCTGTTCGGCCTCTGGTTCCAGGCCACCCTCCCGGGGCGCCTGCCGTCGCCGACCGACTGGAAGGCCGCCGCCGCGGTGATCACCCGCGAGGCCCGCCCCGGGGATGCGGTGGTGCTCGCACCGCCCTGGGCGGAGCGCGCCCGCGAGATCCTCCCGGAGCGCATCCCGGCCCGGCCGGAGGTCGCTCTGCCGATCCTGGCCTTCCCCTCCCTCGACCCCGAGGAGGACCTGCGCGGGGTCCGGCGCGTCTGGCTCCTGTCTTTCCCCGGCGCGCCGGGCGGCACCGGCCCCGTCGCCTCGCGGCTCGCCCCCCGGGCGGCGTCGGTCGAGGGGCCGATGCAGCTCGGGCAGCTCGAGCTGACCCGGTACGACCTGGAGACGCCGGTCCTGCCCCTCTGGTCCCTCGTCGATCGGCTGCCGTCGGCCTCGGTCCAGACCCGCGACGCGAGGGTCACGGCGGAGACGCGGGAGGTCGGCTTCCTCCCCCGGAGTTGCGTCGTCGCCCGCTGGTCCGGCCCGGGCCTGGACCCGGTGGTGATCCGGCTGGCCAGCCTGCCGCTGGGGATCTCGCTGGTGGGACGGGTCGCCCTCGCCGGGAACGCCCCCGGCGGCGGCGCCTCGGTCCGCGTGAAGGTGGACGGCGTCGAGGTCGCGCGCGCCGACGCCACCCCGGGACGGCCCGCCGGGCAGCCGCTCCGCTTCGACGCCTCCCGGCTCCCGCCCGCGAGCCACGAGGTCACCGTCGAGATCGTTCCATCGGGCCCGGTGCCCGGGGGCGTCTGCATCGACCTGGCGGCGCTGCCGTGACCGCCCGCAGGATCATCTCCCTCTCCTGGGCCGCCGGCGTGCTGGCCCTCGCCGCTGCCACTTCACCCGCCGTGGGCATCTCCCGGGACGAGAGCGTCTACGTCGAGGCCGCGGCCTCCTACGCGCGGTTCTGGCCGGAGGCGATCCGCGACCCGGCCCGGGTCCTCGCCACCGCCGATCGGCGCTACGCGCCGAACCACGAGCACCCCGGATTCGCGAAGGGGCTCTTCGGACTCACCCGGACCGCCCTCTTCGACATCGCGGGCGTGACCGGGGAGGTGCAGGGCTCACGCGCCGGCGCCTGGCTCCTCGCTTCCTTCCTCGCCCTCCTGCTCTCCCTGTGGGGATGCGAGCTGGCCGGGACGCTCGGCGGCGCGCTGGCGCCGGCCTTCTTCTTCCTCGTCCCCCGGAACTTCTGGCACGTGCACCCCGCGGTGCTCGACCTGCCGGTGACGGCGCTCATGCTGGCGACGACCTACGCATTCTGGCGCAGCACCAGCGCCTCGCGGGGACGGCTCTCCACGGCCGGCTGGGCCTTCGCCTCCGGGCTTCTCCTCGGCGCCGCGCTCGGGACCAAGCACAACGCCTGGTTCCTGCCCCCGGTGCTCGCCTGCGCCTGGCTCGTCGGCTCCTTCCGCGGGCGGCAGGAGAGCCATGGTCCGGCCTCGGAGGGGGCGGTGGGGACGGTGAGAGGCCACCGCTTCCCCTGGGCGCTCGTGGCCATGGCGGTGCTCGGCCCGGTGGTCCTCGTCGCCACCTGGCCCTGGCTCTGGCACCACACGCTGCCCCGGGTCCAGGCCTGGCTCGGGTACCACCTCCACCACGAGAACTACCCGTGGATGTACATGGGCACGCTGCTCCGGGAGCCTCCCTTCCCGGTGGCCTATCCGGTCGTGGTCACCGCCCTCACCGTCCCGGCGGCGATCCTCGTCGCCATGGTCGGAGGGCTCCTCCAGTCCGCGGCGCGCATCGTCGCCGCCTGGCGGGGACGGGCACCGGCGGTGTCGATCCCCACCGAGTGGCTGCTCCTCCTCTCCTCCCTCTTCCCGATCGCCCTCATCGCCTGGCCCAGCGTGCCCCACTTCGGCGGGGTGAAGCACTGGCTCCCCGCCATGCCCTTCCTGGCGCTCCTCGGCGCGCGGGCGCTCGTCACCACGGGGCGGCTCCTCTGGCCGGCCCGTGCCGGTGCGGTCACCGGGGTGCTCGCGCTCCTCGCGCTCGCCCCGGCGGCCTGGCAGGTGGCGCACGTCCACCCCTTCGGGACGGCAGCCTGGAACGAGATCGCCGGTGGGGCGCCGGGGGCCGCGACGATGGGGATGCAGCGCCAGTTCTGGGGCGACTCGACCGTGGCGGTGCTCCCGGCGGTGAACGCCCACGCGGCGCCGGGCGCCCGGGTCTGGTTCCAGGAGACGACGGCGCTCGCGGCGCGCCAGTACCAGCGGGACGGTCGCCTGCGGCGCGACCTCGCGGTGGCCGCCGGACCGGAGGACGCCGACGTGTCGATCTGGCAGTATCATCAGGAGTTCCGCGATCGGGAGTTCCGCACCTGGACCGAGTTCCGAACCGCACGCCCCGTGGCCGGGGTCCTTCTCGACGAGGTCCCGCTGGTGCAGGTGTACGCGCGCCCGGGAGCCTGGCGATGACCGGGCTCCTGCGCCGCGCCTGGATCCTGGTGGCGCTCGTCGCCATCCTGCCCTTCGCCCAGACCCTCCCGAACCCCCCGGTGCTCGACGACGGCTGGGTGGTGGTGGACAACCCGCTCGTCCAGGGGGGGCTCCGGAACGCCGCCCGCATCCTCACGGCCCCCTACAACTACGGCGGTCCCGGGACGACGGGAGGGCTCTTCCGCCCGGTCACGACCCTCACCTTCGCGGCGAACTACGCGCTGCACGGTCGCTCGCCGTTCGGCTACCACCTCGTGAACCTGCTCCTGCACATCGCGGCGTCGCTCCTCGTCCTGTCGCTGGCGCGGCGGCTGGCCGAGGCGACGATGCCCGACCGGGCGCCCTGGGTGGCGCTCGTGGCCGGCCTCCTCTTCGCCGTCCACCCCGTGCACGTCGAGGCGGTGGCGCCCATCGTGGGGCGAAAGGAGCTGCTCTCGACGGTGTTCGCCCTGGCCGCGCTGCTCGTGGCCTTCTCCGGGCGGGGCGCGGCCCGCAGCCTCGGCCGCCTCGCGTCGTCGGTGGGGCTCGGCGCGCTCGCCATCCTCTCCAACGAGGGGGCGGCGGTCTTCCCGCTCCTCTACGGGATCGTCGCGGTGGCGGTGCCGGGAGCGGCGGGCATCGTCGACGAGCCCGGCTTCCGGGACGGCAAGGCGCGGCGCGCCCTGCTCCGCGCCGTGGCGGTGGCGGGCCTGCTCCTGCTCTCGCTCGTCCCGTACCTCGTGCTGCGGGGAATGCCGCGCGGCGTACCGCTCGAGGCCCAGTGGCTCGCCGGCGTGCCGCGATCGACGGTGACGCTCACCACCGGGCGCATCCTCGCCGAGTACGTCCGGATGCTCGTCTTCCCGGGATTCCTGGGTACCGACTTCGCCTACGCGGCGCGGGTCCTGCTCGTTCCCCGCATGACCCTGGACCTCTTCCTCGCGCTGCTCGTCTGGGTACCGCTCGTGGTGGGGTCGCTCCTCTTCCTGCGCCGCTTCCCGCTGCCCTCGGCGGGGATCCTCTGGACCTTCGGCGCGCTCCTCCCCGTGCTGCACGTCATCCCCATCGGCGTGCTCATGGCGGAGCGGCTCACCTACCTGCCCTCGGCGGGGTTCTGCATCGCCGCGGCCGCGGTGATCGGCTCGCTGCGCCGGACGCCGCTCGTGGTGGGTGCGGTGTTCGCGCTGGTGGGGGTGCTGGGGGTCCGATCGGCGGTCCGGGCCGCCGACTGGCGCAGCGATCTCGCGCTCTGGGAGTCGGAGTTGCCCAAGGCGCCGCGCGACGTGGTGGTGAACAACAACCTCGCGGTGGCCTACTCCGCCCGCGGGGAGTACGCGAAGGCCATCCCGCCGCTCCAGACGTCGATCCGGGTGGCGCCCGGCTACTGGCGGGCACACGTGAACCTGGGCATCGCCGAGCAGGGGCTGGGGCGGCCGGACCGTGCCCGCGACGCCTACCAGCAGGCCATCCGCATCGCACCCGGCCTGTCCGATCCGTTCTATTTCTACGCCCGGTTCCAGACGTCGCAGGGGGACCTGGGCGGAGCCCTGGCGACGCTCGCCCAGGCGCGGCGGCTCGCCCCGGAGCAGGCACGGCTCGCGACCGCGCAGGGGCAGAACCTCGCCAGGCTCGGGCGGGTGGACGAGGCGCGGGCGGCGTTCCGGGCAGCGCTGGCGATCGACCCATCTGACGGGGATGCGCGCTCCGGGCTCGCCGCGCTGCCGCCGTAGGGGGCCCCTGGTTCCCGGGCCCGCGACACACTACGGGTGAATAGATCCATCACGTCGTCGCCGTATTCCCTCCGCGCGGCTTCCAGATTATGGGCGCGGCAGAGGACCCTGCAGTTCTCCACCGTGGAAGGGCCGCCCTTCCCGCGGGGTTGCACGTGGTCGACCTCCAGCCTCGCCTCCGAGCCACAGACTCCACCCGAGGCCAGGGGCCACTGGCACTTTCCGCCATCGCGGGCCCGCACCTCCCGCTTCACCTTCGCCGGCACCGAGGCCTTGCGCTTCTCCTGCTTCTCGACGAGCAGTTCCAGCGCCGCCGTCAGCACCTGCTCGTCGGTCGCGTTCGGTTGCACGTGCGACTGCCCCGCCTTGGCCTTCTTCAGCAACGCCACGAA